>JAILGH010000108.1 GCA_024697025.1 Pseudobutyrivibrio sp.
GCCATGATGGTTACACACAACATGCGTGATGCCATTAGATACGGCAACAGACTTATTATGATGAACGAGGGCAAGGTTATCCTCAACATCAGCGGTGAAGAAAAGCAAAAGCTCACAATCGAGGATCTTCTCCACAAATTCGAGGAGGTATCCGGAACAGAGTTCACAAACGACACCGAAATTTTATCTAAATAAACCAAAATTACCGCCAGTATTATGCTGGCGGTTTTTACTATATTTACAGCAATTAATTATGTATTAAAATTTTATTAAAACCATTACTTTTAAGGGATTTTATGGTATCTTAAGATAAGATAAAATTTAAGGACTAAAGCGGTAAATACATGGCTTGAAAAACAAATCTACAATTTTTATTACCGATATTAGTCTTATTTAATCGGAGGAAGTTGTGAACGAAAATAATAACAACCAAAATGGGGGAAACAACAAGAAAAATCATCAACCCTTCTATACATTAGCTATATTGGTGCTTATCGCATTATTTTTTACTAGCATGATGTACAAGGGGGCTTCATCTGGAAATAATAAAGAGATTTCTTATACAGAGTTTATCAATTTGGTAGAGGATGATCAGGTTAAGGAAGTCAATTTCAAGGATGAAATCATCAATATTACATTAAAAAAAGGTGTGACTTACGGTCTTAATGAGCAGGAGAAGACGCTTTTCCAGCTTTACAACAGCGGTCAGGATGCATACTTTAAGCTTTACACCGCATACAATTTTAACGACCATGATTTGATTGATATATTAAAAGAGCACAAGGTGGATATCAGCGGTACTATACCAGATTCCACAGCAGCTATTATTTACAATATACTTTCATTCGTAGTGCCACTTGTTCTTTTGTGGATAGTTCTTGGATTCCTAATGAAGAGAATGGGCGGTGGCCCAATGGGAGTTGGTAAATCCAATGCCAAGCTTTATAACATGGAAAAGGCTACTGGAGTTACATTCAAGGATGTAGCAGGTCAGGATGAGGCTAAGGAGTCTGTGCAGGAAATGGTAGATTTCCTCCACAACCCAAAGAAGTACACTGAGATTGGCGCTAAGCTTCCTAAGGGAGCCCTTCTAGTAGGCCCTCCAGGTACAGGTAAGACTCTTCTTGCCAAGGCTGTAGCCGGTGAGGCGGGAGTTCCATTCTTCTCACTTGCAGGTTCAGATTTCGTTGAGATGTTTGTAGGTGTTGGTGCGTCTCGTGTCCGCGATCTTTTCAAAGAGGCACAAAAGGTAGCACCATGTATCGTATTCATAGATGAGATTGATGCCATTGGTAAGAGCCGTGATGCTCACTACGGCGGTGGCAATGATGAGCGCGAGCAGACACTTAATCAGCTCCTTTCCGAGATGGATGGATTTGATTCAAACAAGGGTCTTTTAATACTTGCAGCTACTAACAGACCAGAGGTACTTGATAAGGCTCTCCTTCGACCAGGTCGTTTTGATAGACGAATCATCGTAGATAGACCGGACCAGAAAGGTAGATTAGAAATCCTTAAGGTTCATGCCAAGGATGTTAAGATGGATGAGTCTGTTGATTTGGATGCAATCGCACTTGCTTCAGTTGGTTTGGTTGGTTCTGATTTGGCCAACATTATCAACGAGGCTGCAATCCTTGCTGTTAAGGATAAGCGTAGATTCGTCAACCAAAAGGATTTATTTGAGGCCTTCGAGCTTGTTGCCGTAGGTGGCAAGGAAAAGAAGGACAGAGCTATGAGTGAGAAGGAACGCAAGATTGTTTCTTATCACGAAGTTGGACATGCTTTGGTATCCGCACTTCAGAAGGATGCTGAGCCAGTACAAAAGATTACAATTGTGCCTCGTACAATGGGTGCACTTGGATATACACTTCAGACTCCTGAGGAGGAGAAGTTCCTTGAAACCAAGGATGAGCTTATTGCAAAGATTGTCACATTCATGGGCGGTCGTGCTGCAGAGGATATAAAGTTTGGAAGCTACACATCAGGAGCAGCCAATGATATCGAGCAAGCTACCAAGATTGCAAGAGCTATGGTTACTCGCTACGGTATGTCCGAGAAGTTCGGCATGATGGGACTTGCAACAGTAGAGAGCCAGTATTTGGACGGTAGGGCATCACTTATCTGTGGCGAGAACACAGCAGGTCAGATTGACGAAGAAGTTCTTCAGATGATTACAAATGCTTATGCCAAGGCTAAAGAGCTTCTTAGTGAGAATATGGAAAGTCTCGACAAGATTTCTGATTATCTTTTTGAGCACGAGACTATCACTGGTAAAGAGTTCATGAAGATTTTCAGAGAAATCAAGGGCATACCTGATCCAGAAGAGGAAAAAAAGGACTCTAAGGATGATGAGACAGAAAGCAAATCTGAAGATTCAAATGAAGATAAAGATGCAGATATTTTTGAAGAGTAAAAAGTATGGTAACTGAACAAGACCTTAGTAAACTCCCGGACCAACCGGGAGTTTATCTAATGCACGGTCGCAACGACGAAATTATATATGTGGGCAAGGCTTTGTCTTTACGTCATCGCGTGAGACAGTACTTCCAGCCTAGCCATGATGAGGGCCTTAAGAAGAAACAGATGGTTCAAAATATCAATTATTTTGAATTCATCGTCACAGATTCTGAACTTGAAGCCCTTATTTTAGAATGCAATTTAATAAAGGAGTATCGTCCAAAGTACAACACAATGCTTCGGGACGACAAGACATATCCTTATATTGAAATCACATTGACTGAAGCATATCCAAGGGTACTATTTTCAAGAAGGCTCAAGAAAAATGGTAGCAAATTCTTTGGACCATTTACCTCTGCCGGTGCAGTTCATGACACTATAGAGCTTGTGCAAAAGCTTTACAAGATTCGCACCTGTGCACAAAAACTTCCTGAGAATATTGGAAAGAACAGACCATGCTTAAACTATCATATTGGACAGTGTCTTGGACCGTGTCAGGGCAATGTTTCTGTAGAGGAATATCGTAAAAACGTAGAGCAGGTAATCAATTTCTTAGACGGAGATTATGCAGATACCCTAAAGGATTTAGAGGGCAAGATGCTTGCGGCATCTGAGGAAATGGATTTTGAAAAGGCTGCTATTTATAGAGATTTAATTGAGTCTGTAAAGGCTTGTGCAGGTCGTCAAAAGGCCACTCAACTGGATGGCGAGGACAGAGATATCATCGCAATGGCAACAAGTGGGGAGGATGCTGTTGTTCAGGTATTCTTTATTCGCGGTGGCAAGATGATTGGTAGAGAGCATTTCTTTATCAATGTGCGAGTGGATGACACCAAGGAGGAGCTCTTAGAATATTTCCTCAAGGATTATTATACTGGCACACCGTTTATTCCTCGTGAGATTTACGTTCAATATGATTTGGAAGAATCTGAGCTTATAGAAAATTGGTTAACAGGCAAAAAGGGCTCGAGGGTTTATATTCGAAGCCCAAAGCGAGGCTCCAAGGAAAAGCTTGTGGAGCTTGCGGCCAAAAATGCACAGATGGTTTTGGATCAAGACAGAGAAAAAATCAAAAAAGAAGAGGGCCGCACAATTGGAGCCATGAAGGAAATTGCAGACTTGCTTGGGCTGCCAGGTGCAAGCCGAATGGAGGCTTACGATATTTCCAATATTTCAGGATTTCAATCGGTAGGGTCTATGGTTGTGTTTGAAAAGGGAAAGCCAAAGCGCTCCGACTATCGCAAATTCAAGATTAAGACTGTAGATGGACCAAACGATTACGCATCTATGCATGAGGTTCTTACAAGGCGATTTTCTCATGGAATCGAGGAGCTTGAGGCCAATGGCGGCGATGCAAAGGATAGCTTCACAAAGTTTCCTGACATCATCATGATGGATGGTGGCAAGGGGCAGGTAAACATTGCAAAGCAGGTTATGGCCGAGCTTGGCTTACATATCCCAATTGCTGGTATGGTTAAGGACGACCACCACAGGACAAGAGGACTTTATTTTAATGACGAGGAGTTACCTATCGACACTCATTCTCAAGGGTTCCAGCTAATTACTAGATTGCAGGATGAGGCCCACAGATTTGCCATCGAATATCACAGAAGTCTTCGAAGCAAAGGCCAGGTTCATAGCTTCTTAGATGACATCGATGGAATTGGACCAAAGCGTCGCAAAGCTCTTATGAAAAAATACGTTTCAGCAGAAAAAATGGCGCAGGCTTCCGTGGAGGATTTAATGGAGACAGAATCCATGACAAAAGAGGCTGCAGAGAATGTATACAACTACTTTCACCCTAGGAATTCATAATCAAATGATATATCATATTAGATAGCGATATGTGTAAGAAGCGGAGGGCGTTTAAATGGCAAACAACAAATTTGTAACAGTAGCGACAGTACAGGAAAGATTCAATCTTACAAACTTCACTCCAGAGCTCAACTTAGAGGATGCACATGTAACAGTAGCAGATGTCAACAGACCTGCTTTACAGCTACACGGTTTCTACGAGCATTTCGAGCCTAGTAGAATTCAGCTTATCGGAAACGTTGAGGCGGCCTATCTTTCTAAAAAGACCGAAGAAGAAAAGGCTGAGAGTTTTGCAAAGCTTTTCTCTTATGAGTTACCTTGCGTAATCTTTTGTAGAGATGAGCAACCAAGCCAAGCTTTACTTAAAGAGGCTATCAAGGCCAACGTGCCAATTCTTGGTACAGGCCGTTCAACATCAGAGTTTATGTCTGATTTGATTTTCTCATTAAATATGGACTTTGCACCATACACCACTATTCATGGCGTATTGGTTGACGTATATGGTGAAGGCTTACTTATCACAGGAGAGTCTGGAATCGGTAAGTCAGAGGCTGCTCTTGAGCTTATTAGACGTGGACATCGTCTTGTATCAGATGACGTGGTAGAAATCAGACGACCAAACAACGAGAGATTATACGGTCGTGCGCCATCTATCACACAGTACTTAATCGAGCTTAGAGGTATCGGAATCATCGATGTTAAGTCACTTTACGGTGTTGAGGCTGTAAAGGCTGAGCAGAGAATCGATTTGGTTATCAAGCTTGAGGATTGGACTAAAGAAAAAGAATTTGACCGTCTTGGCATGACAGAGGAATACATGAACATCCTTGGAATAGATGTTACATGCCATTCACTTCCAATCAGACCAGGTCGTAACCTTGCCATTATCTGCGAGACTGCAGCGGTAAATCATCGTCAGAAAAAGATGGGTTACAACGCAGCTGAGGAGCTTTATCGCAGAGTTCAAAATAACATGGCAGGCAACTAATTTAAATTATTAGGAGTATATAATAATGGAACGAAAGAACGCATGGAGTAAGTATACTTCAGAAAAAGAATCAAAGAAGGTATTTGATTTTGCGGAGGGTTATCGTCAGTTCTTATCGCAGTGTAAGACTGAAAGAGAATGTGTATCGTTCTTTATAAAAATTGCAGAAAAAACAGGCTACAAAAACCTTGAAGAGGTTGTAGCATCAGGTAAAAAGCTTAAGGCTGGTGACAAGGTATATGCAGTCAATCAGGGCAAGGAACTTGCGCTTTTTAACATAGGTTCTGAATCTATTGAAAATGGTATCAACATTCTTGGCGCTCACATTGACAGTCCAAGAATGGATGTTAAGCAAAATCCTTTGTACGAGGATACTGATTTAGCATTCCTTGACACCCATTATTATGGTGGCATCAAAAAATATCAGTGGGTTACAATTCCACTTGCTTTACACGGTGTTATTGTTAAAAAGGACGGTACAACTATAAATGTAAATATAGGTGAGGAAGAGTCAGATCCAGTATTTGGCATTTCAGACCTGCTTGTGCACCTGGCATCAGATCAGTTGGATAAAAAGGGTGCCAAGGTTATCGAAGGTGAAGATTTAAATGTTATTATCGGCAGCATTCCTGAGTTTAGCAAGGCTGGCAAAAAGGAAAAGGACGCTGTTAAAAACAATATACTTAAGCTATTAAAGAGCAAGTACAAGATGGAGGAAGAGGATTTTATCTCAGCCGAAATCGAGGTAGTTCCAGCAGGGGCAGCCAGAGATTTTGGATTTGACCGTTCTATGATTATAGGGTATGGTCACGATGACAGAGCTTGTGCTTATCCTTCTGCTATAGCTCTTTTACACAGCAAAAAGCTTAAGAAGACAGCATGTACTCTTCTTGTGGACAAGGAAGAGATTGGCTCAGTTGGTGCTACAGGTATGCAGTCTAGATTCTTTGAGAATACAGTTGCAGAGCTTTACAATCTTGTTGGAGATTATTCAGAGCTTAAGCTAAGACGAGCACTTACTAATTCTAAGGTACTTTCATCAGATGTATCTGCGGCAGTGGACCCAACATATCCAAGCTCATTTGAGAAAAACAATTCCGCATACCTTGGCAGAGGTATGACCTTCAACAAGTACACTGGTGCTAGAGGTAAGTACAATTCCAATGACACATCAGCAGAGTTTGTTGGTGAAGTTAGAGCCATTATGGAAAAGGACAATATCTATTGGCAGACAGCGGAACTTGGCAAAGTAGACCAGGGTGGTGGCGGCACAATTGCCCAGTACATGGCCCTCTACAATATGCAGGTTATCGATTCAGGAGTACCTGTTTTATCAATGCATTCTCCATGTGAGATTGTATCTAAAGTAGATTTATACGAAGCATTACTAGGTTACGAGGCATTTATTAAATATGCAGAATAAATACAAAGATTTAATAAACCAACTGCAGAATGATTTTTCAGATTTGGAGATTCTTTCTGATGAACCAATGAGTAAGCACACCACCTTCAAAATAGGAGGACCTGCAGATATTTATGTGGAGCCATCTATTGTTCAGGTGGTTCCACTTATTAAACTGTTGAAAAAGCAAGCTATACCATTTATGGTAATAGGAAATGGAAGCAATCTTTTGGTAAGCGACGATGGTATAGAGGGAGTTGTTATTTCTCTTGCTAAGCCAGCGGCGGATATTCAAATTGATGGCACTAGCATTACAGCAGAGGCAGGAGCGATGCTTTCAAGTGTAGCTAATCAGGCGGCGGCATCAGGTCTTACTGGTCTTGAGTTTGCATCAGGTATTCCTGGCTCTATAGGTGGAGCAGTTTATATGAATGCTGGTGCTTATGGTGGAGAGATAAAGGATGTGCTAACGAGTGTTACAATCCTTACACCAGAGTTTGATTTGGTGGAGCTTACACCGGAGGATTTGGACCTTTCTTATAGACATTCTTCTTTAATGGAAAAAGGAGGAATAGTCCTTAGTGCCAAGCTTGAGCTTCAGCTAGGAGATAGTCAGGCTATCAAGGCTCAGATAGAGGATATTAGGCAACAGCGCATCAACAAACAACCTTTAAACTTCCCAAGTGCTGGCTCGACTTTTAAAAGGCCAGAGGGTTATTTTGCTGGAAAGCTTATAGATGACGCAGGTCTAAGAGGTTATACCGTAGGCGGAGCACAAGTTTCTAATAAGCACTGCGGCTTTGTTGTTAATACAGGTGATGCCACATGTGCAGATGTGTTAAAGCTTATGTCGGATGTTGACGATATAGTTTTTGATAAATTTGGAGTTCATCTCGCACCAGAGGTGAGAATTATCGGGAGGAACATGGATTGAAGCTATTAATTCTAACAGGCATGTCCGGAGCAGGTAAAAATACAGCTTTCAAAATGTTAGAGGATATGGGCTATTATTGTGTTGATAATTTGCCTATACAATTACTAAAGAGTGTGGTGGAATTGGCTGAAAATGGAGGCTTCGACCAGAAAGTTGTAGTGGGAATTGATGTACGTAACGGCAACGCCATGAAGCTTTTGCCGGATATATTGCAGGAATTGGATAACGACCAAAGACAGTATTCCATCCTCTTTTTGGATGCGGAGGACGATGTACTTATCAAACGTTACAAGGAGACCCGTAGAAACCATCCGCTTTCTGGAAGGGAGAGAATTGCAGCAGGTATCGTTAAAGAGAGAGAGTCCATTGGCTTCCTTCGAGACGAGGCTGACTACGTTATTGACACGACCCATCTTCTTACAAGAGAGCTTAAAGAAGAATTGGAAAAGATATTTGTGGATGATGTAGATTACAAGAGCTTGTTTATAACTATCATTTCATTTGGCTTTAAGTATGGTATTCCAGAGGATGCGGACTTGGTATTTGATGTCCGATTCCTTCCAAATCCATATTACGATACAGAGCTTCGCCCATTTACAGGCAACGACAAGCCAATTCAGGATTTTGTCTTAAAGTATGACGAAGCTCAGACATTTTTAGAAAAGACTACTGATTTGATTCAATTCTTAATTCCTAACTATATAAAGGAAGGAAAAAATCAATTGGTTATTGCGGTGGGTTGTACAGGTGGCAAGCACCGTTCAGTTTGTCTAGCTAACAAAATATTTGAAGCGTTAAACAATGATGAGTCTTACGGACTTAAAATAGAGCATCGCGATATTGGCAAGGATGCGTTGAGAGGAAAATAATTGTCATTTTCAAAGGATGTAAAAAAAGAACTATTTTCAATAATCCCTAAAAGCAGACATTGTCTTGTGGCTGAACTTGCAGGGATTATTGTTATGCAAAATATTCAGACCTTTCAGTTTTCAACCGAAGAACCGTTAAATAGAAAGGTCTTTACTTTATTAAATAAAACACTTAATATAGGGAAAGATGTCACAGCACTTACTGCAGATGTCTTTTTTGAGACTGAAAAAATGCTCAAGCTGTCTGAGGACGGCACAATGGTTGATGAGCTTGTATTACAGCAGCCTTGCTGCAAGCGAGCCTTCCTTAGAGGAGTATTTTTGGCAGCAGGTTCCATATCAGATCCTAGCAAAAGCTACCATTTTGAGGTCATATGTCACAATGAGTCACAGGCGCTGTTGGTAATAAAAGCCATGAATGCCTTCGATATTGATGCAAAAATCGTCAAAAGAAATGACAAGAATGTGGTATACCTTAAGGAGGGAGCTCAGATTGTCGAAATTCTTAGGGTGATGGAAGCAGCACATTCTGTAATGGACCTTGAAAACATTCGAGTTGTCAAAGAGGTGCGTGGTAGAATAAACCGAAAGGTTAACTGCGAGACAGCCAATATTAGCAAGACCGTCAGTGCGGCAGTGCGTCAGATTGAGGACATCAAGTTGATTGATTCCAAAATCGGGCTGGACACATTGCCAGAGCAGTTACAAGAGATTGCACAGGTGCGGCTGGATTATCCAGACACACCCCTTGGAGATTTAGGTCAATACTTGGATCCGCCAATTGGCAAATCTGGGGTTAACCATAGGTTGAAGAAGCTGGCTAAGATAGCAGAGGATTTACAATAGCTGGCAAGGTTTTAATAGTTATTCAGGAGGACGTCATGCAAAAAGAAATTACTATTCAGATGTCGAATTCGATGGAAGCAACACCTATCGCACATTTAGTGCAGTTGGCAAATCAGTTCACCAGCTCTATTTATTTTGAGATGGACGAGAAAAAGGTAAATGCAAAGAGCATTATGGGTATGATGAGTTTGGTATTAGCTTCTGGCTCGAGAGTAGTTATAGATGCAGCAGGAGATGATGAGGAAAAAGCAGTAGCTGAGCTTTCAGATTTCCTTACAAAATAATTTTTCAGAGGGTTTTATGTCAAAGAGATTATTATTTATACTTAATCCTCGCTCAGGCAAGGGACAAATTAAAGAATATCTTGCAGACATCCTAGACATTATGATCAAGGCTGGCTATCAGGTTAGTGTGCATGTTACACAATCTAGTGGCGATGCTACGACACAAACAATTGAACAGGCCGAGAATTACGACAGAATCGTTTGCTCAGGTGGCGATGGAACCTTGGACGAGGTTGTAACAGGAATGATGCAGCTTCCAGAGGACAAGCGCAAGCCTATTGGTTACATTCCAGCAGGCTCAACAAACGATTTTGGAAATTCTCTTGGCATTGATAAAAATATGTTAAATGCAGCACGTATCAGTGTTTCTGAGAATCTATTTCCATGTGATATAGGGCGTTTTAATTCAGATTCATTTGTCTATGTGGCTGCATTTGGTATTTTTACGGAAGTTTCTTATGCAACTTCTCAGGATTTAAAAAATGTTCTAGGACATGCTGCATACATTATAGAAGGTGCAAAGCAGCTTAGAGATATACCATCTTTCAAGATGCATGTAGAGTACGATGGCAACATTGTTTACGATGAGTTTATTTATGGTATGATTACCAACTCTATGTCTGTTGGAGGTTTCCAAGGAATCATTCGCGGAGACATTGGTTTAAATGATGGTGTATTTGAGGTTACTTTAATCAAGACTCCACGCAATCCATTGGAGTTTAATGAGATTATTGGATTCATGACTGGAATAATTCCAGACTCAGATATGGTTTACTCTTTCCAGACTCCACAAATCAAGATTACTTCTGAAGAGGAAGTGCCTTGGACACTGGATGGAGAGTACGGTGGAAGCCACACTGAGGTAAATATTGATGATGTGCACAAGGCCCTTGAAATAGCTATTGAATAGACATAGTCGTTATGTTAAAATTTCGCTTAGATGGGGTTATTTAACTCAAATAACTATTACTTTTATACGGAGGAATAATTTATGTTAGTTTCTGCAAAAGAAATGCTCGATAAGGCAAAAGCAGGCCACTATGCAGTTGGTCAGTTTAACATCAACAATCTTGAGTGGACAAAGGCCATTCTTCAGACAGCTCAGGAGCTCAATTCACCAGTTATCCTTGGTGTTTCTGAGGGCGCTGGTAAGTACATGACAGGTTTCAAGACTGTTGCAGAGATGGTTAAGGCTATGGACGAGGAAATGGGAATCACAGTTCCTGTAGCTCTTCACCTTGATCATGGTACATACGAAGGATGCTACAAGTGCATCAAGGCTGGTTTCACTTCTATCATGTTCGATGGTTCACACTATCCATTCGAAGAGAACCTTGCAAAGTCTACAGAGCTTGTTAATGTTGCTCACGGTCTTGGTCTTTCTATCGAGTGCGAAGTTGGTTCAATCGGTGGTGAGGAAGACGGTGTCGTTGGTATGGGCGAATGCGCTGATCCTAACGAGTGTAAGACAATCGCTGATCTTGGTGTAGATATGCTTGCAGCAGGTATCGGTAACATTCACGGAAAGTACCCAGCAAACTGGCAGGGTCTTTCATTTGAGACTCTTGATGCTATTCAGCAGAAGACAGGTGCTATGCCACTCGTTCTTCACGGTGGTACAGGTATCCCAGCTGACATGATTAAGAAGGCTATCGAGCTCGGCGTTTCTAAGATTAACGTTAACACAGAGTGCCAGCTTTCATTTGCTGACGCTACTCGTAAGTACGTTGAGGCTGGTAAGGACCTTGAGGGTAAGGGATTTGATCCACGTAAGCTCTTAGCTCCAGGTTTCGAGGCTATCAAGGCTACAGTTAAAGAAAAGATGGAACTCTTCGGTTCTGTTGGCAAAGCCTAAGGATTGTAAATTTTTATTAAATTTGTAATCCGTATATAGAATAAATATAGGGAATGCATTATTTAATGGACAATCGGTGGGGCAGACACTTGCCGGTTGTCTATTTTTACTTTATAGGAAATTGCTTTGCAATCTCCTATAAAGTAAAAAACACACTTCGTGTGAAAGATGTGTCTCGGCGACATAAGAAATTAATTGCTTACAGCAATTGTCGCCTCGCACTGCAGGAGTTTTGCGAAGCAAAACTCTTTCTTATATATCTTACGGTTTATAAACCTACGGAAAGGATATTTGAAAATGGAAGAATATTTTAATGTGGCAGACATCTTTGGAGAGAATGTTTTCAACGACACTGTTATGCAGGAGCGTCTCCCAAAGAAGACTTATCAGAAATTAAAGCAGACAATTTCTGAGGGAAAAGAGCTAGATTTAGAGACAGCTGATGTTATAGCTCACGAGATGAAAGAGTGGGCAATTGAAAAAGGGGCTACCCATTATACACACTGGTTCCAGCCACTTACTGGAATTACAGCTGAGAAGCACGATTCATTTATCTCTGCTCCACTACCAAGTGGAAAGGTATTGATGAGCTTTTCAGGAAAAGAATTAATTAAGGGTGAGCCTGATGCATCATCATTCCCTTCAGGCGGTTTACGTGCCACATTCGAGGCTAGAGGCTATACTGCATGGGATCCAACATCTCCAGCTTTTGTTAGACAGGATGCGGCAGGTGCAACACTTTGCATTCCAACAGCTTTCTGTTCTTACACAGGAGAAGCATTGGATCAAAAGACTCCTCTTCTTCGTTCAATGGAAATTCTCTCAGAGCAGGCCATTAGACTACTTAGATTATTCGGAAATACTACATCACAGCGAGTTACACCATCAGTTGGTGCAGAGCAGGAATACTTCCTCATTGATAGAGATATGTACTTAGCCCGCAAGGACTTAATGTATACAGGTCGTACTCTCTTTGGAGCTATGCCACCAAAGGGACAGGAGATGGATGACCACTATTTTGGTGCCATCCCAGAGCGTATCGAAGCTTACATGCGTGATGTTAATATTGAGTTATGGAAGCTTGGTGTATCTTCTAAGACACAGCATAACGAGGTTGCTCCAGCTCAGCACGAGCTTGCACCTATCTATGCACAGTGTAACGTGGCTGTAGATCACAACCAGATTATTATGGAGACTCTTCGTAAGGTGGCAAATCGTCATGGATTACAGTGTCTCTTGCATGAAAAGCCATTTGACGGTGTTAACGGTTCAGGCAAGCATAACAACTGGTCAATCGTTACAGATGATGGTATCAATCTTTTTGAGCCTGGCAAGTCACCACACGAGAATATTCAATTTCTTCTTGTGCTTTGTCTTGTACTTAAGGCAGTTGACCGTCATGCAGATTTGCTTCGTGAATCAGCATCAGATGTAGGAAACGATCACAGACTTGGTGGTAACGAAGCGCCACCAGCTATCATCTCAGTTTATCTTGGCGAGCAGCTTGAGGACGTACTTACACAGCTTATCTCAACAGGTACAGCTACTAAGTCTAAAAAGGGTGAGAAGCTTGCTACAGGTGTTAAGACACTTCCTGATTTTAGAAAGGATGCTACAGACCGTAACCGTACATCACCATTTGCTTTCACAGGTAATAAGTTCGAGTTTAGAATGGTTGGCTCTCAGGATTCAGTTGGCGAGCCAAATGTAGTATTAAATACAATCATGGCAGAGGCTCTTTGTGAAGCTTGTGATGAGCTTGAGAAGGCAAAGGACTTCAACATTGCTGTTCACGATATGATTAAGCGCCTTGCAACAGACCATCAGCGTATAGTATTCAATGGTAATGGTTATGCTAGTGACTGGGCAAAGGAAGCTAAGAAGAGAGGTCTACCAAGCATTAGCTCTCTTGTAGAGGCTATTCCAGCTCTTACAACAGATGCTACAGTTTCAATGTTTGAAAAGTTTGGCGTATTCTCCAAGATAGAGCTTGAATCTCGTGCAGAGATTGAGTATGAGCAGTACATCAAGTCAATCAACATTGAGGCAAAGACAATGATAGACATGGCTTCAAAGCAGATTATTCCAGCTGTTATCAGCTACGCTACTGAACTTGGCCTTTCAATTGGCACTATTGCAGATGCATGTCCAGAGGCTGATGTCAGCACTCAGAAGGAGCTTCTTGTGAAGGTATCTGACTATCTTCGTGAAGCCAAGGATGCCCTTGTAAACCTTAAAGAGGTTAATGAAAAGGCATACAATATGAAGGCTTCAAGCTGTAAGAAGGCTAACTTCTACCACGATGAGGTAATCAAGGCTATGGATGCTTTAAGAGCACCTGTAGATGCCCTTGAAATGATTGTGGATAAGGATTCATGGCCAATGCCAAGCTACGGCGACATGATTTTTGAAGTATAAGATAAAGATTATTCTTCAGAGAGTTTAATAGAGATATTAGTAAAGGCACATTGCAAAAGCAATGTGCCTTTTAAAGTTGCATCTAAATTTAATGACCGCCAATAACCTGAATCTGTGTGTTGTCCTGACCTGGAGGAGCAGGTGGCTGTTGTTGAGGTTGTTGTCCCCAACCTGGCTGGCTTTGCTGTTGCCACCAGTTATTTTGTTGTCCTTGATCTGGCTGTGGAGGTTGAGGCTGTTGGCCTTGATTCTGATTACCCTGTGGAGTGACAGGGGTTACTGTTCCACCGCCTGCATCACCGCCAACTGGAACACCACCTCCGATTGCACCTGAGTTAGGCATTGGATAACCACCATGGATAGGACAATACTGGCCCATTTTACTTGCATCCACGCTATATCTTTCATCAGCACCGCCTGCGCCAGCACCAATAATAAATACGCCTGAGTAGCAAGGGCACTCAGAGTTGGCAAACATGTGAGTCTCAGTACATACAGTACCTAAATAGTGATGGTCACATGTCTCGGTAGGCTCTGTTCCCTTTTCAAAGTATTCGGTGTAAACCATTGAACCTCTAGGGTCGTTAGTACATACACCTTCTATGGCAAGCTTGCCTGATTTACTACATACCTGCTGAGTAACGATTCCTTCTGGCTGAGGGAAATCCTTATCAGCTAAACCTTCGTGCACACGACTCATTACAGCTTTCCAAATAGCCTTTGAGTACGAGGTATTCTTTTGAGCGGTATTATCATCGTAACCACCCCAAATAACAGCTGTATAATATGGCGTAAAACCAGCGAAAAGGGTATCTTTGTTTTTGGTTGTTGTACCAGACTTACCGGCAATATGCATACCCTCGAAGTTGGCGTTTTTACCAGTACCCTTAGTCATAACATCCTGCATAGCGCTTGTTAAAAGCCATGCTGTAGTCTCTTTCAAAACTGGTTTAGACTGGTTTTCTCTATTATCTAATATAACCTTTCCATCGCGCCCCTCTACAGTAGTATAGAAGATAGGCTTATTGTATTCGCCGTGGTTTGCAATGGTAGCATAAGCTGCTGTAAGTTCAATATTCTTAACACCTTTAGTGATACCACCTAAAGCAAGAGCTTCGTTATTATCACCATCAACAAGGGTTGAAATACCAAGGTCCTGAGCATATTGATATCCAAGACCTGTACCAATATCACGCAAAACTTTTACAGTAACTACGTTTATGGAATTGGTGATGGCTGTACGAATATTTGTCCAACCAAGGTATTGGTTATTGTAGTTCTTAATTTGCTTAGGACTATTTGTATAGTTAGATGGTATATCATTTTCAACTGATGCAAGTGTCATCTTTCCAGAATCTATTGCAGCTGCATAGCAGGCAATAACCTTGAAAGTAGAACCAGGCTGTCTTGTGGTACCAGTGGCACGGTTAAGTGTTCGTGAACCTGACTTTTCTCCTCGTCCACCAGTTAAAGCAACAACCTGTCCTGTAGACTGGTCGATGATTGTCATTGCAGCCTGTGGTTGGAGAGTGATATCTATTCTTTCACCAGCTTCGCCCTCAGGCACTGAGTCGCCTTCCTCAATAAGGTTGGCGTCTATCTTGTATTGCTCAATAGCAGCTCTTGCAGCTTCCTCTGATTCAAATTCAAGATTATAGTTTTCATCTTTGTCATGATAGAACTTGAACATATCGCCTTGGCTATAGTTCTTTTGAGTTCCATCAGCCTTATTGACTGTAAGCTGTAACTGGAAGGATACGGCCTTCATATCCTTATAGTTTTCTTCTCTATTAATCTCCTCATCAACAATAGCTTGAATTGCTGGGTCCTGAGTAGCATTAATCTTTAGACCGCCTGAATATAATAATGACTCAGCGTCTTCCTTTGAATAACCCTTTTGTTCCATCAAGTCCTTCAAGACCTGATCAATTAAAGCATCTACAAAATATGAAGAAGTCTTGCTGTTATATTGGTCGTTTGACAGTGAGATTCTGTCATAAACGTTATCAGCCATGGCTTCGTCGTATTGAGCCTTATCAATATATTTCTGCTCCAACATATTGTTAAGCACCTTTTTGCGGCGCTTAGCATTATCCTCTGGATGAGAAATAGGATTATATTTACTTGGGTTCTGAGTGATACCAGCAATAACAGCACTTTCAGATAAGGTTAAATCCTTTGCTGACTTGCCAAAGTAGCGCTTTGCAGCGGATTCAACACCCAAGGAGTTTTGTCCTAGGTTGATACTATTTAAATAACACTCAAGGATTCGCTCCTTTGAATAGATTTTTTCAATTTGAACGGCTAGGTACTGCTCCTGTATTTTTCTGTCTAGCCTATCTTTAAAAGAATTCTCTGCAGCCCAGACTGTAGCAAAATAACCATTCTTTAAAAGCTGTTGGGTAATAGTAGAAGCACCCTGTGAGAAATTACCACTGGTAATACCTGTCACAGCTGCTCTGGCAATACCCTGTAAGTCGATACCGTTGTGCTCGTAAAATCTTGCATCTTCTATTGATACAAAAGCATGTGGAAGATACTCTGGAAGATCGTCTATTTTAACTTCGGTACGATTCGAGCCGGCTCTTTTTAAGGTGTCGATTTCGGCACCAGTAGAATCATATACTGTACTCTTATAACCCTCAGGGGCAATGTTGACATCTGACGCATCAGGCAACTTGTTTATAAGACTACTTGCATAGAGGTAAGCAATTATGCCGCCTGCCACAAACACAGAAACTATGCAAATCAAAGATAAACGAATGACTGCTAGGCCTGCGCTATGGCGCTTTCGTTTCTTAGAACGACCAGATAATCTGGCAGCTTGCTTAGCCGCATGTTCTTTTCCGTAATTCATAATAACCTCCAATTTAGACTTCATTATAGCAAAATAATCTTTTATAATAAAGTCAAGTGTGAATAAAGTGTGTTTAGGAATGGATTATGGATAATAAGGAATATAAAATAGTATACGAAGCTGGTACGGGCGAAATCGAAGAAAAGAAGTCCAGATTTATCGCTCACGTGTCACCGGTTAGTTCAGAGGAAGAAGCAGTGGCATTTATAAATGCCAAGAAAAAGGAGTACTGGGATGCAAGACACAACTGCTCAGCCTTTGTAATAGGTCACAATAATGAGGTCACTCGTTGCAACGATGACGGTGAGCCAGCACAGACTGCAGGACGCCCAATGTTGGATGTTTTGCTCAAGGAAAATATTCATAACTGTGTTGTCGTAGTGACAAGATACTTTGGAGGCGTACTTCTAGGGACAGGCGGACTTGTACGTGCATACCAAAAGGCAGTTCAGGAGGGCCTTAAGAATGCTGTCATCCTAGAGCCAAAGGATGGCAAGACTTGTCAGATAAACACAGATTATAATGGATATGGTAAAATAGAATATATCCTTCGTGAAAGACAACTTCCTATATTAAATACAGATTTTGCAGCTGAGGTCACAATATCTTCGGTAGTACCACTAGATTTAATAGAAATTTTTGAAAAAGAAGTAGCCGACAAAACCGCTGGAAACGCTGTAATTACGTGGCTTGAGCCAGTTAAATATGACATTCTCGACGGACAGTTGTTAAAATTTTAAAAAAGGTTTCAAAAAGTGCTTGATATTTTAAAATCTATGCTTTATAATAGCATTCGTTGACGCGGTAATTAAGCAACCGGCGGTCACCGAATACTTAATGGCCCATCGCCAAATGGTAAGGCAACGGACTCTGACTCCGTCATTTCAAGGTTCGAATCCTTGTGGGCCAGCTAACGACCTAAGCAAGTGCTTAGGTCATTTTTTTATAGGAGTTTTTATGTACCAGTACACAGACAGAATTAGCTATAGCGAAGTAGATGCCAATCTCAATCTCACATACAATAGTCTTGTTAACTACATGCAGGACTGTAGTTGTTTTCATTCAGACGATGTTGGAGTAGGTGTGTTTTATTTAGCACCACTTAAGCGTGGATGGTTTGTCACAACCTACGAGATTCATATCAATAGGATGCCTAAATATATGGAAAGGATTGTTATCAACACTTATCCATATCAGGTGCGCGGTATGATGGCTAGACGTGTGTACACTATTAGTACCGAGGATGGAGAGTTACTGGTTTATGCTGACTCACTTTGGGTGTTGATGGATTTGGAGAATCTTCGTCCAGCTCGTTTAGACGACAAGATTATTGCGGCATATCCTTTGGATGATGAGCCGCCCAAATACCATTTTAATAGAAGCAAGTTGCAATATCGCGATGGAGATGGAACCAAGGTTGGTGTTTTTAAAGTTACTGAAAACCACATAGATTCCAACAATCACATGAACAATTCCTACTACATAGATGTAACACGCAGATTTTTACCTAAAGAAGATTTTTCAGTAATAGACGTTAATTACAAAAAAGCAGCAATGTTATTTGATGAACTAGATGTATATTTGGTAGAATTAGAGACAGGTTATCAAGTAGTTCTCAAAAAGCAGGATGAAGTATATACAATAGTGGAGTATAAATAATGAAGTTAGGCGAAATTCAAAAGCTTAAAATAGAAAAAAGAGTCGAGTTTGGAGTTTATCTCACAGATGGCACAGACAAGGTTTTGTTACCTAAAAAGCAGGTACTAGAAGACTACAAGATAGGAGATGAACTCTCTGTTTTTGTTTACAAGGATTCCAAGGATAGGTTGATTGCAACTGTCAACACACCAAAGCTTACCTTAGGCCAGTTTGGAGTGCTTTCAGTTAGTCAGATTAACAAGGTGGGAGCATTCTTAGATTGGGGTCTTGAAAAGGACCTGTTTCTTCCATTTAAAGAGATGACTCGTCAACCATCTGAGGGAGATGAGATTCTCGTTAGAGTTTATATTGATAAGAGTGAGAGATTGTGCGGCAGCATGAAGGGCATTTATGAGCTCCTTTCTAAAAAGCCACCATTTGCTGTAGGTGATGAGGTGGAGGCTCGTATATATGAGTTTGGTCATGATTTTGGTACCTTCGTAGCTTTGCAGGACAAGTACTCTGCAATGATTCCTCGCCACGAGGACGTTTCTAAGTATAGAATTGGCGATGTGCTCATGGTTAGAATCACTGGTATCAAGGAGGATGGCAAGTGCGATGTTACTATCCGTGACAAAGCTTATGTTCAGATGGATGAGGACGCAGAGGCGCTCCTTGATTTAATAGACAGCTATGCAGGTGTTCTTCCTTTTTCTGAAAAGGCTTCACCAGAGGTTATCAAACGAGAGACTGGTCTTTCAAAGGCAGCTTTTAAGCGCGCAGTTGGAAGATTATATAAAGAACGTAAAATTACCCTTAATGACGGTAAAATCCGCAGGGTATAATAATAGGAGGTTACACAAATGAAAAACGTTATTGCAACAGACAAGGCTCCAGCTGCTATCGGCCCATACTCACAGGCTATCGAGGTTAATGGGATGGTTTACACATCAGGAATTATTCCAGTAGACCCAGCAACAGGTGAGATTCCAGAGGGAGCAGCAGCACAGGCAGATAGAGTATTCAAGAGCATGACAGCACTTTTAGAGTCAGCTGGTTCATCAATGAAGAACATTGTTAAGACAACTGTATTCATCAAGAACATGGAAGATTTTGCAGCTATCAACGAAGTATATGCAAAGTATTTTCCAGAGCCATTCCCAGCACGCTCATGCATCGAGGTAGCTAGAATTCCTAAGGATGTATTATTAGAGGCAGAGGCTATCGCCATCAAATAACAATTCGGGAGAACTTTTATGATATATGATGTAGTAATTATAGGCGCAGGTCCAGCAGGTTTGGCTGCAGGTATATATGGTAAACGAGCAGGTCTTAACGTGCTGGTACTTGATACAAGTTCTATAAGTGGGGGGCAAATTCTTAGCACTTACGAAATAGACAATTATCCAGGTTTTCCAGGGGTATCAGGAACTGAATTGGCTGAGAGCATGCGTAGTCATTGCGATAAGCTTGGGGTACAGTTTGCCCGTGGAAGAGTTAGTGCAATAAATGAAAAGGACGGGCTCAAGGAGCTTGTAACCAAAAAAGAAACATTCACAACCAAAACAGTTATTATTGCAACTGGTGCATCAAACACTAAGCTTGGGTGCCCAGGTGAAGAAGAGTTGTCAGGAGTTGGCGTATCCTATTGTGCAACATGTGATGGAGCTTTCTTTAAAGACAAGGAAGTTGCAGTTGTAGGTGGAGGCGATGTAGCCTTGGAGGACGCCATCTATTTAGCTAGATTTTGCAAAAAGGTATATCTTATTCATAGAAGAGATGAGTTTAGAGGCGCTCAGGTTTTGCAACAGCAGGTTATGGCAACAGACAAAATCGAAATCATCTATGATTCAACTGTAAAATCAATTAACGGAACTGATCAAGTTGAATCTATCAACATATATAATAAGAAGACATCGGATAATAGGCAGCTTCCAGTGGCTGGTATTTTCATTGCAGTTGGAACTACACCAAACACTAATTCAATCAGTGGGCTTCCTGCATCAGATGCAAAAGGATACATAGTTGCAGACGAAACTTGTGTCACATCAATCCCGGGTATTTTTGTGGCAGGCGATGCTAGAGCAAAGCAGCTTAGGCAGGTCATAACAGCCACAGCGGACGGTGCAAATGCCATTACATCTATTGAAAAATTTTTACAAGCGAAATAGTTTAGTAAAAAATAGCTTAATTATAGGGCAAAATATTACAAGTTTATTGGAATATATTACCATATCCTAAACCCAGATAAAAACAGGGGTTGACACGAGAGTATAATGTCTATATAATGAATAGTTGTAACAAGTTCGTAACATTTCGGAGGTTATTTTAGTATAATGAATTCAAAGTGGACTAAGGCAGTTAGTTATTCACTTGCAGGTAGCGCTATGGTTTTTAGCCTTACATTAACCGCTAGCGCAACTAGTGCTTTGTCTGGCGTTTCTGCGCTTTCAAGCACAACTGGCGTATTAGAGTCAGCTAGTTATACAGCATTTGCAGGTGCATCACTTACTGTTAATGATATTTTGTCAGAAGCCGCTTCTATTTCGACTGAGACTCAGTTGGCTGATAGCGGTGCTAAGTCTGTTTCTAAAGGCGTTGAGGCAGAGGATGATCCATACGCAAATATTGCAATAGCACAGGTTGATAATTACGTATATATTCGTGAGTCAGCATCTGCTGATAGCGAGTACGTTGGTAAGCTTTATAACAATTCAGCTGCAACAGTTCAAGAGTCTGTTGAGGCAGAGGATGGTACATGGCTCAAGATTACATCTGGCGATGTTACCGGTTATGTTAAGAGCGAGTTTGTAGTTCAAAATGATGAGAATCTTGCAAGAGAGGTTTCAAGACGTCTTGCTAAGGTTGAGACTCAGACCCTATACGTTAGAGAAGAGGCTACTACAGAGTCTGACGTAATCGATATGATTCCAGCAGGCGACGATCTTACAGTTATTGATGAGTCTACAGTCGCACAAGGCTGGGTAAAGGTTACTTGTAATGCCGGCGAAGGTTTCGTTAGTACAGACTATGTAAAGCTTTCTACAGACTTTACAGTAGCTGAGTCAAAGAATGCAGAGATTGCTCGTTTAGCAAAGGAAGAGGAAGAGCGTAAGAAAGCTCAAGAGGCAGCTCTCAAGGCTACTCAGGCAGCTAAGGCTGTAGAGGAAAGAAAGAAGCAAGAGCAACAGCAGTCAGCTTCAGCTGGAGATACAGCAGCACAACCAGCACCAGAGAGGACATATTCAGCTCCTTCTGGTACAAGCGGAAGCTCGGTTGCAGCATATGCTTCACAGTTTGTTGGTAACCCATATGTATATGGTGGTTCATCACTTACAAAGGGTACTGACTGTTCTGGATTTGTAATGAGCGTTTATGGTGCATATGGAGTCAATCTTCCACATTCATCAAGTGCTCTTCGTAACGTAGGTTATGGTGTATCTCGTGAAGAGATTCAGCCAGGTGATATTGTATGTTATTCTGGTCACGTTGCTATTTACCAAGGTAATGGTCAGATTGTCCATGCATCTACAGCAAAGACTGGAATCAAATGTTCAAACGTTGATTACAAGAAGATTTTAGCAATTCGACGTATATTCTAATAATGACAATTAGTGGCACTGCTTGCAGTGCCACTTTTCTTTTTCTGATATGTAAATTTGCGAAAACGAATTAGTGAAATTTACTATAATAAATCGAGAATTGTCTGAATATTTATTTGTAAAGAATTGACTGAAAATCCATAAATATGCACAAAAAATGTTGAAATATAATTCTAGGTCTTCGGGGAGTTGTGTGTAAACGTAATATTTTATCAACCAATCTTCTTTCAATAAATCCGAAAAAACGGACTTGTAAACGAGTTATCCACTTTATCCACCTAATTTAAGAACTTATTTGAAAAGTTATCCACAAAAGATAAGAACGTATGTTTTGGGTCAAATATACAAATGTTGTGAATTTGACGAAAACACTTGACTTTAAAGCTGAGTATTACTTTTCTGATATATCTGCGAATTATCAGACAATAATAGCTATTGATTATAAGTTCACAAAAGATGCACATTTAACATCTTTTTAGTATGAGTTGTAATTTTGCATAAATAATTATTAGTTTCCTATTTCATTTTTTGGTTATTTATATTAAAATGTGCTTAGGTTATGTGAATTTGTATGCAAAAATAGGTTTGCACATTGTTTATATTGCATATATGACTAGGAGGTATTCGATATGATTTCGAATCAGATTATGCAAAATACCATAGAAGGGTTACATCAGCTTACCAAAGTGAATCTTGCTGTTATGGATTCTGACGGTGTTGTATGCGCATCTACATTCAGTGACAATGCACAGTATACTGATGCGGTAGCGGTTTTTGCAGCATCCGAAGCAGATAGTCAGGTGGCACTAGGCTGCCATTTCTTCAAGGTGTTTGATGACCAACAGCTTGAGTTTGTTATTCTTGCAGGTGGAGATGGCGAAGAAGCATCTACCATAGGAAAGATTGCAGCATTCCAGATTCAGGAGTTGATGATTGCATACAAGGAGCGATTTGATAAGGATAACTTTATCAAGAATCTTCTTTTGGACAATCTTTTGTTGGTAGATATTTACAATCGCTCTAAAAAGCTTCATGTGGATATCAATGCCCGTCGAGTAGTTATGATTGTGGAGGTTGGTCCTGACAAGGATGGTGACGAGCTTGATAGAGTTCGCTCAGTATTCGGTGGCAAGGCCAAGAATTTCGTAACAGCTGTAGACGAGCACAATATAATAGTAGTTAAAGAGCTTGGCGAGAATGAAAGCTATGAGGATATCGACAAGATTGCCGCTGTTATTATCGATGCCTTCCATGATAAAGATTCGAAAAACATTCGTATTTCTTATGGTACAGTTGTCGGGGAGATTAAGGAGGTTTCTCGTTCTTATAAGGAAGCTTCTATGGCAATGGATGTTGGCAAGATTTTCTTTAGCGATAAAAAGATTATTGCATATTCTGCACTTGGAATTGGACGTCTTATCTATCAACTTCCAATACCACTTTGCAAGATGTTTATTTCTGAGATTTTTGACAACAAATCACCTGATGATTTTGACGAAGAGACATTGACAACAATCAGCAAGTTCTTTGAGAATAGTCTTAATGTTTCGGAGACATCAAGACAGCTTTATATTCACCGAAATACTCTTGTGTACAGATTAGATAAACTTGAAAAGAGCACAGGTCTTGATCTTAGAGTTTTCGAGGATGCAATTACTTTCAAAATTGCTCTCATGGTAGTAAAATACATGAAGTATATGGAGGACGAAAAGTTCTAAATCCTTCAATACATAGCAAATGAAACGAGGTATAGAAATTGATACGATTAGATCATGTTAGCAAATCGTACGAGGTTGGTAAGCCAGCCCTTGAAGATGTTACGATTCATATCGATCCAGGCGAATTTGTATTCATAATGGGTGATAGTGGATCAGGTAAATCAACACTTATCAGACTCCTTTTAAAGGAATTAGAGCCTTCAAAAGGAAAGATTTATATAAATGGTCAGGACTTAAAAAAGGTTACACACAAAAAGATACCTATGTATCGTAGGAATGTTGGCGTAGTGTTCCAGAATTTCCGCCTTTTACCTGACAGAAACGTATATGAAAACGTTGCCTTTGCAATGAAGGTCGTAGAGTCATCCAACAAGGATATCAAGAAAAAGGTTCCTACAATTCTTTCACTTGTTGGTTTGGCAGCTAAATACAAGTCACGTCCTAACCAGTTATCAGGTGGTGAGCAGCAGAGAGTTGCCATAGCAAGAGCTCTTGTCAACGAGCCAAAGATTATTCTTGCAGACGAGCCTACTGGAAATTTGGACAGTGATAATACATGGGAGATTATGCGTCTATTGGACGAGATCAACCAGAGGGGTACAACTGTAGTTGTAGTTACTCATAACAACGAAATAGTTAGGGCTATGAACAAAAGAGTTATCACCATCAAGAAGGGCGTGGTAGTTAGCGACGTTGGAGGTGACGACTATGAAGATTAGCACATATTTATACAACGTGGGTCAGGGCCTTAAGAATGTTTGGAGAAACAAAATGTTTTCTCTTGCATCAATGGCTACCATGACCGCTTGTATTTTCCTGTTTGGTATTTTTTATTCACTTGGAACTAATTTTCAATCTATGGTAAAGACTGCTGAGGAAGGTGTTGCCGTCACAGTCTTTTTTGATGAGGGCATATCTCAACAGCGTATCGAGGAGATTGGAAACGAGATTTCAAAGCGACCAGAGGTTTCAAGTTACCACTATGTTTCACCAGAGGAAGCATGGGAAACATACAAGAGTGAGTACTTTGGAGATAATGAGAAGGCAGCGGAAAGCTTTGCGGATGACAATCCACTTGCCAACTCAGCAAACTTTGAGATTTACCTCAGCGACGTAGCAATGCAGTCAACGCTTGTGTCATTTTTAGAGGGCACCGATGGTGTTCGAATGGTCAACAAGTCAGAGGTTGCAGCCAAGACACTTACAGACATCAACAGTGCTATCACTATTGTGTCCATGGCCATTGTAGTTATACTTCTTGCTGTATCAGTCTTTCTTATTAGCAATACAGTTATGGTAGGTATATCTGTACGTCGAGAAGAGATTGCTATTATGAAATTAATCGGTGCAAAGGATGCATTTGTCAGAGCGCCATTCGTGGTAGAGGGTATTTTCATTGGATTGATAGGTTCAATCATTCCTCTTGGATTACTTTTCTTAATATATGAAAAGGTTATCGAATATGCTACTAACGAGTTTAGCTTCCTTAGCAATATGGTTAATTTCATACCTGTAGAGGTTATATTTAAAACGCTGATTCCAGTATCATTAGCACTTGGTATAGGAATTGGTTGGTTAGGATCAAGAGTTACATTGCATAAACATTTGCGCGTATAAACGGGAGAATAAAATGGACGAATACGAATCACAAAATCAAACAGAACAGATTTCTGAGCAGCTGCCAGAGCAGCCAGGACCAAAATTTGACGAGGGTAGGAGAAAGAGACTTCCTATAATAATCGCTGTCATAGGTGGAACAATCCTTGGAATGGTTATTACACTAGGCCTTGGTATTTTATACCTACGTGGATTAACCAAAGAGCGAGAAGTGCAATCAGAGGGAGTAGTTAGTAATCTTAGCTCGGATGAGCTCATTGACGGGCCATCATCCAACAAGCTTGATACAATTATTGCCTATATTAATCAGCTCTATTATAAGGATGTTACTGACGAGCAGCTTACAGAAGGTGTCTATGCAGGTCTTGTAGACAGCCTTGATGACCCATATTCTCAGTACTTTACTACAGAGGAGTACGAGTCATACAGAGAGACCCTTGCTGCCAACTATGCAGGTATAGGCGCTTTACTTCAAAAGGACAAGGGAAGTGGAGCGGTGCAAATCACCAAGGTATATCCTGATACTCCAGCTGAAAAGTCCGGCCTTAAAGAGGGGGATACTATTGTCTCAGCCGACGAATACAAGGCTACAGACATGGAGCTTGATGAATTTGTACAGCATATTCGTGGCGAGGAAGGTACCAAGGTAAAGCTTGTAATCTTTAGAGATGACAAGGAGACTGAGGTCACATGTACAAGGGCTAAGATTTCTGCTCCAACAGTAGAACACCAGATGCTTGATGACAAGGTTGGATATATTGCTGTTTCTCAATTTGCAGAAACAACTTACGATGATTTTGTGTCAGCTTATGAGGACCTTGAAAGCCAAGGTATGACTTCTGTTATTTTTGATATGCGTGACAATGGTGGTGGATTGCTAGATTCAGTTGTTGATATGCTTGATTATCTGCTTCCAAAGGGCGTAGTGGTTTACACTCAGGACAAGTACGAAAAGCAGGAAGACTTCAATTCAGATGATAAGCATCAGAAGAATATTCCAATGATAGTATTGGTTAACGGCAACACAGCTTCTGCTGCAGAGATTTTCACAGGAGCAATCCGTGACTTTGATTATGGAACAATTATAGGAACAAAGACCTTTGGAAAGGGAATCGTACAGTCTACAATACCATTTTCAGATGGTTCAGCTATAAAGCTTACAACACAGACATATTACACTCCAAGTGGCGAGTGCATTCAGGGCAAGGGGATTGAGCCAGACATTGAGCTTGAGTTTGAATTCCTCGGTGAAGAGGGTGAGAATTACAGCATTGACAAGGACAACCAGATTCAGAGAGCCCTAGAGGAACTCAAGAAATAGATGCCGAGGAAAGAGGTGATTTCGTGATAGAGCTTGATCAGTTTAAGCAACGCTTGATCTCGCAAAAAAATACTATGACGGAAGTGAGGGATTCACTTTGACGTCGCAGCTAAAAAAGCGCGAATCGAAGAGCTAGAGCGAGAAATGGAAGCTCCAGATTTTTGGACGGATGCTACAGCTTCAACTTCCAAAATGAAAGAACTTAAGTCTATGAAGGATGATGTCCAGGTAATAGACAAGCTTGATGACTTATATCAAGAAATAGAAGATTATATAGAGCTAGGCAACGAGGAAGAGGACCAAGAAATCGTTGACACAGTTGCTCTTTTAATAGAAGAATTCGAAACTTCCCTGGAGAATCTTCGTATGAAGACTCTGCTTTCAGGGGAATATGATGGGGACAATGCCATCGTTACACTTCACTCTGGAGCCGGTGGTGTGGAGGCTTGTGATTGGGTGCAGATGCTTTATCGCATGTACACTCGTTGGGCTTCTGATATAGGCTTTGAAGTGGAAGAGTTAGACTATCAGGAGGGTGATGAGGCCGGTATCAAGGCTGTTACCTTTCAGGTTAATGGAGAGAATGCGTACGGATATCTTAAGTCTGAAAAGGGTATTCACAGATTGGTTCGCATTTCACCGTTTAATGCACAGGGCAAGAGACAGACATCCTTTGCATCCTGTGATGTAATGCCAGACATCGAGGAAGATGTTGACGTAGAGATTAAGGATGAGGATATCCGAATTGATACATATCGTTCATCTGGCGCCGGTGGTCAGCACATCAACAAGACTAGTTCTGCCATTCGTATTACTCATTTCCCAACAGGGATAGTGGTTACTTGTCAGAACGAGCGAAGCCAGCACATGAACAAAGACAAGGCTATGCAAATGTTAAAGACCAAGCTTCTTCTTTTAAAGCAGGAAGAGAATGCTCAAAAGGCCAGTGGAATTCGAGGCGAGGTTTCAGAGATTGGTTGGGGTAATCAGATTCGTTCTTACGTCCTTCAGCCATATACAATGGTAAAGGATTTGCGTACAGGTGAAGAATCTGGAAATGCAGATGCCGTATTAGATGGTAAGTTAACTCCATTCATGAATGCATATCTTAAGTGGATGTCCCTTGGTTGTCCAGACCGTGGTGCATCGGTGGATGACTGATGATATAACAATAAAAATTAATAAAAAGGCTTGAAAGTAGGTAGTATTTAATGTTATTATCTTCTGAGCGTGTACAAATGTTTTTGTGCTAAAGACACTCTTGGAGGAATTATGGCAGAGAAAACTACCTATTTTGTTTTGAAAGAAAAAGCTGTACCCGAGGTATTGCTTAAGGTTGTTGCAGCCAAGAAGCTCATTGATACAGGCAAGTGTAGTTCTGTTCAAGAGGCTACTGAGGTTGTAGGAATTAGCCGTAGCTCTTTTTACAAATACAAGGATGACATTTTTCCTTTTCACGAGGATACCAAGGGAAAGACAATCAATATGGTTATTCAACTGGAGGACGAGCCAGGTATTTTGTCTAGAGTCTTAGACGAGATGGCCCACTTCAATGTAAACATATTAACTATCCATCAAAGTATACCCGTAAATGGTGTTGCAACGCTTACCATTTCAGTAGATGTGCTGGAGGATTCTGGAGATTTTTCAGATTTAGTTTCAGCAATCGAAAATGTAAATGGAATTCATTACGTAAAAATATTAGCAAGGGAGTGACACGATGAAAGTAGCAATCATGGGATACGGAACAATCGGTTCCGGAGTAGCAAAGGTTCTTGACACAAACAAGGATATCATCAAGGAAAGAATAGGTGAGTCTTTAGATATTAAATATATCCTTGACTTAAGAGATTTCCCAGGGGATCCACATGAAGAATGTTTTGTTAAAGATTACATGGAAATCGCAAATGACAAGGAAGTACAAATCGTTGTTGAGACAATGGGTGGTGTTGAGCCAGCTTTTACATTTGTTAAAGCAATGCTTGAGGCAGGCAAATCAGTCACAACCTCAAACAAAGCCCTTGTAGCAGATAAAGGTGCCGAGTTAATGCAGATTGCAGATGCAAACAACACTAACTTCGTATTTGAAGCAGCTGTTGGTGGTGGTATTCCAATTATTCGTACTATCACAGCATGTCTTACAGGTGATGTAATCGAAGAAATCGATGCAATTTGTAATGGTACAACTAACTACATGCTCACAAACATGGAGCAGTTTGGTAGTGATTATGATGAGATTCTTGCAGAGGCACAGGCTCTTGGTTATGCAGAAAAGGATCCAACAGCAGATGTTGAGGGTCACGATAGCTGCAGAAAGATTGCCATCCTTACATCATTAATCGCAGGCAAAAATGTTGATTTTAACGATATTCCAACAGAGGGTATCAGCAAAATCTCTTCAACAGATTTCAAGTATGCCAAGGCTATGGGCAAGAGCATCAAGCTTATCGCTCGCAGCGTAAAGTCTGGTGATACATATAGCTGTCGTGTAGCTCCTTACTTAGTTACACCAGAGCAGATGTTATATCATGTTTCAGGCGTTATGAACGCAGTAGCAGTTAAGGGAAATATGCTTGGTGAGTCTATGTACTATGGTGCAGGCGCAGGTGCCCTTCCAACAGCTTCGGCAGTTGTTGGCGATATGGTTTTCTTGGCACGTAATGTTGAAAGACCAGTTAAGATTGGTTGGTCAGACGAGAAGCTTGAGCTTGCTAACCCAGCTGAGCAGTCATTTAAGTATTTCGTTAGAACATCAGCACTTCAGTCAGATATAGAGAATGAATTTGGCAAGGTTGAGTATGCAGGCTTAGACTTGGATAACGAGGTAGGATTTGTCACAGAAGAAATGACCGAGGCAGAATTTAACGAGAGACAGGCGGCTCTTGGCGGAATCATTTCTGTTATTAGATTTTTCTAAAGAGTTTTAAATAAGCTCATTTATATATAGTTATACAAAGGAGATATGTTATTTATGTACGTTACTTGCTTAGACTTAGAAGGTGTATTAGTACCAGAGATTTGGATTGCATTTGCAAAGGCTACAGGAATTCCTGAGCTTGAAAAGACAACAAGAGATGAGCCAGATTATGACAAGCTCATGAAATACAGAATTGATATTTTAAAGGAACACGGTTTAGGATTAAAAGAAATCCAGGACACAATCGCAACTATTGATCCACTTCCAGGTGCAAAGGAGTTTTTAGATAAGCTTAGAGCAAACGGACAGGTTATCATAATCAGTGATACTTTCTCACAGTTCGCAGGTCCTCTTATGGCAAAGCTTGGCATGCCAACAATCTTCTGCAACGAGTTAGTAGTTGCTGACAATGGAGAGATTACAGGTTACAAGATGCGCTGCGACAAGAGCAAGCTTACAACAGTTAGAGCTCTTCAATCTTGCGGATTTGAGACAATTGCAAGCGGCGATAGCTTCAACGACCTTGCTATGATTGAGGCATCAAAGGCTGGCTTCCTCTTCAGAAGTACAGATGCTATCAAGAAGGATTACCCACAGTATCCAGCATTCGAAGAGTACGATGATTTATTCAACGCTATTATGGATGCACAGAAATAAATATATAAACCCAAAGCACGGCATGGGCCGTGCTTTTTTTGCCTTATAGGAAATTGCTTTGCAATCTCCTATAAGGTAAAAAACACACTTCGTGTGAAATATGTGTCTCGGCGACAGAAGAATTTATTTGCTTACAGCAAATGTCGCCTCGCACTGCTGGAGTTTTGCGTAGCAAAACTCTTTCTTACACATCTAAAGGTTCTTCCTGGGGGAAGTATACCTGATTTTTTCCATGCTGCTTTGAGTAGTAAAGGTTTTCGTCTGCCTGCTTTAATACATCCATATTTCCATGGCCTTTGGCTACACCGACGCTGATTGTTATAGTAAGCTTAGAATCAAAATCCCAAAGTTGCATTTCAACAGCTTGACGTATTCGTTCAGCTAGAAAGCCTGCGCTTGATATTGCATTTTTACCAAGCAAAAATACTAGCTCTTCGCCGCCATATCTGTAGGCCTTTATATCTCCTCCTGCTTCGTGGGATAGTATGTTGCCAAGTCGCTGTAAAACCTTATCCCCTTCAGGATGGCCGTAGGTATCATTCACGTGTTTAAAATCATCTATATCAATCATGATGATTGCATATTCACTTAGAGAGTGCATCATTCTGGATAAATCCTTGTTAAAGGTCTTTCGTGTAAACAACATTGTTAATCCATCATATCTATTGTTAGCAATAATTATGATGAAGGTTGATATAACAGTTAGCAGTACAAGAATAGACAGAATGGCTAAACGAGTCCTTCTGGTGTTATTATTTTTTTCCTTAATGAATTCTTCCATTGTGGCTTTGGAATCATTTACTTGGCTGCCAATTATGCTGGCATATTTTACGTTTTGCTCATCAAACAAATGAGTATAAAGCTGATACATGTGACCATACATTAAGGCGTTTACTTCCATGTTGTCTGTTGGATATCTACTTTCAATGGTAAGCAATGTTCGCAGTGCACATTTTTCATAACCGGTTTCTTCACATAACTTTATAAAATCTTCCAGTACCGAAGATGATGCATCTTTTCTATATATAACACTTTTATCTTCGGCTTGATAGTTCTGTGCCACATCTAAAAGACACTTGGTTTGGTAATAAGGGATAACCATGTCTCTAAGCATTATTTCTCTGTAGGTTTCCATGGTGAAAAATGGGCTGTCTACATATTTATCTATTATGGCCTGAGCCTTGGCGTATTGCTCCTTTTCATAGTAGACTCTAGCAAGCCAAGTCTCGTTGATAGCATAGTAGGCACTAGCATATATTCCTTCCTTATCTTCATTTAGGAGTTCTTGAGAATAGTTAAGATACTCCTCAGCTTTGTCATAATCTCCATAATTTATAGCCATAATTCCAAGCATCCTAAAGGCATAGCTTTTGATTTGAATGCTTTGTATATCATGGAAATCCTCTACCTGCTGAGCCCGACTAGTCATCTCTCTGGCAGAATCATAGGCATAGTTATTAAGGTGAAAGTTTGCCAAATCAAGATAGATATTTACGGTGTAATCTTTTTCTGGGCTGCGCTCCAAGTAGTAGAGGGCATAGCCAAGGTATCTATAGTAGGTCATTTCTTCGCCCAGCTGCATATAGATTAGGCTGGCACGCTCATAGAGACGACCTGCATCTTCGTTTTTAAAGTGGCCCTTGTCTAGCCATCGATTTATCTCAGCAACATCTCGCTCCAAACTATCAGAGGTAAAGCTTAAGTCCTCTGTCACGTATTTAATTACTTTCTCATGATTGGATTGTTTTTCAAAATAGATTTTTGCAGACATAATAGATTGCGCGATAATCAACGCAACTATTGTTAAAACTAGGCTTATAATCATTCGTTTTAAGAGTTTTTTAATCATCCATAAAATCCTCAAAAACTAATGTCCCACAAATTTACAGCTAACATTATAAAAAATAAATATGGAGAAATTTTGATTTGGAAATTTTAGTAAGAAGTTAAAAATGATAAAAAAGGTGTATTTTTGATATAAAAACCCTTCTTTTTTCATATAATTACTGTAAGATAGATACAGTATGGAGGAGATTACATGGACGCAAAGATTTTTGATATTGAACAATTTGCAGCAGTTGCTAGACGTGTAGTTGCTGAGGGAATAGTTTTGCTTAAGAACGATGATGAGGTGCTGCCACTTTCTGAGGGGACTAATATCGCCCTATTTGGACGAAGCCAGTTCAATTATTACAAGAGCGGTACAGGCTCAGGTGGTATGGTTAACACCGCCTATGTTATTGGCGTTCGAGAGGCCCTAGAGGCTGACAAGAGATTTACCCTTAATCAACAGCTTAAGGACACTTATGACCAGTGGATTAAGGACAATCCTTTTGATGCTGGTGTGGGCTGGGCTTCAGAGCCTTGGTATCAAAAGGAAATGGAGATTACTGCTGATATTGCAAAGGCAGCAGCCAAGGATTCTGACGTGGCAATTGTGCTGATAGGTCGCACAGCTGGTGAGGATCAGGACAACAGCAACACTAAGGGAAGCTACCTACTCACTGACGATGAGGAGCAGATGATTGCCAATGTTAAGGCAGCATTTGACAAGACTATTGTCCTTTTGAATGTGGGTAATATTATTGATATGAAGTGGGTTGAGAAGTACAACCCTACTGCAGTTGCATATATTTGGCAGGGCGGTCAGGTAGGCGGACTTGGTGCAGTGGATGTTATTTCTGGTGATGTTAACCCAACAGGTAGGTTGACAGATACCATTGCAGAGAACATAACAGATTATCCTTCTGATGCAAACTTTGGTGGCAGAGTTCGCAATATTCAGCAGGAGGATATTTACGTAGGTTATAGATATTTTGAAACCTTCGCCAAGGATAGGGTGCTTTATCCATTTGGTTTTGGCTTGTCTTATACTACATTTGATATCAAGGCCAAGAGCTTTTCTGCAACAGAAGGTAATGTGACTGTAGTTGTTTCTGTTACTAACACCGGAATGGTCAGGGGCAAGCAGGTTGTACAGCTTTATGTATCGAAGCCTCAGGCTAAGCTTGGCAATCCTGCAAGGGAGCTTGTGGGATTTGCTAAGACTAGGGCCCTTGAACCAATGGAGACTGTCGATGTGACAATTCAAGTTCCTGCTTATTACCTAGCAAGCTATGATGACAGCGGAGTTACAGGTCACAAGAGTGCCTATGTACTCGAGGAAGGCAACTATACCTTCTATTTGGGTGCTGATGTTAGATGTCAGGAGACTGCAGGAGTATATACCAACGGTGCGACCACAGTTATCCAGCAGCTTTCAGAGGCTTTGGCTCCAACTGAAGAGTTTGAGCGTATGAAGCCTTCGGTGGACGCTTATGGTAATTACACTTTAGTTTACGAGAAGGTGCCTACTGCAACTTTAAAGCCTTGCGACCTTAGAAAGGCAAATATGCCTGAGGAATTAAAGCCTACTTCAGGAAGCTTTAAGCTTGTTGATGTGTTAGATAAAAAATGCTCTATGGATGATTTTATTGCACAGCTTTCTGATAAGGAGCTTTGCTATATTGTTAGAGGTGAGGGCATGAGCTCGCCAAAGGTTACTCCAGGCTGTGGAGGTGCTTTTGGTGGAGTTACAGATTCTCTTCTTGAAAAGGGAATCCCAGTGGCTTGCTGTTCAGATGGCCCTTCGGGAATAAGAATGGATTCTGGTAAAAAAGCATTTTCTATGCCAAACGGAGCTTGCATTGCCAGTGGTTGGAACATGGAGCTTTCTGAAGAGCTTTACAATTGGGAAGGATTGGAGCTTCGCAAAAACAAGATAGATGTACTTTTAGGACCAGGTATGAATCTTCATAGACATCCTTTAAATGGTCGCAATTTTGAGTATTTTTCAGAGGATCCTTTGGTCACTGGAAAGAATGCTATTGCACAGCTTAAGGGCATGGAAAAGTATGGAGTTACTGGAACTATCAAGCATTTTGCATTAAACACACAGGAGACTGGCCGACATACTGTTGAGCATGTTGCATCTGAGCGTGCCATCCGTCAAATCTATCTTAAGGGATTTGAGATGGCAGTGAAGGAGGCAGGAGCCCATGCAGTTATGACTACCTACGGCCCTGTAAATGGGTACTATTCTTCATCAAGCTATGATCTGGTTACACGAATCCTAAGAGAAGAGTGGGGCTTTGATGGAATAGTTATGACCGATTGGTGGGCAAAGGGCGGCTTAGCTGGTGCAGGAGACGCCGCTGATATGGCATCTATAGTGAGGGCCCAAAACGATTTGTATATGGTTACAACTTCTTCCATGGACAATACCAACAAGGACAATCTAGAGGTTGAGTTTGAAAAGGGCAATGTTGAAAGAGCAGAGCTTCAGCGATGTGCAGCTAATATTTGCAAATTTATAATCAACAAGCCTGTATTTAACAGATACATCCAAAGGGACAACAAGTTGGACATCATGCTTGCTGAGGAGTGCGATGACGAAGAGATGGCATTTGACGAGATGATTGATTGCCGAATCGACGAGTCGGGTGTAGCAAAGATAGATGTAGGTGAGATTAATACAGCGCGAAATAGCAGCAACATGATATCTGTTTCCTTTAAGGAGCGCGGAGATTACAAGTTGTCCATGACTGTTAGAGCCAATGCAACTAGCGATGTGGCGCAGATACCTTTAAGTATCTATAGGGACAAGGCGTTGATTAAGATGCTTACCTTAACTGGTGCAGACAGTGAGTGGCAGACTTTGGAGGTACCTCTTGATGATTGCGGAATGACATTCTTTCTGAAGCTTTATTTTGCTCAGGATGGAATGGAAATCAAGGATATCACCATATCTCTTGTGAAATCCAAAGAAGAGGAATTCCGCCTTATGTTTGCAAGAATGGGCGAGGATTAATTTCTTATTATTAATAGGACACAAAAACGTCATAGAATTTTTAGGAATAGGTCACGGCTATTATATTGCTGTGGCCTATTCTACATGTTAAAATATCTTAAACAGTGCAATTTCTATGTAAGGGAGCGATAATGTGACTATTTTTTTAGAGGAGTAGGAACATGAGAAAAAGTATGAGAACCAAGATTTTGGTATGTATCTTTGTGCTAGACTTAGTCATGATAATTGGTGTTTCAATTATCGCAGTTAACTTTAGAACAGCCGTTGATGCTGCCAACACTATGTCGCAGACATACATACGCATTGAAAAGGACTTTGGAGATGCCAACACAAACATGCAGAACTTAGTTAAGAGATTCTTCCTTGTTCAGGCAATGGCACCTATTGGTTCCTTAGATACTAAAGAAGGCAAGGACGCTATGATTCAACCTGGTGTAGCTGAGTACGAGGCTTTGTCCGCTGCTATAGATGACCTTTCTATTCAGGTTGAGAAGATTGATGATCCTGAATTCAAATCAGAGTATGAGCTGATGAGCACAGGGGCAAGAACCTTCATAGATGTTTATAAGCAAATGGAGACTATGTGGTACGCAGATCAGATTCAAGAGACCTTCAATCTTTACTTTGCTGAAGCCCATGAGAATATTTTAGCTTACGAAGAGAACGTTAAGCTCATGACTGAGAAGTTGCAGCTTTTGGTTGAGGCAAATGATGCTAAACTTATGCATGCTGAGTCAGAAGTTAACAAGGCTATTATCATTGGTATTACTATTCTTGTTATTGCATCAGTAATATCAATTATCATAGTTGTTAAGTCAGTTAGCCCGCTTATTTCTTCAGCTAGAGAGCTTGATGAAATTATCGTTGATATGAATTCTGGAAATGCAAATCTTTCTCGTAGAATTAAGAATAAATCTTCGGATGAGGTTGGCGTATTGGTTTCAGGTATCAACAAATTCTTAGAGACTCTTCAAAAGATTATTGTTACCATCAAGGATGAATCAGGTAACATTTATACATCAGTAGAAAATACTGTTCATATTGTTAACTCTTCTAAAGATGATGTTAGTAATGTATCTGCAGTTATGCAGGAGCTTACAGCTAGTATGGAAACAGCCAACAACACACTTCTTTCTCTTAACGAGGAGGCTGGCAATGTAAACAATGCAGTTGGTCAGGTTTCAAATCAGGTTGCGGAAGGTACTAACCGCGTGGCTGATATTAAGGAGCATGCTACTGTAATTCGTCGTGATACAGAAAAGAAGAGAGAGTCTACCAACGAGATGGTTTCTTCTATTAGAGATACTCTTGAGAACTCTATCGCAGAAAGTAAGAACGTTGAGCAGATTCAGACTCTTACAGAAGATATCTTGTCAATTGCTGCACAGACCAACCTTCTTGCTCTTAATGCTTCAATCGAGGCAGCCAGAGCTGGTGAAGCTGGTAAGGGCTTTGCAGTCGTTGCTGATGAGATTAGACAGCTTGCTGAACACAGTAAGGATACAGCAAATTCAATTCAGGAAATAAGTAATCAGGTTATTTCAGCCGTTGAGCAGTTGGCTGACAACTCAAACGAGATGCTTACATATGTAAGTGAAACAGTACTTCAGGATTACGATGATTTCGAAGAAGTTGCTAAGCAGTACTATCAAGATGCAGATGATATCAATTCAGTTCTTGATAGTGTAAATGACAATACAGTTCTTCTGAATACTACAATCAATGATATGACAGGAGAGATTGATCACATTTCTAGAGTCATTAACGATTGTACGCAGGGTGTATCTGATGCTACAACAAGCACAACAGATATCCTTGAATCCATTACAACTATTCAGGATGATTCTGAAACTAACCGTGAGATTTCAGAGAGATTGCAGGGTGAGGTTAGCCGTTTCTCAAATGATGATGAGGATGTTGAGGCAACACCAGAGGTAGCTATAGAAGCACCTGCAGCTCCTGAGGTTAAAGAGACTGTTCAGGAAGTAGTGGAAGAGGTTGTAGAAGAAGTCGCAGAAGAGCCTCAGCCAGAGGATGAAGAATAATTACTTAATTTAATAAGTAGATTTTAGGAGTTCCAGTTTTTGCTGGAGCTCCTTTTTTGCTTTATTTAGGATAATTCTTTTTAAGCTCCAATATTATAGTAGAAACACTATTTTGGAATGTAAAAACTATACGTATTCCTCAGACAAACACAAACTATAATTTATTCCCTATAAGTTATCTGCACCTTAGTTTCCTGATTTTGGAATGAATCTAATGAAATAGAAAATGAGTTTTCATAGATATGGACAGACCGAGCCATGGACGGCGAGGTCAAGGAAAGTTGAACATGGATGTGAATCTTGACTGGTGTCCATATCTGAAAACTTATTTTTTTAATTTCACTTGATGAATGGAACATGAAGGAAACTAAAGTGCAGATAAATTATAAGGGAATCATTATAATCTCTATTGTCTGAGGAATACATTTTAGTTTTGTTAACGAGGGATATTTGATAAAATTTTAAAATAAATAAATTTTTTTGAAGACAATCGATATTTTGATTCGTTATATTTAATGAAAGCAGAAGGGAGGTGGAAAAAATCAATCCGAAAGATAAAATAGTCGAACTTGTAACAAAATATCAAAACCTGGTTTTTTCCATCTGCCTAAAGTTAACCGGTGATTATTTTGTTGCTGAGGATATTTCACAAGATACATTTTTGACTGCATTTGAAAAGCTTGATAGTTTTGATGGCAATAATGAAAAGGCTTGGATTAGTCGAATTGCCAGCAACAAATGTATCGATTATTTAAAAGCAGCAGAGCGAAGGAGTTGTCCTGTGGGTGAAGAGGATATGCCTGAGCAGGCGGCTCCAGATAGCAACGAGCCTTTGCAGAAATATTTGAACTCAGAAGTACTTCAAGAATTAGAAGAAAAGTGCAATAATTTACCGGAGCCCTATAGACGGGTGGCCGTAGAACATTTTTTACGGGGGCATACCCCAAGGGAGATTGCAGACTCTGGTGGCAAAAGCATAAAGACAATTCAGACCCAAATATATCGAGCCAGAGATATGTTAAGACAATCCATTAGAAAGGAGGACTTGCTGGGATGAAATTAGAGTATTTAAACGATGAAGAACTAGACAACTTAATACGTGAATGCGAATCTGATTTGGTGCAGGCTCCTTCAGGATTGCTTGACAAGGTACTAGCACAGGTTGATAGTTCTAACGCAGGTATTACATCCATAACGGATATACGAACTGTTAAGAGTCGGGAGCGAAAGTTAAAAGAGTACAACCGATTTAAGTGGCAGGTTATAGGAACCATGGTCGCTTCGCTGGCATTGTTTATAGCTATACAGGCCTTTATGCCTAAGATAAACAGTTATATTGGAGAGCCTGGAATACCAACTAAAGAAGAGGTTATAGCAAACCGAGAAGTTCCAACAAAAGAAGAATTGCTTTCTAAGAAAAAGGTACCAACCAAGAAGGATATTATTGCTAGACAGGAATTTTTATCAAAGATAGATCTTTATAATAAATCATTTAAGGAGGAAGACTAATGAGACCAATTAGAAAAAATAGTTTTTTTGAATTTATATTTGCATTTATCCCTGGAGCAGCTGAGATGTATATGGGATTTATGAAGAATGGAGTCAGCATCATGGCTACAGCGGCATTAGCTGTTTTACTTACAGGCTTTTCAAGCACATTGATGCTGTTTGTAGGATTTACAGCTTGGGCATTTTCGTTTTTCCATGCAAGAAACTTATCGCACTTACCAGTTGATGAGTTAGAAAAAATTGAGGATAGATATATTTATCAGGAATTCACTGACGGAAAGAAAATTGTTATAACTAGCAAAACTAAGAAAATATTTGGCGTAATCCTTTTACTAGTCGGCTTTTCACAGATTTGGGGCATACTATTTGATGTGATAGCTCGTTTCATTCCGGATGTGTACTGGCGTGGATATTATTCAATATTTAAATCCATTCCTCAATTGGCACTGTTTATCGTATTTGTGATTGTTGGTTTAAACATTATCCGCGGCAAGAAAGATGCTATAGATGAAGAGGCTTTTGACGAAGAGGAAGATGTGCAGTAAGCTTAATAGCATAAAATAATTATGGAATGGAATTGACATGGATAATGAAATTAAAGCTGTGCTATTTGATTTAGATGGCACACTTACAGACACAGAAAAGTTATATCAAATATTTTGGCCTAAAACTCTGGAGCATTTCGGCTACGAGATGACTCCAGAGAAGCCATTGGAACTTCGATCATTGGGACGTCCATTTGCTCTAGAAAAGTTTAGAGAATGGTACGGCCCTGATTTTGATTATTGGAAAGTTCGTAACTATCGCAAAGACTTAGTGGAGAACCACATCAGGGAGCATGGTATACCACTTAAGCCAGGAGCGGTAGAGATACTTACTTGGCTTAGGGAGAACAATATTTTTGTAGCCCTTGTTACTGCAAATGATAGACAGAGAGCAAAACGATACACTCAAAAGATTGGTCTATATCAGTACTTCGATGAGATTGTTTGCGCCGATATGGTTGAAAAGGGAAAGCCGGCACCGGACATTTATGCTTATGCCTGTGACAGCTTAAAAATTGCCCCTGAAAACACTGTGGCAGTGGAGGATTCACCTAATGGCTGCATGAGTGCCTATAGGGCAGGGTGCAACGTTGTAATGATTCCTGATTTGACTGAACCGGATGAGGAATTAAATAGGATACTTTACAGAAAACTAGATTGTTTGCTAGATCTAAAGACTCTGTTTTAAGGGTAGGGGAAGATTATGAAGATAATATATGAACAAGCTACAAAAGATGATATTAATGAATTAATCAGGCTTAGGATGGCCTACTTACTGGAGGATTTTGGGGAGATTTCCGAGCTAGAACAATCTTCAATAAGAGAAAGACTGCAGGATTATTTTTCAAGAAAACTTGGCGAAGAGCTAATTGCTTTCATAGCCATGGACGGTGAGCAAATAGTATCACAGGCATATTTGCATATTGCGGAGATTCCGGCTAGTCCAGTTGCAAGAACTGGTTTGGTAGGGGAAGTTTTTAGTGTGTATACTATGCCAGAATACAGGGGGCAGGGGATTTGCTCTAAACTAATTGAACAATTAATAGATTGCGGCAGGCAAAAAGGACTTAGTCGAATCGATTTATTCGCAACGGATGATGGCTATCCTATTTATAAGAGGGCTGGATTTTCTGATAAAATAACTAAATATACAGACATGCGATACGTCTATGATTCTGTCAGATAATTGACAAAATCAAAGGATTTGTTATTGTTTCAAAAAATGTTCACATGACTTTCTAAAGAATTGATGTTATAATTTTGTTACAGATATGAGGTGATTTATTTTTTGTAACGTTTTTAAGATTGAGGAGAGTTAGTATGATGATTCAATCTAATGTAAACACATCTAGTTTTAAGAACAGTTTTAATCACATGAAGGCCACAGAGCTACAGCACAAGAAGGCTAGCCGAGAGGTTGCTTCAGGCAAGAAAGTCAACACAGCAGCTGATGACGCGGTGGCACTTGCTATTTCACAGCAGATTTTAAAGCAGTCCAACAGCCTAAAGAAGGGAAGCGACAATATTTCTTATGGAATTGACGCGACTAAGATAGCAGATGGAGCTCTTGCCAATGTTACCGATTCACTTGGGGACATTCAGCAAAACACAATTCGTGCAATGAATGGTCTCTACTCAGAGAGTGATAGAGCTATCCTTCAGGAAGCTAACAAGCAGTCTGTTGAGACTATCAAGCATACAATCAATCAGGCAAAGTACAACGAGAAGAACTTACTTGACGGAAGTTCAGGTGATATTAATATTTATACTGGCACGGCCAGCGCCACCATCAAGGAGGCAGATGCCAAGTCAGCAATCCAAGGTCTAGAGAATTTTGATGTATCAGGCAATCCAGACAAGATTATTACAGAAGCTTTGGATAACGCTTATTCTTCAATCAATTCTATCAGAAGCCAGATTGGTGCCGAGGCAAATGGCCTTGAGGCAGCATATGCTTCTAACAACAATACAGCTGAGAATCTTGACGCAGCATATAGCCGTAAGATAGATGCAGAGATGAATGATTCTATCACAAGAATGAAGTCTAGCGGTATCGTAGGAGCTGCTCAGAACATGGCTCTTAAGAACCAAATGAACAATCAAGAAAATCTTGTAAACAAGCTGTTTGAGAATTAAATAATTGATTTTTTATCCCAAGTCTTTCGACTTGGGATTTTTTTCACGGAAATAACATAAATAGTGTATAGAATAGAAATGCTAGTATTACAAACATTATATGTAATGAGGGGTAAAAGATATGGGAAAAAAGGCAATTAAAAGGAACATTAGCATTCATTCTATTTATGTCAAAATTCTTGCTTTAGTTGTTATTAGTATTTTGGCTTTCTTTATTCTAAACATTGCATTTATTATTCCAAAGGCTAAGGGTACTATTCAAAGTGTAAATGAGCATAATATGCAAGATTTGGCCACTTTGTGTGCCAAGATAGTGGAGGAAGAGATTGCAGCTAATGGCATTGAGGGGGTTAACTATGAGTCGTTGAAGCCGATTTTAGATGGCAAGGGCTTAAATGGCATAGCCTCAAGCTACATTTATGTAATCAATGAAGAGGGAACCTTCTTGTATCACAAGAAGCCTGAAAAGATAGATACCAAGGTGCAGAATGCCGTTATCAATGAGCTGCTTACCCAGATTCCTTCAGGCAATTATGTGCCTGCAAACACCACCCGCTATGTGGATGAAAATGGCGTGGTAAAATACAGTGCTTATCAGGTAATTGACTCTGTAGGCTGGGTAACAGTATGTGTTGCCGATGATAAAGACATTATGGCAACAATCAATTCTATTAGAAATTTTGGAATGATTTTCTCGGTTATAGTCGCTGCATTAGTACTTACAATAGGTGTGATTTCTGCAAGGGGAATTACCAATCCTATTAATATAATTACAACTGTTATTCGTAGAGTTGGAAAGCTTGATTTTACTCTAAGTCATGAGCTTGAAAAAATTGAAAACAACAAGGATGAAACAGGCTCTATGGCTAGGGCGGTATCAAATATGGAGACTGCTCTTAGAGACATAGTTGGAAGAATTGCCAATACTTCAGTGGACCTAGAAGGACATGCCCTTCGTTTAAAGGACATTACCATGGAAATAGATTCAGCAAACTCTGATAATTCTGCTACATCACAGGAGCTTGCTGCTAGCATGGAGGAGACCTCTGCTACTACAGATATTATTAATGAAAAAACTAAGACTATCCAAGCGGATGCCCAGGATATAGCTGACGAAACAAAAGCTGGTGTTGAGGTTGCTAGGGAAATCAAGCAGAAGGCTAATAATGTCTATGATGATACCATTACTGCTAAGGAAAAGACGGAGCGTATTTATGCTGAAATCAATGCTCAGGGTAAAGAGGCATTGGAAAGATCTAAAGCAGTTGAAAAGGTTAACGATCTTGCTATTGCAATTCAAGATATTGCAAGCCAAACCAATCTGTTGGCTCTTAATGCTTCTATTGAGGCAGCAAGAGCAGGAGAGGCCGGAAGAGGCTTTGCTGTAGTTGCTACTGAAATCGGAGGCCTAGCAACTCAGTCTAGTAGCACGGTTGCTGGCATTATGGAAATTGTTTCTGAGGTACAATCATCAGTTAGTTCAATGAATGAGTGCTTGACTAAGACTCTTAATTACATTGAAAATGATGTTTCTGGGGATTACTCTAACTTCTTAAAGATGGCTGACGACTACAAGCTTGATGCGGAGAACTTCTCAGATACTATGGACCATATTTCTGCAAAAATTGACGAGCTGCAGGAGGCTACTACAGAAATTTCTGATTCGGTTTCAGAAATTTCTCGAACGGTAAGCGAGGCAGCAACTGCTGTTACAACAGTTGCTGAAAAGGCAACGGATGTGGCAATGCTTTCCGATGGAGTTGTTAAGGTTGTAAATGAAACAGAGGAGAACTCTGACGAACTTAGAGAAATCAAAGATTCCTTTACAATTTAGTTACCTAGAAAAAATTTTAAAAACACTGTTGACAAACACAATTAGATTGTGTACAATCCAATTATACAAAGGGTTGTACACAATCTTTTTATTTGTTGGTAATTGCACAACTGGTTTGTAGGTAATGGAGGTTACAATTATGGAAAGATATGATATTGCTGTAATTGGTACAGGCCCAGCAGGTTTAGAGGCCGCTATTACAGCCAAGGTTAGAAATAAATCAGTTTTATTAATTGGCGGCAAAGGTTCTTCGGATAAGGTATCCAAGGCCCACATGGTTCAGAACTATTTGGGACTTCCAAATATAGCTGGCGATGAGATGGCAAAGGCTTTTCTTGATCACGCCAAGGAAATGGGTGTGGAGATTACTGAGGACAAGGTAAATGCTGTATATTCAATGGGAAGCTACTTTGCATTACAGTGCCACGGTGGCGATTATGAGGCAAGCTCAGTTATTGTTGCTGCCGGCATGACAGCTATGAAGCCTTTTGATGGCGAGATGGAAAATCTAGGCCGAGGCGTTAGCTATTGTGCTACATGTGATGCGGCTTTATATAAGGGCAAGACAGCTATTATAGTTGCTTACAGTGCTGAGGATGAGCCAGAGGCAGAGTTCTTGGCAGAGAGGGCAGATACAGTTTATTATTTGCCTCAATACGCTTACAGTGGTAGTCTTGGTAATAACATTAAGGTTACTACAGGAGTTAAGCCAGTATCCATCCAGATGAATGATGGCAAGGCAGTGCTTAACACTGATGGTGAGATATTTACAGCAGATGGTATATTCATTCTCAGAGAGCAGATTGCTCCATCCCAGCTTGTTCCTGGACTTACAATGGATGGCAACCACATTGCTGTAGACCGTTCAATGAAGACAAACATCAAGGGATTGTTTGCCTGCGGTGATATTACTGGAGCTCCATACCAGTATATTAAGGCCGCTGGAGAAGGAAATGTTGCAGCGCTTTCAGCTGTTTCATATTTAAATGATTTAAAGAAGTCTCAGAATTAATTTGATTTAAAACGAAAGGAGATATATTATGGTAAAGAAAATATCTACAAATGAATTCAACTCAATGGATAAGTCAGGGGTTTCAGTATTGGATTTTAATGCAACATGGTGTGGCCCTTGTAAGATGCTTGCTCCAGTTTTGGAAGAGGTTTCAGAGGAATTGGACGGCCAGGCAAACTTTTACAGTGTAGATACTGACGAAAATCCTGATTTAGCTAGAGAATATGGTATAATGAATATACCAGCTTTGGTAGTTTTAAAAGATGGACAAAAGGTAGACATGAATGTTGGCTTTGTTCCAAAGGAAGTGTTAAAGGATTTCGTGTCTAAAAATCTGTAATACAAGGAGTTTAATTATGGGCGATAAATTCGATTGCTTAAAGATATCTAATCAACTTTGTTTTCCGCTTTATGCATGTTCAAAGGAAATAGTTAAAAAATATAAGCCATATCTTGATCCTATCGACCTTACATACACTCAGTACATCACTATGATGGTTGTATGGGAGGAGAAGGAACTTACTGTTAAGGCTCTTGGTGAAAAACTTTTCCTTGATTCAGGTACACTTACACCTGTTTTGAAGAAGCTAGAGCAGAAGGGCTATGTTAAGCGTAGCCGCTCAAAGGATGATGAGCGCAATCTTATTATCACCCTCACTAAGGCTGGCGAGGATTTGCAAAAGAAGGCAGCCGAGATACCAGCCAAGATGGGCAAGTGTGTATGCCTTACCAAGAAGGAGTCAGAGCAGCTATATAGTTTACTCTACAAGATTCTTGGTCAAATCGAGAAGGAAGAATCCTAATTAAATAAATCTATATTTTCACGAGCTTTAGAAATGACATCGTCTACAAAACTGGCGGTGTCATTTTTTATTATGTCCCAATCCACTACGATGTTGTTTGGAAAAGCGGCATTAGCATTTTTAAAAACATCACCCATGTTATCTACAGGCTTTAACTTGCCTTTCATATATCCTTCTACCAAGGTGGTCTTGTCCTTAGCAATGACTAAGTCCTTCACCTCGGTCTTGATTCCATCGTCGGTGTAATTTAACAAAACTCCACAGTCCAAGGTGTAGCTATCCCCATGGTTGGTGGTGTAGGTAATATTGTCACTGTAGGAATTGGTGTACTTGTAATCACCGTTTCGCTTGATGGTAAAGCATACTTCCTCGTCGTCAGGAAGAGGAGAGTATATCTCTAAGGTGCTTAAGTTCTTGCCATAAATGGATACATAAGCCCCTTTGGTCTTGTAGGATAGGTCAAATACAACCTTTCTGGCGTGGTTTAGCTTATCTAGGTAAAGAAAGGTTGTAATATCGTGGTCAGGTGGCGTCATGCCAAGCAAATCCCAAATGAAATCTCCCTGGCCCTGTGGAATTACAAGCTTGTATTCCTGAGCTTTGGTTCCATCTTCATCAGTAAAGGTTTTAGAAGTCTTTTCAATGGCTATGTGTCTGACAAAATTTAGGATGTTCTTTTTATTATCATGGAACCACTGATGGTTAATGTCGTGATTGAGATTAGGCGCCTGTGGAAATAAATCCTCGCCCGTATCAAAGCTGTAGGAGGTGTCTCCTAGCATTGGGGCAGCAAGATAAATAGTACTTTCATCTGCGAATACATTCATTTCTCCTACGCTAAGCACAAACACGTCTAGATTTGATTTACATGAAAACTTTTTCTGGGAAGAGGAACGCTGACCTTGTATGGAGCCACTTATGGAATAAGGGAAATCCTTGACTTTCTTAAGGTAGACACTTCCAGAATAGTCGATGTCGGCATTGCTATAGTTTCTAAACAAATCCTTTAAGTCAATGCCGTAAGCTAGATAGTCACTGCTGTTTAAAGTTGACTCCGAGAAATTAATAACGGAAGCTAAAATCCTAACCGATGGGTTAAAATCCAGCTCCGCCTTAATAAATATAATTAAAGTAATGATTACTATAAATGCTATAGATATTTTCTTTTTCATAACAATTAATCAAAACCTCCATGATTGAATTATAGTAATTCAGCTGGAGTATCTGCAATAGACAATGCGATGGCTGTGTCCATGTCGAGTAAATGCTGTGCAGCCGCTGCATCTTCCTCTCTAATAGAATCCTCTGCATAGCGGACGCAAGCTTGATAATATTTGTCTTCCTTATCCCATTGTTTGTAAACTAGCATAGCAAGCTTAGAAGCTTCCATCTTAAGCTTCAAATCATTTGTAATTGTTGCAGTGGAATCAAGGCTTTTGGCAACAGCCTCGGCCCTTTCAAATTCGCCCATGCCGCAGAAGGTCTCAATAATAATAGTCAGGGACTGGATGTAATCTTGAATAGTAATATCAGTGCTTTTTATAAATCCAACTAGCTCTTCCAAGTGATCATACACGTACTGATTGTCTCCGGTATTGTGATGTAGATTTGCATTTAGAGCAGAGATAATTAAATCAAGGTGATGTAAATCATTTTTCTTAGAGATTTCCATTCCTCGGTCTAGGAAAGTTTTGGCGTCATCAAATCGATGCATATGCAGGTAGATGTACGCTAAATTTAGGCAGGCGACAATGTATGCATGAGGTGGATTATCAAACTCTGTGCCGTAATCCTCCAAGTCTTGAAGTGCCATGCGGCCATAGTTGAGAGCACTGTCGTAGTCCCCAAGTAGAATATAGCGGTTGCAAATAGTTGTATAGAAATAGTGCTTAGCGCCCTTTATGCTTTTTTTGTCTAGATAGTTTAGTGCGTTAAGACATTTGAAAAGCATCTTGGAGTCGTAGCCGATGATTCCGTAGGCTATGGCGATTCCTCTTAAAGAGAGGATGTAGTAGGTGTCATCCTTTAGCTCTTCATAGATACTTTTGGCCATATTTAAGTTATCGATACCAAGCTCAACGTTGTTGGTACGGATAAGAGACATTCCTTTGTCAAAGTATTCTTTTGCGATTTGTGTAGAACTAGCCATTGTGGACCTCCGTGGATAGGAAAGTAAAATATAAAAAATTCCTCCGTTTCACTCTCGGAATTTTAAACGTCATACGGATTTCTTTAATTTTTCTTCGAAAAATTAATTATCCGCATGTCGTTTTATGCTCGAAATCAACTTGAGTTTTTTACAAGTAAAAACTCATAACTTGGTTTTTTTAATTTGGAAAAGTAAAATATAAAAAATTCCTCCGCTTCGCTCTCGGAATTTTAAACGTCATTCGGAATCATTTAATTTTTCGAAGAAAAATTAATCTTCCTCATGTCGTTTTATGTCCCAAGTTACCATGAGTTTTTTACTAGTAAAAACTCATGGTATACTTCGGACAATTATATTTTACAAAAAAAGTGTGACTATTTTCGTAAGTTGTTGTTTTAGATTGGGCAAATTCATATAATTAGGGTATGTGAAGGAATTTATTTTTTCTTAATAGGGAAATATTCGGGGATTATAATATGAAGAACACAAGTAGATTTGTTTACGATTTGGTTGTAGTATTTGGGATTTTGGTTTTTTTGTTTGTGGCGATAATGCTTATTATTGGGGAGCAGCTGTTGCCAGACGAGAGAACCTACACCAAGATTGCCTATGAAGATTACAGCGATGGCTGGGAGAGAATTTTTCCTGATGGCACTCGAAGTGATATAGAAGCACCAGGCCAGTACGAGGTGGAAGAGGGCCAGAATTTTGTTATTGAAAGGACCCTTGATACTTGGGAGTACGAAGACTCTTACATTGCTTTTAACTCTGCTAAGCAGGATGTAGAAGTGTATGTCGATGATGCGATTCGATACAGATACACTACAGTAAATACAAGACTTTTTGGTAATCATAGTCCAGGAACAACCCTATTTGTACCAATTCATCCGGATGATGAAGGGAAGACTATTAGAATAGTTTTTTCTGGCAACAACAACTATACAGGTGTGCTTGATGAGATTGCTATGGGTACTCAAATGGGTATTTTAATGCATATCTATAATGGTGAACGTTATACCTTATTAATCACCCTGTTTTTGCTTGTTCTTGGTGCGATTGCTTTTATTATCGGCATTTCTGTAAAGATTTCATACAACAGGACTTTGCCACTATCATTTGCAGGTTGGACGGTAACCTGCGCTGCAATGTGGTCTTTGGCTGAGACAAACTGTAGGCAGATTTTTGTGCCTAATTTTTCCATGATGTCATATATGACCTACCTGAGTCTTATGATGCTCGCCTTTGCCATGGCATTGTATTTTGACCGCTTACAGGAGGGCAGGTACAGAGTACCTTACATGATACTTGAGGTCTTAGATATGTTTGTAATGCTGGTGGCTATAATTCTTCAGTTTTCAAACAACACAGATCTAAGCGAGATTTTACCTTTTGCCTTCATTTCAATAATACTTACAATGGGAGTTTATCTGATTACGGTAATTCCTGATTTTATTCAAGGCAAGGTAAAGGATTACTTCCTAGAATTTCTTGGGATAATCGGTGCTATTATTGCAGGTGTTGCTCAGATTATTGCCTATAGGTATGAAAAACCGATTACTATGAATGCTTTGATTTTGATGATGGGACTGTTATTTATGATTGTTATGTCCTATATCAGAGCTATTAGAGACATTAGAAAGATGGAACGCGATATGTTTGCGGCAGTTCAGGCGCAGGATGCAAGCTCCGCTTTTCTTACAAGAATGTCCCACGAAATGCGTACACCGATTAATGCAATCCTTGGTATGAACAAGATGATTCTCAGGGAAAGTAGAGAGGACAATATCTTGGACTATGCAAGAGATGTTAACAGTGCGGGAAATTACCTGCTTTCAATAGTCAACGAAGTGTTGGATTTGGCTAAGGTGAACGCCGGTAAGATTGATATTGAGGTAGAAGACTATCTTCTTATGGACATGGTTAGAGAATGTTATTCTCTGATTAAACCAAGGGCAAAGGCCAACCGACTTGCCTTTGAGGTTGATATGAGCGATGTGTTGCCAGCCAACCTCCGAGGCGATAGAGAGCGTATAATTCAAGTAGTTACCAACTTGCTTACAAATGCAGTAAAATACACCCCTGAAGGCCGAATAACCTTATCAGTCCAAGGCAAAATATCAGAGGGAAGATTGCTTTTGATTATTACGGTAAGTGATACAGGAATAGGAATTGAACAGGAAAATATACCTTACCTATTTGATTCATTTAGACGAGTTGGAGAGTTTAAAAATCAACGAATCGAAGGAACGGGCCTAGGCCTTACCATTACAAAGCAGTTGATAGAGCTTATGGGAGGAACAATTACTGTAGAATCTGAAGTGGGAAAGGGTACCGCATTTACGGTAATCATTCCACAGGAAATCAGGTCCGTAGAGCCATGTGGAACCTTCTCTATGGGACCAAATGGCGATAGACGTGTACTTAACAGAGATGAGGTTTTCGATGTCCTTGGCAAGATACTTGTGGTGGATGATGTGGCTATCAATCTTAGAGTATTTACTATGCTATTAAGCAATACGGATGTGACTGTTGATACGGCTATCAGCAGTACAGAGGCCATAGATAAAATCAAGAGAAATAAATATGATTTGATTTTTATCGACCATCTAATGCCAGGAACAGATGGAATTAAGCTTAAGGATATAATTATGGCTATGCCAGATAATCCAAATAGAGAGACTCCGCTTATAATGCAAACCGCAAATGCGGTAGTGGGGGCGAAGGAAGAGTATGAGCATCTGGGATTTGCAGATTATATCGCAAAACCGATAAAGGAAGAAGAGTTGCGTAAACTGCTTCGTAAGTATATGATGTAAGAAATACGTATTGGAGGATGTATTATGGGTTTTAATCCAACAGATTTATTTAAGGTAAGAGGTGCGGCAGCAAAGTTTAACGAGAATCATCCAAAGCTTATTCCTTTCTTTAACGCGGCTAAAGGAAAAGCAATGACGCCAGGTTCAATTATCGAGATTGCAATTACCGACCCAAACGGAGAGAAAATCGAAACCAACTTACGAGTACAGGAGTCGGATATCGATTTGATTAATTTGTTAATGGAAATCGGGGCTAAAGGTAAATAGTCCTCAAATAAGGACACTTTCATGTTTTATACTTTGTTTAACACAAAGGAAGAGCATGGAGGTGTTTTTTATGTCTAATAAACTTCTTACAATCGGGATTTCTACTAGAGCCCTTTTTGATTTGGAATACGAGAACTCTATTTTTGTTGAAATGGGGGCTCAGGCCTATGTTGATTATATGGTAGCCAACGAGGATGTGGTCATTGAAAAGGGCCCAGCTTTTGGACTTATAAAGGCTTTACTTAATCTAAAGGATGATGAGGGCAATCCACTATGCCAGGTGATTGTCATGAGTCAGAATTCGGCAGACAGTTCCCTTAGGATTTTTAATTCAATAGCGGCTTATGGCTTGGAGATATCACGGGCAGCCCTTACAACAGGCGGCTCTATTTTGCCATACCTATCAGCCTACGGAGTGGATTTATATTTGTCAGTCAACGAGGAGGATGTGGCTAGGGCTACGGCCGCAGGTATTGCAGCAGCCACGGTATTGCCTACACCGGAGACAAGAGATGATGGTCTTACCCAAATCCGTATCGCTTTTGATGGGGATTGTGTGCTCTTCAATAACGAGTCGGAGCTTATTTATCAGCGGGATGGTCTAGAGGCTTTTGATGAGCATGAGCGAAGCTGCGCTTTGGTGCCTCTTAAGCGTGGGCCTTTCGCCAATTTACTTTCGCTTATTTCTGAGATTCAAAGTAGGTATGTGGATGCGTCTAAATCACCAATTCGAACAGCTATAGTTACCGCTAGGAGTGCACCTTCTCATGAGAGGGTCATCCGCACCTTTCGTTACTGGGGTGTGAGAATTGATGAGGCACATTTCCTTGGAGGAATGGACAAGACCGAGATTTTAAAAGCCTTTGGAGCCAATATATTTTTCGACGACAACGAAGACAATATAAAAGCGGCCAGCACAGTGGTGCTAGCCGCCAAGGTCCCTAACTTCTTAAGGGCAATTTAGTAAAAATAATTGAATTTTGATAACTTTTAAGTTATCATATGAATAGAAGGTAGATTTGTTCTTTTACATCAGTTTGTGAAGAAAACACAGAAGACTCCTAGACGAGAAATAGAACAGGCTAAGAGGGAATTGAGAGATTTTCTAGAAAGGAGTAAAGATGAAAAATTATAAAACTTGGGATGAAATCAGAACAGAGATTTTTACACCTGAAGAGATTGCGGAAAGTGATATAAGAGTTGCTCTTATGGGAGAGCTTGTTGCAGCTAGAAAGGAACAAGGTTTGACTCAGAGAGGATTAGAAAAGATTAGTGGAGTTAGACAACCAGTTATTGCACGAATTGAAAATGGAGAAGCTTCACCTAGACTAGATACTTTAATTAAATTACTTGCTCCATTAGGAAAGACACTTTCAATAGTTCCATTGAATAAGTAAAAGAAAAGCTGCCTGTCTAAGGCAGCTTTTTAGCTATTATTTAAACTCGAAAAATTTGGTATCCAGCTCTGGGTAGGCGCGCTTCATGGAGATAGGAGCGCCTGCTTTGTTTACGAAGCAGTGGAGAGATTTTGCAAGGGCACGGTCCTCGCCAGTAGCTTTATCGTATATACGGTAAGCAATTTCCATTTCGTGACCATCGTAGGATAAAAGTTTGGTGGCTATGACGACTGTCTCATCAAACTTTACAGGGCTGCGATACTCTATAGATTGGGAGATGACAGGAGAACTAATCTCGAGGTCAAGCATTTGTTTGAAGCCAAGTCCCATCTGTTCCATCAGATACATGCGGGCGTCTTCCATCCAGTTGTAGTAGTTGCTTTGGTGAATGATGCCCTGTTGATCTGTCTCGTGATATTTTGTGTGATGCTCAAAAGGGGTAATCTCAAGCTGCCTCTTTGCACCAGCAATTTCAATTTCTTGTTTTGCCATAGTCTTACCTCCTGATGAAATTTCTAATTACATTATACCACTTTGGTTTTGTCATGAATGCAGCTTATGCAGATTTTTTACTATGACTTATTTGGAATTGTTTTTCGATAGGCATCTAGGATATAGATTTACCATTTGATAATGAGAGATAATAACTTTGGAGTAATAGTAAATTGGAGTATGACTTTCAGCGATATATGAAAGTCATACTTTTTTGTACTGGTAGAAGTATGATTCTTGCAAAATTGGTTTATAGTGATACTTTAAACTCATGATTTACAAAGAAATCCTCTCAAATTCTTTGATAATAAGTATCACTTTTGGAAAAACGTTAAAAGTCATACTCACGTATTGTTTCTGTAAAATATAAGTATTTATTTTTTAGGCCAAACCCCTTTAATTATTAGACTTTGAGCATGATTAGTGCTAAAATAATTACCATATTTAGTTTATTAGGGAGAATTAACTATGAATAGAATTTATGACGCAAGTCAGGTGGCGGACCTGATTAGTGATATTGAACACAACATTTCTGTTTATCAGGCACAAGCTTCTGATTTATATGCAGCGATGCAAGCATATATCAATAACGAGCAGTTTAGAGGCGAAGATGCAGAAGCCTCAAAACGTTTCATGTCTGAAGTTGAGCTTACCCTATTAGAAAAGATTGTAGAGGCTCAAGATAATCTTCTTTCTTTGTATAAGCACATGCAAGAAAAATTCCACGCTTCAGTGGACGAATCCATAGATGCTCATATCGAGACAGAGTCATTATTACAGGTTAAATATGACTTTACCGATTTTTGTAACAGAATATATAACAGTGGAAGTTTTGTTGAGCGAATGGCTGCTGACCTTCAGAGGGACTTTAGTGGAGCAACAGGTGTAAGCTTTACCCAGATAAATTTTGATGATGTAAGAGAATCGGGACGTGCCATTATCGGTGGTGGTGGAAGCCAAGGCTTTATCGATGAGTGCATAGAAAAGTTCGAAGATTTTGATGCAGATGAGACTAGCTATGCTAACTCAATGGACTATTCTGGATATATCGAAAAAATATCTCAGGAAATCGATAACTTAAATGAGAAGCTTAGCAGAATAGTAGTTCTTAATCCAAACATAGACTTCTTTAGTCTACTCTTACTTAAATTCCAAGATAAGGGCCTTGCTATTAAGAAGCTTTTGAAGCAGGCAAAGACAAATCTTTTGTACATGCTTGGAAATCAAAAGAGCTGCTCTGTTTGCTTGTATGACCCAGTAAACTTGTGCACTGGAAATTATATAAATGAAAAAGTAGATTTAAGCTTAAAGGGAAGATATCCTTTGGAGTTTAAGAGATTTTATAATGCTTTAAGTACAGATGAAGGCTTCCTTGGTCTTGGTTGGAACCATTCCTTCGAAAAACGTATTTACGAAGAAAAGGGTCAAATAAAGATAGACTACCCAGATGGAAGTAAGGGCAGTTTTGCTGTTATAGATGAAAGAAATCATCTATATATGGAAGAGCACGGACAGCCTGGAATCCTTGAAGATAAATCAGATGGATATATCCTAAGGCAGGATTCAGGGGTGTTTGAAAGTTATGATTATAGGGGCTACCTAGTAGCTATGGGAGATAATGATGGAGAGAATATCTCTTTATCTTATGAGGAGTCAAAAAGCGGCAAACGGCTTCTTTCCAAAGTGGAGGCTAAGTATAAAAATAGCCTAACATTTTCCTACTATGACGATGATAAAAATTTAGATTTGATTAAAAGTGTGACTGACCAAAGCGGCCGGTCTGTTTGCTTTGTCTATGAGAATAGAAAGCTTACAGAGGTGACAGAGCCTGATGGAGCTACTAGAAAGTATGCATACTCAAGTGACAATAGGATTAAGTATGTAGTTAATCCAAAGGGAATAACTGCGATTACAAACGAGTATGACATTCAGGGAAGAATAATAAAACAAAGCTTTCCTGACAATACATCTATGACCTATGAGTATGATGATGAAAAGATGATTACAGTTGCCACAGAGCAAAATGGTAATAAGGTGACATATAGTCATGATGAATTAAATCGCCATGTTAAGACTAGCTATTACGATGGCGAAGAAAGCTATACCTATAACTATAGGAATCTTAAGACAAGCTTTACTGATAAAAGGGGTAATACAACAAGATTTGCTTATGATGATAGAGGCCATCTTACAAAGATAGTAGACGCCAAAGGAAACAAGACAAGTATCACTTATAGAGCTGATGGCAAGCCAATGAGCGTAAAAGGTGCCAAGGGAGAAGTGTATAAGTACACTTATGGAACTGGTGGAAAGCTCTTTGAAATAAGAAATCCTTTGGGTGAAACAAATAGATTCTATTATA
>JAILGH010000001.1 GCA_024697025.1 Pseudobutyrivibrio sp.
CGTGAAGCCCCCCTCAAGATGAGATATCCCCTCCTTCAAGGAGATAAGATCCCTTAAAGACGATAAGGTAGATAGGTTCAAGGTGTAAGTGTGGTAACACATTCAGCTGATGAATACTAATAGATCGAAGGTTTATTCTAAGAAGATGTAAGCGTGTTCTCGAGCACTGTATGAAGTTTTGAAGTTGCTAGATTTATAATAATCCTCAATAGCTCAGTTGGTAGAGCACTGTGGCGAGTTCCCTGTTTTACCGTTGAGTTGAAAAATACTAATAATCCTCAATAGCTCAGTTGGTAGAGCACTCGGCTGTTAACCGAGTTGTCGTAGGTTCGAGTCCTACTTGGGGAGCTCATGATTGTTGATTTTATCAATAAGTTGTGATAATATGATTCAGTCGCTGAACACAGGCGTTGTGAATTCAGTAAGTTTGGCTCCGTGGTCAAGCGGTTAAGACATCGCCCTTTCACGGCGGTAACACGGGTTCGATTCCCGTCGGAGTCACTTGCCTTTAGGCAAAACTTAGCAATAAGCCGATGTGGCTCAATTGGCAGAGCAGCTGATTTGTAATCAGCAGGTTATCGGTTCGAGTCCGATCATCGGCTTTTTTCTATTGAGTAGAAAGAGGCCAATTTTTTTTATAAAGGTCTTGTTTGTACTAATTACAATATGGACCTTTAGCTCAGTTGGTTAGAGCAACCGGCTCATAACCGGTCGGTCCGGGGTTCGAGTCCCCGAGGGTCCACTTTCTTATAAATTATATGGCCTCATGGCTCAGTTGGTTAGAGCGCCGCCCTGTCACGGCGGAGGTCGAGGGTTCAAGTCCCTCTGGGGTCGTTTTCCAGTTTTTTTCAACTATGGGATCTTAGCTCAGCTGGGAGAGCATCTGCCTTACAAGCAGGGGGTCACAGGTTCGAGCCCTGTAGGTCCCATTAGTCTTTTAATTAAGACTATGCCGTAGTGGCGGAACTGGCAGACGCGCGGGACTTAAAATCCCGTGGTGGCGACATCGTACCGGTTCGATTCCGGTCTACGGCATTTACTCATTAGAGTAACTAAATAATATGTGTGTGTAGCTCAGCTGGATAGAGCACTTGGCTACGGACCAAGGTGTCGGGGGTTCGAATCCTCTCACGCACGCTAAAAGAACGATGAGTTTATCTCATCGTTTTTTTGTTTTAGTTGTCCAAGTAATGTAATTACAATTATAATAATTTAAATTATATAAAGTCTAATATAATAATTTTGTAGACACTTATAGATAGAGTCGATAAAATTATTACAGCTGAAGTGGAAGATATTGCAGTGATTTCAAGACAGAGAACTTCAAAGTTGACTAGTTGGGAGGATTTGAAAAGTGCAGTTTACAGATATTGATAATGGAAAGTCTTTTGACTGGGGAAATACTTCAAAGGATTATGCCAAATATAGAGATATTTATCCAGATGAGTTTTACAAGTGTATTTTGGATTTAGGATTATGTAAGGATGGGCAGAAGGTACTTGATATAGGAACGGGAACAGGTGTCCTTCCGCGGAATATGTATCAGTACGGAGCCAAGTGGATTGGCACTGATATTTCTGAGAATCAGATAGAACAGGCAAAGTTACTTGCAAAAGAGAATGGCATGGATATAGAGTTTTATACTTGTCCAGCTGAAGATGTAGACTACCAGGACAATACCTTTGATGTAATCACAGTATGTCAGTGTATTTGGTATTTGGATGCTAAAGTTATAGCAGATAAATTTGCTCGCATGCTTAAGCCGGAAGGCAAGCTGCTTATTCTATATATGGGATGGCTTCCTTACGAGGATAAAATTGCAGGCAAAAGTGAAGAAATAATCTTGAAGCATAATCCCAATTGGTCATCTTACGGGGATAAGATTCAGCCGGTTTTCATTCCGGAGGAACTGAAGACAAACTTTGATGTGATATTACAAAAAGAGTTTCCAGTAGATGTGAAGTTTACAAGAGATGGATGGCATGGTCGCATGCGCGCATGTAGAGGCGTAGGTGCAGCGATGAACTTGGAGCAACTTAGTGCGTGGGATGATGAACACAAGATGATGCTCAATGAAAATGCGCCAGAAGAATTCATTGTGAAGCATTATATATCTTTAGCAGAATTACAAGTTTTGAAATAATTTTTAAACGATAAATCAGAATTTATATGTGAACAAGAGATTGTTTTGTTACATAAAAATCAAGTAGAGAGTAATACAATTAATACTTTTGTAGAGAGACATTTTTATAAAGGAGATTGCAGAGTTAATTCCCACACAGTAAAAAGCACAACCCTATGGTTGTGCTTTTTTGAAGAAAAAGTATTTGCAGGAGAATTCCATTCCCAGTATTTTACATATAAGTTACTGTTTCAGATAAAGGCTTTCTGCTGTTGTGTGTTGGAAGTGGACCAGCACCCTCTGAAGCATAACCAAGATCAAGAAGCATTAAAACTTCCTCATTTTCTGGAAGACCAAGCTCACGCGCTGCCTGCTCTGGGTCAAAATAGTTTAACCAACAGCTATCAACACCCTCATTATATGCAGCAAGCATAAGGTGTGTAGCTACGATAGAGGCATCCTCAACACCTGAATCTCTCTTTTCACCAGGATAAGTAAATACGTTGTTCTTATCAAAAGCAACAACAAGTACAGTAGGAGCGCCATATCTGCAAGGTGTAATCTTATCAATCTTAGCAAGAATATCCTCAGATTCTACAACATATATATGTTGTTCCTGAAGGTTTTTAGCTGTAGGAGCAAGACGACCTGCCTCTAAAATAGCCTCTAGCTTTTCTCGCTCAACTTTCTTTGTATCATATTTCTTACATGAATAACGATTCTTTACTAGTTCTTTAAATTCCATTTTTTCCTCCATTTAATTAACTTAATGTATCCCTTCGTAATAGAATAATTAATACTCAACTTCGTTGTAAATTTCTACTGGGTCAGAACCTTCTGTTAGTGCACCAAGAATTGGGAATGTCTTTGTAAAATGCTCTGTTGCCTCGTGAGCCTTAAGTGCATCCTTATCCTTCCAGCACTCGATAAAAGCAAATTTCTGGTCATCCTCAACATTTTGGTTTAAGGTATAGAAGATATTCTGTTCCTCAGCATTAGATTTTCTAATAAGATCCTCTGCAGTCTTCTTGAATTCTTCTATTTTGTCTTTTTTTACAGTAAGTTTTGCTACTACCTTAAGCATGATATACCTCCCGATCATATATTAAGCGCTATTCGATTGCGCGCAACTATTATTCATATAATACACTATCAATATAAAAAAAGCAAATGTAAATTTTTACTTTCAGAATAAAAGGTCCCCCCCTAAAAGCTTGTAATCAAAATTATGTAAAAATGAACAATGTAGTAATAGTTATTTTAAAGGTATTGCCTATTACATTGCTGTTGTTTTTTTTTAAATAATAAAAAAATAAATCTTGAAAAAATTATTCGGAGGGTTTATTATAAACGAAAACAGATTGAGCACAATGGAATAGTACAAAACAAATATATTAGGAGGCCATTCATTATGAAATATGCGGTTAGATTCTATACTAAAACTGGTAATACTAAAAAGCTTGCTGAGGCAGTGGCAAGAGAACTTGGAGTAGAGGCACTGCCAATAAGTGAGCCTATCACAGAAAAGGTTGATGTCCTATTTCTTGGTAATTCATATTATGCCTTTAGCATTGACCCAGAGGTGCGACAATTTATTGCATCTTTGGATAAGAACCTTGTTGGAAAGATTATTAACTTTGGTTCAGCAGCCATGCTCAACTCAACCTACAAAAAGGTTAAGGCTGAGGCTGACAAAGTAGGTATAGTAATGGATGAAAGAGAGTTTCATTGCAAGGGTGAATTTAAAGGGATTCATAAGGGGCGCCCAAATGCTGATGATATAAAGGCGGCAGCAGCCTTTGCTAAAGAAATAAAAGAAGAAAATTGTTGATTAAATAAATTAAAAGTCAAAATCACAAAAGAATAAGTCAATTGTGTTTATGTAGAAACTAAACCT
>JAILGH010000024.1 GCA_024697025.1 Pseudobutyrivibrio sp.
CATACTACTGGATTGGTTGTAGGAATATATTTTATTTTATCCAATAATTTTTCATATTCAGTTTTGTCAAACTGAGAATTTTTAAATTTGCATTCCCCAACTAAAAGAATTTGTTTTCCATTCTTTCCCAGCAAATCAATTTCAATTTGCTTCTGTTTTCTCTCTTCATCTAATACTGTATCCTGGTAGTCTGTAATATCAGTAAGAATAGGGAAATCATCTACACCTGCATGTGACAAAAGATATTCCTTTGCCATTTTTTCAAATACTTTTCCCATAAAATCATGTAAATGATCTTTTACCGCAGAATAAAAATAGGCTTCACCGTTATCTGCATTTATAAGACTGGTTGCTCTATTTACATATTTGAACCAAAATTCAAGCATACTATCATTAAGAATATAATACGGTTTCTTTGTAACTCGCCTTTCCAGCAATTCGGCCTTAACAAGTACTTTTAATGGATAAGTCACTTCATCAACCCCAACATACGATGCAATTTCACTATTCTTTGTATGCCCAGTTGCTACTGCAGAAATAATAGAATTGTATAATGCTGGATTTTTTTTGTCGTTACTGACTACCGTTTTAATTTGCTCTTCTGAAAAGTATCCACCAACAGAATAAAACTGGTCAATTATATTTTCTTCCAAAGATTCCGATACATCAAACTGTTCGATATACTTTGCAACACCATTTGTAAGTCCATAACAAATAGCTTTTTCTTCGTTAGTATATCCATCCAGAAATTCTGCAGTTTCAATATAATTAAAAGGACGCAACTTTAATTCTATGTCGCTTCTACCATGTAAAGGAGCTGTTTCTGCCAATACTTCATCCTTCATAAAACTAACCAAAGAGCCGCATATTATAAAGAACAGATTACCTTTTTTCCACTTTGTATCAATCTGCTTCTGAAGAACAGACTGAATATAAGGGCACTGTTTTGCAAGATAAGGATATTCATCTATAAAAAAAACTATTCTTTCCTTTTCAGCCTGTTTTCCTATATAATCAAATAAATTTTCAAAACTATTAAAACTAATATTTCCTAATAATTCCGGTGACAAGGCGTTTAAAACAGATTCCGTCATCATAGATAATAGTTCTGCCTCGCCTCGTTCAACTGCTGTGAAAGATATGCTCTTGCAGTCATGATCACGCATGAATTTATTAATAAGTTTCGTTTTACCAATTCGACGACGTCCATACAGAACAGTCATTACAAAACCACTCTGTTTAAATTTCTTACCAAGAATTCTTAATTCTGTTGTTCTACCTCTAAATATATCCTGCATATGGCACCTCCATAAGTCGTAATCAATCTCACCGAAGTTCACTTCGCCTAAATGAACTTCGGTAAAATAATTATATACATAAATACACCAACTAGCAAGCAAAAGAGCAGCTACCTCTTTCGAGATAACTGCTCTATGTAACACTCATTATTCAATTAGGTCGACAAACTTGAATTTGTGCGATTAACTTCCAAATTTAATGCACTATTCCTTTTCCATATAGACAAATACGAGTTCATCCGTAATATTTTCCTCTTTGAACTTCTTATATCCCATCTTCTCATAAAGCCTAATATTATCTATGCTTCTTGTGCTCGTAAAGAGTTCAAAACGCTTATTTGGATAATACCTTTCTATCTCGCAAAGAAGCTTTTTACCATATCCTTTTTTCTGTTCGTCCGGATGTACCATAAGCTTACCGATATATACTGTATTCTCATTAGACTTAGAGCGTACTGAGCCTATGATGTTTCCTATATCATCGACCATCTTCAGAATTGTTCCTTTTTTGAATTCTGTCTCAAGTTCGGATAGCGTCTCCTTAAGCGGAGGTATGTCGTTACTTCCAAATAGAGCTGCCTCACTTTGATACGCCAGGTACTGAAGATCTAAAATCTCCCGAAGATCAGTATTATCGGCCCTCACAATATTCATATGGGTTATTTCCTTTCATACATAAAACTGGAATATAATTTTCCTCTAAAAATTTCGATTTGTTTATTTCACTGTTTTCAATTATATCGAATCTCTATCTATCAGAGAATACACTATTCAAAAAAACAGAAAAAAAGAACAGTTACCTCTTCAGAGATAACCGCTCTTATGTAAAATATGTTGGTAAAACTATCTCTCCTAGGCTTACCAAACTTCATGGCGTTTGAATGCTCTTTTTGTTCCAGCTTTGTGCCAGTTCTGTTCCAGCACAATCAATTTCACGTGATTTTACGTGACTTTATGAGCTTTGTCATTTTTAGAATAAACCTGAAGTATATTACCATATTTATAGGAATATCTCCACCCTATAAAATGAACCTAAGTGGCTGCAACCTCAAATCTTCAAAACTTGTTACACACCCAAGCAGCAACAGCTGACACCGCTGGAAAAATTATTAACAGCTTAACCAACTGACTCTTAATGTTGTACCCATACTTCCTATTCTCATAAACACTTTCTACCTCAGGAAAATAAAACTGGAAGAAATAAAACTTCATAAGCAAAAAGTAATCAAAAAAAATCATAAGTGTAATTGCTAAACAAAATACCAATGTCAAAAATACTGTTAAAAACATATTTGTCTTCCTTTACAGCTTTACACTTTTATTTTTTTCCCATAAGAATTGCCGAGCCTGAAAGCCCCATCCAGATAGACTCCCATTTACTCATGAACATTCCATTTGTTGTATCAACAAGCTTCACTTCTTCATAGCCCATATCCTTAAGTTTTTTCACAAAGCTTTCCATATCTCCGTACTTAGCTTTGGACATAATGTCGTGGATAGCAAAAGTGCCCCCCCTCTTTAATGTCCTAAGAGTTTCAAGAAGAATTGCCTGTCTATCCTTACTTGGAATATTGTGATAAACATAATTACTAGTTACAGCATCAAAAGTCTCATCTGCAAAATCCAGCTTACAAGCATCTCCCTGCTGAAATGAAGTGTTATTTACACCTTCTGCTTTTGAATTGCTCTCGCAGAGGTTCTTGCTAAATGAAGCATATTCCTTGCCCCATCGGTCAATTCCTATAATCTGCGCATTCAAATTTTTCTTGGCGCAAGCAATACTTAATGCTCCGCTACCGCATCCTACGTCAAGGCATTTTCCGCCGTCAGGAATCTCCACATATGAAGACACTCCTTCAATAATCTGCTTTGACATCTGTCTTTTCCCATCATACGAAAAAGCTCTGTACATTAAATGCATCCATATACTGACCAAACAAAAAATCAATGTAAGTACGATACAAATTGTTCCTATAATAGAATGATCAAATAAAAAATACGCCAACACAAGAAAAACAACAGCTACCGCTTGTGTTCCATGCACCATCTCCTTGGGCATCCAATTCTTATAATCTGGTTTCATAATATCCTCCCATGATCTAAAATGTTGTGATTTCATAATACCACATTTTGTTAGTCATGGCTAACCAAATTACGGTATTTGCAAATTCCACTTCGCATTCGCTTTATCTAGCAAGACATTAACCTCTTGTTGGTGCCTGTCCAAATATTCTTGGTCATCCTCATATCGCGTTTTATATCGACTATCAAGATAGATTTCTCTCGACAGATTATCCTCAACGATAATAACTCCCATCTCATTAATTCCACCATAAAAAGGTTTCATCCATATAATTAACGTGCAGTCTGGATATTTAAATTCCTCTGCCTCTTGAGCCAAGTCCACATATGTCAGCGCCAAATTACCGCCTTCGTACATCGCAAAATATGGCAACGCGACAGAATAGTTAAATCCATCTTCATCTACATAAACATCCCATGAATCGGATAAGCGATATAGTTCAATTTTCCAGCATAGGTACTGTCTAAGCATCCCCACATACCATATCAAAAGATATAGTAAAACCACTAAAGGAATGATACCAACTCTCTTTTTCATACGCGCCCCCCAGTATTAAGAAACCTTCATAACTAATGTCAGTATAACATAATAAAAAGTTACGCCTTCTTGCCGTTAGAGAGTAATGTTGAAATTGGATGCTGCCACCCCAAATTTGTTTATTAGAGTATCTTCATAAAGTTTTTTCACCTAAATGGAAAAAAAAGAATTTTTTTATTGAACTATTAATAGGAACAAAAAAATAATTATGGAGGATAACACTATGGGTAGTATCTTTGACGTTAATAAAGAAAATGACTTGAATGTAGAAAAAATAACACCAGAATTCATGCGTAAAAAAATCAGCGAACTAAAGGAAAAAATTAACACCACCACAGTCAGCGACAAAACGACCCTAGAAAACGAACTATTCACCTATGAGACTTTGTTAAGCATGGAAGAAATGAACGAAGCGAATGCGCAAGATAATAAAACTAATGAAAGGAATGTGCAATCTAGCCAGAGCAATACGACTGCTAGTGTCTCTCACAAAGAGTTAGATAATATGCAAGAAGAAGTATCCAATCAAGTTAATAAGGAAAATCAAAAAAAATTTAACAAAGATGTCTTCGGCAATATGCTCTCTGAGTTAGATACCCTAATTGACAACCGAAAATTTAACAATGATAAACAAAAGTTAGCTGATGATATACAATCGCTTCGTGAAAAATGTAATTCTTTTATTATGAATATTAATGCAACAAAACAATTAAACGCATATTCAAAATTTACAAAAAATGTAGTTCGAAAATACGAAGTCTACCAAAAGAAACTTGACAATTTGTCAAAAAAACTTAACACAAATGACTACAATAATGATATGTTTGAAAATGATAAAACTATGTTGCAGACTCTCAAATCCGATATTGAAAAATATAGTCTAGAAGTTTTTCTCAATATTAATTTGAAAGTTCGAGGTAAAGATTCATTTATAAAAATTGCTAGTAATAAACTTGAGGACTGCAATACTATAATCAATTATTTAAAAAAAGATGGCGGTTCTAACGATAAAATTGCCACTGATTATATAAACTGCCGCAATAAATTTAATGCTATATTAAATAATTATGAAAAGGGAAGTTTAGACCAATTGACTAAAACAGAGTTTTCTACACTCTATGACTCCCTAGAATATAGTCTACATATGTTAGATACATTAAATAATAGATACGAGATTGAAAATAGTTGGCTAAACAATCAGAAACAAATTGCACGCCAGAATAATAAGGTTGATTCGATTCCAAAACGTTCAACTAGTCTTAATTACACTGCATTAATACAAGCTAGGAATGAAATCGCCTCAAAGCGCACGCACCTTGAAACTGAAATTTCAAATATAAATAACGAATCAGAAAAAAAATATATAAATCAGCAAATCAAAGATTTAAAAGAAATCGAGAGTATCTTTAATAAAAAAATAAATGATTTTAAAGAAAAATGGACACGAAAAGACATAGATGAATTAATTAATTGTAATAATAAACTAGTGGAACGAGTCCTGACCAATATAGATAATATAAAAAAACTATTTACTTTAAAGGACATAATTTCATGCGATTATAATAAATATTATAAAAAATATAAGGCTCTTGAGGAAAAATGTGATAACAATTACGCGGAGAAAATGTTATCTTTTATTATTTCTGATATTGAGAAAAAGATAGATAAAATAGCCTCTATCGAAAAAGAGCTAAACGAAAGAATCAATAATTCTACCTTTAGTGAAGCCAACGAATTTGTTAGTGATTACTATAAATTACTCTCAGATTTAGATGACAGAATTTCTACTATGAAAAATGTTACAGACAATCTTTTAGAATTTAAAAAGATATCGTCAACAACCAAAGAAAACTATCAATCAATTATTAAAGCAGAACAAAAAAAGGCTTCTCCAGAAACCGAAAAAACAAATCAAACCACTACTAAAAACAATGAAAATCCTGCTGATACTTTTGCGACAGATTTTTATGGCAGTTTGAATGATGAGTTAACTAGATTGGAGGGCAACCTAATTAATAAAGCAAATGAAATGCTTTATCCAGATTGTAGCAGTACGTTTAATCCCGACGCTTTAGGTGAAATCCTTAAAAAACACAGAAAAACTCTTAATACAATTGTCGAGATTCCTAGCCTAAAAAAAGAAATAGATACTCTACTAAGTAAAGTTGATGATACTATTGAAAATAACAACAATATCAAAAATAAAAAACCATTACTTGGTATTTCTGATGAATTATTAGATCTCAGATATACAATCTATATATCACACGCTAGCAGATCGGTGGCTGATTATGATGAGCTCCAAAAAAGCTTTAAGGAATTAAATGACAGATATTCTGCCATTGTCCCTCCAATCAAACTACCAATTATAAATAATATAGAAAGCAGTAAATCAGAAGAAAGTTATAAGCTAGACGAAAACCATGCTAGCGCTACGATATCTCTTAGCTCTGACGGTGCTAGTGAAAAACAGAGAACATCGCGAAACTTTCAGCAATCCCCAGTAATCAAACTAAAATAAATTCATTAACAGGCCTCCTATGATAAATATTTCAACTATCATAGGAGGCCCATTTTTTATCTAACACCCCTACTAACAACCCCTGGCCCTAGGGGACGGGGTTAGTGGCTCATTTTCATTTTGGTCCTATAACCCCGTCCCTATGGACCTTACTGGTACGAGCTCTATGTAGCCTCGCTCACCTCTAGGTTCAAGTTGGATTCTAGGATTGCTATCATCCCATTCATAGCCTATGAATTCTGGGTTGTATTTTTTCTCAGCTTCCCAGATTTCACCTATGGCTGTTTTGTAATCTTCCTCCGCAAATGGTTCACCTCTAAACATCAAGTACTTAGCAGCAGGAAGTGTTATTGTTTCAAAACCATCAGGTACGATTCCTGAGTAGTCCATTTCCACTTCTACGCCTTGTACATACTCATTAGTGACAGGCTTTCTAAGTTCTTTTGGAAGCCACAGGCAAACCGGCTCGCCACTTATAGATTTAATGCTGGTTAAAAGTCCCCACACATCGCATCCAACTTCCTCACAGTAGCTAAAGTATTCATTTGCCTTAATGCCTCTCTTGATAATGACTTTGCGTTCAGGTCTTTCAACTAACTGGATAAAAATATTTCTTACGTCACTCATATTACTCACTTTCCTTTCCTCAGATTCTATTAGGTAAGGAGTAAAAAGCCAGACTGGAACTGGGCTTGTAGAGTATTCTTTGGGGTTGCAACCAAACTCTTTTCTGAACGCGCGCTGGTATCCATCCACACTCTCAAAGCCCATATCCATCGCAACTTCAAGAACGGTTACATTTTCATCTCTTAATCTTAGTGCAGATTTGGACAGTTTTAGACGTCTAATATAAACTGCCGGTGTCATATTCAAGTGTTTAATAAAAAGCTTCCTAGCGTACCAAGGTGAAAATGCTGACACCCTTGCAAGGTCGCCTATATTAATCTCCTCTGAAATATGCTCACTTATATAATCCTGCATTAATCTAACCGCTTCTTTGTGTTCCTTCATCTGCTTATCTCCTTGTGAGCACATGATATTATATAAGACAAAATCATTTCTCGACATTTTTTGCTTTTTTAAGAACGGAGTCAATGGCTCACTTTCGTTATGGTCCACTAACCCCGTCCCCTAGGTCCACATTACTGATGATTCACTTTTATAGAAAGTTTTTCCTCCATCGCACCACCTAGGTTGGTCGCATCTTTGAGTGATCTATGTGGTCCATCTTCCTTATTTGTATTCTTTACATAATGCTCAACAAACGCCCTAGTTTCCTGCGATAATCCTCCCATTATCTCAAGTAACAACCGATTGTCAGCAACTACAGGAACGCTAGGTGCTTCACTCTGCATTCCATGATTCAATGTTGTGTTAGACTCAATTGGTGCAACTGGACTTACTTCATCTAGCACTTTAGGAGCTTCATCTTGCTTATTTTTTCTATTTAGAATACTTTTAAGACCTTTAATATTTTTTAAAGCATTTGTTATCTTGATTTTTTTTGCTAAATTTCTTAAGAAATTTTTTTCGTTTGGCGTGTTTGGCAATGGCTTGGTATCTTTCTCTGTTTTGCTCAGGGACTGGTTTGTTGGTATATCTGGCAATGGCGTAACTGGCAATGGCTTATCTGGCAATGGCTTGTTAACATTCACATTTATATTATTAACCTTAGACACTGTCGACTCAGTGCTCAAATTATTAGCTTGTCCTGTCTCTTGTCTCTCTCCAGATTCTGTATTCTCAATATTCAAATGTATTGACTTCTGGTGTGCAACCCCTTCCACCCGTTTAACGGTTTGCTCTATTTGTCTAACCTCAACATTATCTTCATTATCGAGTCGAGAATTCTTCTTTTCTGTTTCACTTATGCCAGTAAATATGTTATCATGTTCAATCCTTTTACCATTTTTTTTATAATAGCCGACAAAAGCTCTATAATTATTAAACAACCCTTTTTTAGGAGGATCTGCTGATTCCCCCTTTGAAATACTTCTAGTTTTTTCCTTATCATCCACTGGCTTTGGGTCTGCTGTAGTTGCTGATTCCTCAGATGTTTCTTCTACATTATTATCATATAACACTTCTTTCAATGGATGCCCAACAGATTTAGCTTGTTTAATCATTCTAGAAGAATTCTCTTGGAACGATTTACTACTCCCCCTTGCAGGAGGCACTGGTTTTTCCCCTCCTTTAACCAAATCTTTCCTTGAATTATTCTGCAATAGAACTTCTTTATCTTTACCTTGTATATTATCCGTTGATTGTGGCGTCATATTTTGCTCAGCTATAGGAGTATCCGCCAAGGATTTGATATCATCCAAACTCATAGAAGAATTGATTTCATAATTATATTCTTGACCTGGAACATCAATATCCCAATAATCTTGGTCATCCGCGTATCCAATAGGCGTAGTTGGTGGTTCTGACCTTTCCCCTTCAGCCCTTGAACCGTTTTCTATTATCTCGTTATAGACATTAGCCATCTGCACCTTTGAGCCATCTAAGAAATAATCATTTAGTAATCTCTTTATATCATTATTTTTTTGTATTTTCGTGTCGAACAATACGTTTAATTCATTAATTTTTCCTTCAATATTGCTAACTTGATTATTAATACCTTGCATCTCACGATCGATTAGAGCAATATCTCGAAATCCGAATTTTTTTATTTCACCTTCCATTTTTTAGTGTTAGCCAAAACCCCCACTAAATTATTAAATTCACTTTGATACTGTTTCATTCTCTGATCATTCTGATCAAATACAAGCTTATATAATTCTTGGCGGTTTCTGAGATTATCTATGTCCTTTTCTATTTGAGCTGTTTTTTCAACAATATCCATAGTTTGCTCAACAATTTTGGGAACAATAATAACATTTTTCTCTATTATTTCTTCTATTTCACTATTTACCTCGTCTATGTTGGGTTTTATTGAATTGAATCTATTTTCTATATCTTTTAAACTTATCCCATCCTGACTTTCAGATTCTTTCCTTATATCATCCCTAATCTCTTCTACCGCTCCAACTAACTGTTTGCACAAGATATCTCTTACGTCATAATCTTCTTCAAATATTTTTTCAGTTTCAAGTTTATGCTCATTCTCTTTCAAACGTTTTAATGCATCATTAATTTCCGCGCTTAATCTTTCTTTCGAAACTCCAGATTGTTGTGTATTATTTCCTGCCATATTAATTACCTCCTTATAGCATCCTATATCGTCTCCCCATACTTATAATTCAAAAAAATTTTTCATTTTTTTCCAAACAACAGAAAAAAGCTCCGACACTTGGTCGAAGCTTAATCTTTCGGTTCACTTCATTTTGGACCACTAACCCCGTCCCCCTGGTCCATTACTCTACGTAATCCCACACATTGAATCTCAAGCCGGTATCTTCTTCTTCGTCGATGATGCCTGGGACGTACTGAGTGGAGTGGGTATCTCCAGTAGCTCTGTCGATGTAAAAATACTCATGGGAGCCTGTATATGATCTAAAATCAACCACGATTTCATCGGCACCTTCCTCAGATGTAACGATACAATATACCGGTGCCTCTCCATCATAGTCCTCCAAGCCAGGATTCTCCTCTGTGGTGATATATTTCCAAATAGCTTCACTTGCCATGTCATCTGTAAGCTCCTTTTGGGTTGAATCCTCAGACTGGCTGGCATCATCTATTTCTGTATCTACATCTATTGTTTCCTCCACCGCAGACGCCTCCTCTGTAGATGCAGCCTCATCAGAAAGCTGAGTCTGCTGAACGTTTTCCTCAACCTCTTCAGTATCTGAGCTTCCGCAACCAACAAACATTAATCCTATAACCATTAAAGGTAATAACTTTCTAAACTTCATATAACATTATCCTCCTTATTAAAAAATTCCCTTGCTATATATTACCACATTTAACGCTAAGGATAAAATTGCACTAAAAAACACCTCCGCTTTCCAGAGGTGTTTCTTCATCATCTCATATTTTAATGACTACAAAGTTCCTTGCCTGCATCTTCTGCTGTAGCAAATGGTCCAGGAATTACATCAGCGCCACGGTGATTTCCTGCGAAATCATAATCAAATGTAATTGGTGTACCATCAGGATTTTCAAACTTCTGCTGTGGCTCAAAAGCCTCCCCCAAAGTCTCAGTTGAAATCATATCAACCTTAAATCCTTCAAGAACATCATAAATATTGGTATCAATAAAATAGCTACCGTTCTTCTCAACCACATCCACATAAACCTTTCCTGATTTATCCGTAAATGCGTTATTCTCCTTCTTGTATGCTGCTGCACCTTCAAAGTATGCATTGCCGTCAATCCAAACTGGAAGGTGTGCAAAATGAGAAGGCTCATGCTTCATCATATTTGGATACTCTACCTCCAAATCAAACTGAGGAAGCCACTCATCATAAGTAGGATACTCATCGAAGCAATAAGTTCCCACCTTTCTGTTTTCGAAATAAGTCTTGCTTGGGTCTGAGTCATTTAAAAGCTCAAGGTCTTTAGCTGGCCACTTTTGTATAAATATATTATTGTAAATGCGGTCATCACCATGAAGTATGGTCATAAATCCCATTACCTCTGTCCTGTGCTGCATGTGATATGGAGTGTATCTCCATGTGGTTCCATCCCCAACATAGGTAAATGAGCCGGCACAAAGGTTATGAACCATAGCCACGCCCTGAGTTGCAATACGAAGCGAAACATCTGACAGAAGAATATTATTGTCTATGAGAGTTGGTCCATGGCTAACCTCAACAAATAAATCCTGACAGGTCATTCCACCCTTAAGCTGCTTTGCAAAATCAGGACACATATTGTCATGAAGCAAATTCTGAGTGATTCTTGTACCCTGAGCCTCCCAGTCGCACCAGATTCCCATTGTACAATGGTGAATGTGATTGCGTCGCATAATTACATCAATAGCAGCATGCATTTTTATTCCTGCTATCTCTGCTCCGCCAAGCTCCATCATATTGTTGATATGATGAATATGGTTGTCTTCTATAATACTAAATACGCCCCCCATGCGTCCGATAATTCCACCCTGCTCGCAGTGGTGAATGTTGTTTCGGCGGATTATATGACCACCAATTTTTTCCTTGAGCCAGCCATAATACTGACCACGACATACAGAATCTCTCTCCATCTGAGTTGGACTCTTTACATGCCTTGTTGTGTAGAAGTTGCTATTTTCAGGGTCAAAGTAACGACCTACGCATATACCTGCGCACTTACTTCCCCAAATTTCACAGTCCTCAATAATCCAACCCTTGCTCCAATGTGGGCTAATCATTCCATCCTGATAAGCAGCTGGTGGAGCCCAAGTTGTTGCAGCTTTATTGATGTTAAAACCGCTGACTGTGATAAACCCTACGCCTTCCTCGCTTGGCATAAAGCATTCACGCCTTACGGTAATCTCAACATTTTCTTTGTTAGGGTTTGCGCCTCCAAAGTTTGCATAGATTATTGTCTCATCATTCTTTTCATCCTGCTCTGCAAACCATTTCCTGCGAGAATTCTCAGGGTCCCAAGAGCACTCGTAAACCTTTCCCTCAAGGCACTCGTCAATACTTAATGCCTCATATAATGCCTGGTCATTTAGCCAAACGCAGCCTGTATGCTTATTAGGAGTTGCAAAGTACCAGTCACCATAAACAAGAGTTGTATATGGATTGTAGTTACCAAATACACTGTTCTTAACCTTGGCTACCCACACATCATCCTTGAATTTCTCCCAACTAGTAACCTTTTCTGCACCTGTTATAACTGCCCCAAGAGGCTTCTCGCTTTTATAGACAATTCGATTGTCCTCGGTTCCAGCATTAACTGGATTAACATACTCACGGTATGTTCCAGGAGCAACTAAAATTTCATCTCCCGGCATTGCTATTTTTGCTGCATCGTTAATTATTCTGAAAGGTAATTCCTTTGTGCCATTTCCATCGTGCTTAGCATTTACATTTACATAAATTGTCATACATACCCTCTTTCTTTAACCTTTAACTGCACCCGACATCATACCTTTTACAAGCTTATCTTGGAAAACAATAAACAAAATAATCATTGGTAAAACCGACAGTGTCAAAACCGCCATAATCATTGGAATATTCATTGCATGCTCACCCTTGAACTGACCAAGAACAAGTGGAAGTGTCTTGTTTTCAGGACTGATAATCAAGGTATTTGCAAAGGCAAATTCGTTCCACATTGAAACGCCATTATATATAGCAAGTGTTGAAAGTCCTGATTTTGAAAGTGGCAAAATCAAAAAGAAAAATGATTGATATCTATTACATCCATCAATTTCTGCGGACTCTTCAATTTCCTTTGGAATAGTTTTCATAAAAGCGGTGAGAATAAAGATTGACATTGGAAGAGAAAACGCCACGTATGGACCAATCAATGCCTTTAGAGAGTCATAAAATCCCACCGCAGTCGTTAGCTTAAAAATTGGGATGAGAGTTACGTGCATAGGAACTGACATCATCGCAACTATCATCGCATAAATCCATGGGTTCAGCTTAAAGCGCATTCTTGAAAGTGGATAAGCAGCAAAGGATGAAATTATAAGCATCAGTATCAGCGATACGCCAACTACGATGACACTTCGAAGAAAATATCCGAAAAATCCCTTTTCTACTACCGTCACAAAATTCTCGAAAAACCATGGATCAGGCAGATGAAATACGCCCTGCTGGAGCATATCAAACTGCTTTCGAAATGAATTCATTATCATAAAAAAGAACGGCGTAAGTGTAATGATTAGCATGACACATGCAAAGAAAATCGCAATAGCCCATGCAATTTTTGATTTTACTTTTGCCTTACGGTAGTCCGCATCTTTTATATTTTCTTTTGCCATAATTAATCCACCTCCTTCACTTTAAATACTTTGTTAAAGATTAGAGCAATAGCCGTTATGAGAATAAACATTCCCGCTGCTACCGTCGAACCATAACCCATGTTGAATTGCTGGAAGGAAAGCTTATACATGTATGTTGCCATAAGCTCTGTAGACCCTGCCGGTCCGCCTTGAGTCATGTTCCAAATCATATCAAAGTACTTCAGCGAACCTATAAGTGACATAGTACATGCCGTCTTAAAAATAGGTCCAAGAAGTGGAATCGCTATATGCTTAATGTACTGCCATCTAGTTGCCCCATCAAGGACTGCAGCTTCATAAATCGATGTGTCGATATTGCCATATCCGGCAATAAAATAAACCATGTAAAATGGAGTGAACTGCCATGCCATAACACCGATTACAGTATAAAGTGCATTTGGCGCAGTTCCCAAAAGATCAATTGTTGTCCTCTTGCCTTGGATAATTGTAGCAAGAGAAGAAATAATACCGCCGTTAGTTGCAAGCGCATAGTTAAAAAGAAATGCAATGGCAACTGAGCTCATTAAATATGGAAGAAACCAAATAACCTTAAAGATATTAAATTTCTTTCCACCTGCATCTAAAAATGTTGCAAGAAGCATACCTAGTGGTATCTGCAATAAAATTGAAAATACCATTACTATCAAATTGTGCTTGAATGATTTCCAAAACATTTCATCGTGGATAAGTGTTTTCCAATTCTCAAGTCCCACGAAAAATCTGTCTGAAGAAATACCATTCCATTTGTAACCGCTTATTACAAACGTATCAATAACTGGATAAATAATAAAAATAGTTATAAGCAAAAGCGCAGGTATCAGAAACACAGTTGCGGCCCTGGCTGTACTTTTTGCCTTAGCCTGCGCAAGGCTTATTTTATTTTCTTTTCCCACGTTATCTCCCTCCTCTGCGTTTTGTAATACCCCAATAGTTTTAAATGCCCCCAGAGCCTAAGCCCTGAGGGCAGCCTTCATCACTATCAACAGCAGATTAAAAATTACTGTTCAGCAATTGCTTTCTTCATTGCATCATCCTGCTCTTTACCAATCTGCTCAGGTGTCTTTTCAAGTCCAAAGAGCTCTGTCATGCAATCCTTGTGTACTTCTGTAACAGATGCTGGTAGATACTGGTCATACCAAAGCTGTACGTTTGAAGCATCAAAGAATACCTTAACAACTTCCTTGTTGTTTGGATCTTCGATTTTTGAATCAAATCCCTTGATTGAAGGAATGTTTCCACCGTCCATCTGCATCTGGTTGTATGTATCATCGTTGTAGTACTGAGTTGCTAATACATAACATGCATCAAGCATATCCTGGTCAACTGAGCCGTCTTCCTTGAAGCAGTTAAATGAGAAACCATTACCGATTGCTGTTCCAATTTCAACGTCCTGAGGAACGCCCTTTTCCTTAGCTTCTGTATCCTCTGGGAAACGGAAAACGCCGATGTTTTCGTTGTACCAATCTTCGTTATCTGCCTTGATACCAGCTACCTGCCATGAACCATGGAGCATCATAGCTGCAGAGCCATCATAGAGAAGTGCTCTATCCTGGTTGTCATCAGCTGTAAGTGAGTTAACACCATCTGGGAAGTATCCCTTCTTAACCCAATCTTGAATCTTTGTGCCTGCATAGATAAATGCGTCACTTGTAAATGAACCGCCATTCTCCTGAGTGTAAGCTGCATCAAACTCAGCATTTCCTGAATGACGAGCTACTAAATACATGTAGTACATAGAGCCGGTCCACTTTGAAGCATTTGCAAGAGAAAATGGAGTGTATCCATTTTTCTTAAGTGTAGCGCAAACATCCTCAAGCTCATCTATAGTTGTTGGAACCTCAAGTCCAAGGTCTTTGAAAATTGTCTTGTTATAGAAAATGTCACAACCTGAAAGTCCACCAAATGGGATAGCAAGCATCTTGCCATCATATGTTGACTGTGCAACTGAAGCATCGATGAAATCAGGATGATCATACTTTGCATACATATCAGTTATGTCATTTGCAAAGCCTGACTTGTAATACTCAGCCATAGGACCGCCGCCCCAGTGAATATACATGTTAGGTGCCTGGCCTGAACTCATTGCTACTACAAGCTGCTGCTTATAGTTATCATTCTGCTGGTGTACCTGATTAACAGTAATGTTTGGATAGTCAGCCATAAATCTCTGAACTGCACCTTCTTGAGCGCTCTTTGCTGGCTCTTCTGTTGCAATATCCCAAAGTGTAATTGTCATTGGTTCAGTAGTGAGTTCTGGAAGATTTTTTCCATCGGTCTGCTTTTCACCTGGTGCTTTTGCAGCTGTATCAGGTCCTGCAGATGAAGAATTGCCTCCGCATCCAACCAGTGTTGTAGCAGTTAGAACTGTTGCCAAGATTGTGGCAAAAACCTTTTTGTTCATACTTTACCCTCCTCTTAGTTTAGTAACCTCTTTTCCCTTTTTCGAAACAATATCATGTTTCGCTCCTAATAAAATATTATATTAGTTTTTACCTTTTCGCTTGTGGAAAATTGCTATCTACCATACCAAAATTGCTATTCTGTTTGTGTATATTTCCTTACTTAACATCCAAAATAAGTCATTTATTACAACAAAATGCCGTCTATGGCCTTACCAACAGCAATTATTATGTTATAATGTTCTAAATCTAAAAGTTGCTATTTTTAAATTTTAGGTTTTGGAGAATAAATGCTATATGAAAAATCAATGTACTAGTAACAAAGAAAATGTTCCACACAAAATTAATACCAGTTTGAGGATGTTTATAAATCAGTATCACGCTGACTTCCCTCCTCACTGGCACACAGACGTTGAGATTATTTTGCCTAAAGAGGCACCTTACAAAATCGTTTGTGCAAATCAAACTTATCACGTAGATATTGGAGATATTCTGTTTATATGTCCTACTGTTCTGCACGAGATTTTCTCTCTTTCCCCTGGAACCAGAGTCTATATTCAGGCAGATTTTTCTAGATTCAGTGCCCTTACTGAAATAGATAAGGCCTTCAATCTTATGGCGCCAGCTCTTCATATCAAGAAAAGCACCTGCCCACCTGAAATCTATGATTATCTCTGCAATTGCATAGATGAAATCATGAAACTATATTTTGGCTCAACCACGCCAATTAGCACTCACCGTGGAGTGGACGAAAGGCGAATTTCCGTTACAGAGCTCACTCCATATGATGAGCTTGAAATATATTCTATCCTTATGCAGTTCATTGCATGCTGCGGCAAAAATATAAACAAGCTGCGGGAGGAGGATTTAGAATCAAACTCTTCCAAAAACAATATTTCCTTGAGCAATGTATGCGCCTACATTTCTGAGCACTTTACTGAGGATATCACCCTTGAAAGCGCCTCAGCATACGCAGGCTTTAGCAAATATCATTTTGAAAGAATCTTCAGCGAGTATACAGGCGTAACCTTCTATCAATACATCTTGCAGCTAAGGATAAACTACGCAAAAACACTTTTGGCAAACCCAGAGCTTACTGTTACAGATATTTCTTATCAGGCAGGTTTTGCAAGCTGCCCAGCCTTTACACGTGCTTTCAAAAAAAGCACAGGCTATCCTCCATCACAGTTTAGAGTGATGAACGAACAGAAGCACCCACTTAGTGCTAACCCGCATTTTGCAGAATATAAATTAAGCTAAGGATTGTTATTCAAATTAAACGCAAAAAGCCCCCAAGGATTTAGATTAACTCTAACCCTTGGGGGCAATAATATTTATGCCTTTATACTTTTTCTATTTTCTCTACCAGCCCTTTGTCGTTGAAGTAAAGCTTAAATCTCTTAACATCGCTTCCAATGTACTTAGCAAAATCATCTTTAGACTTTGCCTTACCATCTTCTACATACTCAAAATCATCAGCAAGCTTGTATACATAGTCGTATTCACCAGTTCTTTCTTCTGTCTCTTCTTCACCTGCTGGATTTCCAACACTCTTTCCCTCAAGAGCATTTGAAGCCTTATCATATGAAGCCTCAACCTGGAGGAAATTATTAGTTGTGTCAACACTATCCATTACAGTAACTTCGCCATTGCCATCAATCGCTAAGTACCTAACTCTTAGAACCTTGTAGTAAAATCTCCAGCCAATATCGTTTATGTCGTCATGCACATAATTAGGAAGTGCCACATATGTGCTATCCCCTATCCTAGTAATGGCGTTATCTGGTATATTCTGTTCGAAGACTCCATCCTCAACTTGCTCGTCTACAAAATCCTTTGCGATAACTTTCTTGTCATCAACAGTCTCATAGTACACAAGATCACCATGAGGCCTAGCGTCCTTATCGTAACCGCTTAATGTATAACTGCCTGGAGTATAAGTTACAAAGCTTACTTTGCCACTGTCATCAACATACATGTTGCCCTCTTCCATCTTGGAATTGTCATACAGCACACTAAGGCTATTTTCTGCTCCTGCCGTTGCCTCAACACACATTCCTCCATTCCAAAAATTTCCAGAGCCTTCATAATCAGCAAAACTTACGTAAATCTTATCATTATTTGTAGCAAAATCCTCTACCTGCCAGTTAATAAGGAATTCATCATTAGTTTCTTTTTCTGGGTTAATAGTTCCAAGGCAAACCTCAGATTTATCAGCAGGATTCAACTCCCAGAAAGTAAAATTAGTACTATCATCTCCATCGCTCTCAGCCTGATAGATGTATACCTTGCCGTTAGACGAGCCTAAGTATTCACATCTTTTAGCTGTCTTGCTATATACTTCTTCACCATCCTTATATATATAGGCGTATGATTCATCTGTATCATAATTAGTATAGCCAGTTACAATGTATCCATTTTCAGCATCAACATTTAACACAGCACCCTGAATATTATCAGCAGGCTTAACCTCTTTAGTGTCTATGTTTAAAGTATATGTCTTAAAACGATCATCTTCCTTCTTTGTAAGGTAGAACAATCCATCGAGATAATAAATCTCGTGACATCCATCGTCCTCCGCAATAGTTTCAACCTGCTTGGTCTTTGGATCATAGGCACATATCTCTGACTTCTTGGAATACTCTGTGGTTAGTCCTCCTCTCCACAGGTTAGTGTACTCACTGTTTAGGCTTGCATCAGAAAAAGTTTCCGCATCGTATTTTCTAAAATAAACCTTATCATTAACGCTTACGAAAAATGTGCCGTTTCCTTCAACGACATCATCCTTATGTAACTCGTTAGTTTTAACATCATCCTGTGCATTTGCTGCAGCTTCCTGAGTCTCATTCGACTCTGTCTTTTGGTTACTAACATCAGCCTTACCGCATCCTGATACTAGCAATGTCACTGTCAACAATGGTAACAGTCTTTTCATTTTCATATCAACATCATCCTCCTTATGTTTATATCAATATACCATACCCTTTTATACCTGCCACGTCAAATCATTCCTGGCTGTTACTATTCACAGTCTCTTTGATTTTAATTCTCTAATGACCCGCTGACTCCGTCCCTATGGACCAAATTGAGTCGGCTATATTTAGGGTTGATCGTCTGTGTGACACAAGAACCACTGTCTTTTCTTCCGCCTCCTCCTTAATTGATTTAAGGATAATACCCTCATTTAATGCATCTAAAACACTGGTTGGCTCATCCAACAGCACCAGATTGGCATCGTGTAAAAAAGCTCTGGCAAGGCCAATTCTTTGCTTTTCCCCTGAGGAAATAGAGTATCCGTCCTCTCCTATAACTGTGTTGTAGCCCTGAGGCAAGGTCTCTATAAAATCATGTAGGCTGGCCTTTTTAGCAGCTGCTGCAATCTCCTCCATTGTTGCATCAGCCTTTGCAATGGCTATATTTTTGGCGATAGTGTCATGGCTAATCCAAGTATCCTGGGTGACAAATGACTGGTTAGCTCTCAAAGATTTAGTATTAATTCTCTTTACCAAAACAGCCTTTCCCGCCTGATTACTGTAGTAAATTCCTCCGTCATTCACATCCCAAAATCTCATCAAAAGCTTAAGCATAGTTGATTTACCAGAACCGCTAGCTCCATGGATTCCAAGGATGTGCCCCTTTTTTACTGCTAGGGTTGTTCCAGTAAGAACAGGGGTCTCGTCGTAGCCAAATTTCACATCCTTTGCAACCACTAGCACATTCTTTGGACTGTTGTTTAAATCTATATCTGTGCCCTCAATTACTTCATCTACCTTTGGCTCCTCATCAAGCAAATCTAGGATACGCTTGCCGCTGGCTATAGCTTGATTCAAGTTGCTAGATACTGCTGCAAGAGCGGCCACCGGCCTAAAGGCACTAACTGTTGCTACTACAGCTACAACCAGTTGATTAAAGCTTACCTTGTCCTTCGCATATGCGATATACATTACCACAAGTATTATTGCTGCAAATATATTGGTGGTAACTGTAATGAGCATCCTTTGATTCTTCTCAAATTCCACTAACTCTGATTTGGTATCAGCCAAATTGTCGGAACGTTTAACTATCTCTTTGACAGTCTTATGACCACTCTGATACTGGATGGTCTCATCAATGCCGTAGATTGTGCTTAGGATAAAGCTGTCCATTTTACCAAAGGCATTTCTATATTCCAAGCTAGCAGGATAGCTATTTATTTCACTGGAAATAGGAACCATTCCTCCCACTGTGACAAAACCAATTGCAGCCACAACTCCAGCCACTGGAAACAGATATCCAATGTAAAGAGACATAACAATTGCCACTATTGCGGACACTGCAACAGGGGCCACAGTGCCTGCAAAGAAAGCTTCAAGCGTCTCAACATCACTGGTTATTATAGCGATGAGATTGCCCTTTTCCCTTGTCTCAAGCTTGGCTGGACAAAGTTTACGCAGGGCAGTAAACACCTTCTCCCTTGTAAGGGAAAGAACGTTGATAGCCACGTAGTTGTTGCAATACTGCTCGCCTAGGCGAAAAACTCCTCGTCCCACTCCAAGTCCCACAAGTATAATTGCAAACATTTTTATTGAAGGTCGCACCGATGGATTAAGGAAATTCTCCGCTGTTATAGCTACTGCCTTTGCTCCAATAACCGCCAAAAATATTCCGCATAAACGACTTAACACCCCAAGGATGACTCCCGTAGTCATCACACTCTTCAGAGGTCGAACTAACTTTAGCAAACGGGATATGATGGCAAATTCAGATATATTTTCCATTTACTCCACCCCCTTTGCGAAACGCTCTAGCTCTTTTTGTCTGTTGAAAAGATTGGCGTATTCCATATTGATTTGCATAAGCTCTTGATGGGTGCCCTCCTCAGCAATGACTCCGTTTGAAAGCATGAAAATCTTGTCTGAGTGAACCACGTTGCTTAATCGATGTGATATAAGGATTATGGTTCTGCCCATTTCCCTAGAAAGCTTCTCCACAAGATTCATGATTATCTTTTCTGATTCCACATCTATATTGCTAGTGGCTTCGTCAAATATGTAAAGGGAAGCATTCTTTAGCAGTGCTCTTGCAAAGCTCAAGCGCTGTCTCTGCCCACCAGATATATTGCTGCCCCCTTCTGCAAGCTGAAAAGTAAGTCCACCCTTATCCTTCAATTCGTCCCAGAGATTGACTAGTCTAAGAACATTTCTCAGTCGCTTGTCGTCTGCCTTTGGATTGCCAAGCAAAAGGTTGTCCTTGATAGTACCCGGGAAAATGTAACTGTCGCCCACTGTAGTCACAAGTTGCATAAGAGCATCCTCGCTAATGGAGCTAAGCTCCTTGCCATTGATTTTGATTGAACCGGAGTAAGCCCTATTTTGCTTTCTTAAAATCTTTGCAATGGTGGACTTGCCTGCTCCAGAAGTACCCACTATAGAGACCATTCCACCAGATGGTATAAGCATGGAGATATTCTCCAAAACCTTTTTGCCATCGTAGGCAAAGGAAACATTGTTAAAGGTGATTCTAACAGGCTCCTTTGCAAGCTCTCCCTTACCCTGTATTGGCTCTCTGATGGCTAGAAATTCAAAGATTTTGTCAGCAGACTTCATGCCGTTCATGCCAATGTTAAAGTATTCTCCAAGCTTCCTAAGGGGTGCAAAATATTCCAATGACAAAAATAGGAAAATCACTGCTGCAAAAATGCTGATTTTGTTATTCAAAAACTCCTGCACCAAAAATACTAAGCTTACTGCAGTGCAGCAATAAGTGATAATATCAAGGATAAAGGTACATTTCACCTGCATAGATAAATTCTTTAAAGCCATGTCCCTAAACTTATCCGCTCTACTTGCAAGCTCCTGATCTGCCGTCTCATCCGCCTCATAGATTTTTAGGGTAGTCATGCCATTTATTTTCTCTAAAAAACTGCCTCCTAGCTCGTAGTAAACCTTCAAGTAGTTTTCCATTTTTTTGCCAGAAAGCCTCATTACAACTGCAAGCACTATTAAAAATACAGGCACGCAAACTAAAAGGGAGAAGGCCGATCTAGAATTACAGAATAATAAAATTGCAAATAATGTGATTGATGCTATTATCGAATATGCGAATTGAATAATATATTTGCCAAAGTAGACTTCAAGCTGCTCTACACCCTCACCCATCATCTGGGTAATCTGTGCCGAGGATACCTTTTGGCGATAGGCACCTCCAAGTTTAAGCAACTTTTCATAGATTATCTTTCTCATTTGGCTCTTAACATCGGCGCTGGCTTCAAAGGAAGCGTCTGTGTGAAGCTTACCAAAGAAAGCGCTTCCCACTACGCCCACTGCTGCCACCACCAAGTATAAGGCCAAGTCATATAATTCAAGCTCTTTGTTATAAATGTCCGAAATGGTTATGGCAATAGCACCCACTGTCAAAAGATGTGACACTAGGCCTAACCATTTCCACAGTATTGCAAGGATAACGTATTTTCTGCCATCCTTTAGCATTTTCAAAAACCGAACCTTAATCATTATCTCTTCCCCGTTTACATGAAATATCACATATATATTTTCAGATTTCCTAGACTCTATATGTTTTAGAAAGAATCTACTCGTAAATTTGATTACTATTTAGGACTCAAGTAAATTATAAGCTCTAAGAATCTCTCCAACAGCACCTGCACTTGCGAAGCATCCTGCCCCCACCGGCTGTTGCCCCTCTTCATACTTTTCAGAAATCTGACCGATACAGTTGTTTACTAACTGTTGCTCCACTGTACTGATAAGCTCCTTGGCTTCCTCGATAGACTGTGCGCTTCCAGCACCAACCTTTAAGTAGGCTTCCACAAATGGTCCAATAAAAAATCCGTAAGACTCTAAATCCTCACCACTTTTCAGCGCAATGCCATCATAGAGACTGTCCTTAATAACTCTAACAATTGACTTTTCCTTCTCTGGGTCAAGCATGGTAAATGGAAGGCTTACTGCAAATATCTGATTTGGGCGAAGTGTAGAATCCTTATACTCATCATCTACAACATCGTACAAGTATCCTCCCTCCTCGTACCAAAACTCTGAGTCGAATGCTTCCTTAACCCAAATAGCAAGCTGACTACATCCACCTGCATAGGCAAGATAATTCTCTGGCTTGTTGTGGGTACGTCTTGCTATACCTCTAGAAATCTCTTCCATTGTCATAAGAGCATTGTACCAAAGAGCATTTATCTCAACAGGCTTTCCGTGGCGAAGTACCACTTCCTTGCCCTTTTCATTCACATCCATCCAGGTGATTGGCTCCTTGCCATCACCGGCTTTCATCAAGGCGTCATCGTCCATTCCGATGCCATACTTGGTGCCCTTTCTATAGGCTCCCATTATCTCTTGAAGGCTAGGATAAATGAAATCTTCTACAAACTTCCATGCCTCATCCGTATTTACGTATTTAAGATAATTGTACACTGCATAAAAATACCAAAGAGCAGTATCTCCATTATTATAGCTAGGACTCTTGTCGTCCTCTGGATACATATTTGGCAACAGACCATTTTTAATAAGCTTTGAATACGCCAACAGGATAGACTTGGCATCATCAAATCTCTTGGTCTCCAGGCAAACACCAGTAAATGCTATCATGGCATCCCTGCCACCATCTGTGTTCCATGGATATCCGGCCACAATAGACTTCTTGCCATTAGAACTTCTATCTACAATAAACTGATTTGCTGCCACTGTAAGAACTGTAGCAAGCTCATCATCCTCAGGCAACTCTGCCTTTTCTATCAATTCCGCTATGCGGTTCTTTTCCTTTTCGATTTCGATGAAGGCTGTATCCTTCTCGATTGAAGCAACAGTAGCAGGCTCGCTCTTCCTTCTACCTGATGTCTCCTTAACATCTACAGTACAAACAAAAGATGCCTTAGACACTCCGCCTTCCTCAACCTCCATAACAAAATCGTATGGCTTAAGATGACAATCAAGCCCATCTCTACCATTGTCTATCTCGTATTGAAGCTCCATGTTCTCGTCGTAAATATTATTACGCTTTACCATCTCGCAACCAGCACTTACAACAGCAACTCTAACATCCTTGTTGCTCACTGGAGAATAGTAGAAACCTATATTGCCGCTCTCCTCATCCCGTACCTCCTTGAAGACCTCCGGTGGCAACTCCCACCTTAGGTCATCTACAGTCATCAAGCTACCGCAAGGTCGATAGTTAACAAGTGGAGTAATGACAACGCCGGCCGCAGGGCCATTATTTTCTAACGTATATGCGATAACGCACTGGTTCTTTCCCTGAACAAGAGCTATTGTCTTGGTAAGACGCATGCCTCCCGCCTCGTACTCATAGGTGATAGTTCCATCGTACCTAAATGACTTTAGATGCATATTGCCCTGGTTAAACTCGCTTGTATATGGGCCCTTATGCTGTGCCGTAGTCAAATCGTATATACGGCTTCCACAAACTAATCTCTCATTAGTTTTAGAAAACACCAAATATCTCTCAACTGGTGGATGCAGGCTAGCAATCAAATAGCCCTGGTGAGTGCGCATGTGAGCACCGACAATGCTACTACCTGCGTAGCCACCAAGGCCATTTGTCAAGAGCCACTCCCTATAAAGGCCACTCCTATAGTTAGTCAATTTATCATAAACAAACTCGAACTTCATAAAAATATACTCCAATCTATCCCTTGAAGAATATTTTACCTATTTTCGCCCCAAATAACTAGTGTTACCGCAAAAAAACCACCACAACTCCCCATAATTTTTGTCCCTCGCCTGGGCCCCAGCCCTTTCCAGTGCGGGGGTTTACGTCGCATGAATATCTTGTTTTTCTAATGTGCGTTCACCATCCCCTTTTCATGTGTCTTTTACACGTCGGTACAATTTTGCATCGGATGCTTTTTATTGGCGGACACACATAAACTTAAGCAAAATGGATTTCAGCTTTTATAAATACAACTTGGGTGATTTTGGAATGAGCATAGTAAAATAGCAGCAGATTTTGCACAGTATAAGCACGCGAAGCCAGGACGGCTGAGCGAGCCCGAAAATGAGAACGGACTCGATTTAGAGGGCGGTGCTTATACTGACAAAATCCGCTGCGTTATTTTACTTGGGCGAATGTAACATGAACCCAAGTGCTATTTATAAAAGTTGAAATCTATTTGAGAACATCAAGTGTCCGCTCTAAAAAGAATCCTTGCAAAATAGTTCAGTCGAGTACAAAGACACATGGTTGACGCCTCACCAGCACATAAGAAAAACTACAATATTCGCGAAATTGTAAACCCCCGCACTGGAAAGGGCCGGGGCCCAGGCGGGGGTTGAAAGTCAAAGTATTAAGTTGTGGTGGTTATTTTTTGCGTTTGCCCTTGAATGTGACTTTGATAGCCTGCTTCAATCCATTAGGGAGGACATATTTGAGCTTGTCCTCGGATGGAGTCATCTTTGAGCATTCTGGGTGCTCACGATACAGGTGGATGGCATCAAATTCGCACTTGGTTGTACATACGCCACATCCGATACATTTGTTTTCGTCTACTACAGAGGCGCCACACTTCAAGCATCTCGCAGTTTCCTTTTTGATTTGCTCTTCGGTGAATTCTACAGTCTTGTCACGGAAGCTGAGCTGTCCGTCAACTGTAGTTTTGCTAACACCAGGAATCTGACGTGGACTGTGGTCATAATCGTCTATGCGAATGTTGTCCTTGTCCAGTTCTATGAAGTCGCGGCGGTTACGTCCGATAGTAAGCGAGCTATGTGGCTGCACAAATCTGTGGATAGAGATTGCGCCTTCACGGCCTGCTGCAATTGCATCAATTGCAAACTTAGGGCCTGTGTACATGTCACCACCAACAAAAATATCTGGTTGGTCTGTCTGGTATGTAAGTGGGTCAGCCTTTGGTCCACGCTCAACGACAACCTTGGAATCCTTGAATAAGTCTCCATATATGCTGCGCTGACCAACCGAGAAGATAACGTGCTTGCAATCAACTGTAATGGTGTCGTTCTCGTCATACTGTGGTGAGAATTTACCTGACTCATCATAAACGCGAGTACATTTCTTTAAAATGATACCGGATACGGCACCATTTTCATCGGTAAGGACTTCCTTAGGTCCCCAACCACAGTTGAGCTCTACACCCTCAGCCTCTACGATTTCAATTTCCTCTGGTGATGCAGGCATAATGTCTCTTGTCTCAAGACAGTACATAGATACCTTTTGTGTGCCAACTCGGCGAGCAGAACGAGCCACATCAATAGCTACGTTACCACCTCCGATGACTACAAGGTCGCCCTTGATATCGTACTTTTCATTTTCAGATACTTCGTGAAGGAAATCCACCGCTGTCTGTGTACCTATAGCATCATCGCCTGGTACTCCTGGCTTATTGCCGCCCTGACAACCGATGGCTACATAAAATGCCTTGTAGCCCTGAGCACGAAGCTCATCTAACGTGATATCCTTTCCTACTTCAACTCCGCACTTAATCTCTACGCCAAGAGCCTTGATGATATCTATCTCGGCGTCGATGACATAGTTTTCAAGTACAAATGATGGAATACCATATCTAAGCATACCACCTGGATATTTACTCTTTTCAAATATAGTTGGCTTGTATCCCTTCAGTGCAAGATAGTATGCACAGGAAAGACCTGCAGGGCCTGCACCAACAATAGCTACCTTTTCTGTAAACTCACCCTTCTGTGAAGGAACAATCTTCTTTGGAATAAATCTGGTCTCAGCCTTTAAATCCATCTCGGCTAAGAATCTCTTTACTTCATCTATGGCGATGGCTTCATCAATAGTTCCACGGGTACACGCTGTCTCGCAACGTCTATTACATACTCGACCACAGATTGCTGGAAGCGGATTGTCCTGCTTGATAAGAGCAAGAGCCTCCTTGTAACGTCCCTGAGCTGCCATGCGAAGATATCCCTGAATAGCAATATGTGCAGGACATGCCGTCTTACAAGGTGCTGTACCTGTATCGTAGCAGTTGATTCTGTTGGTATCGCGATAGTCATCGTTCCAATCATCAACTGTCCATCGTTTTTCTGTAGGAAGAACCTGCTTTGGATACTCTATTTCGCTGCCATCTGCTGTACAAAGCTTTTGACCAAGCTTAACAGCACCTGCAGGACAATTTTCAACACACTTGCCGCAGGCAACACAATCCTCAGCGGTAACTCTTGCAACATAAGCTGAGCGAGACATGTTTGGTGTGTTGAAAAGCTGTGAGGTACGAAGAGCGTAACATACATTTACATTACAATTGCAGATAGCAAAAATCTTGTTCTCGCCATCGATGTTTGTAATCTGATGTACAAAGCCGTTGTCCTCAGCCTGCTTAAATATATCAAGAGCCTCTTCCTTGGTGATATATACGCCACCCTTGTTAGTCTCTACTACATAGTCGGCCATATCGCCAACTGCTATACACCATCCCTCTGGATCGTCTGCACAGCCTTCGTCATAAGTCTTTCTAGATAGACGACAAGAGCATGGCGACTTGGCATACTTACCCTCGTACTTATCGAGCCAGTAAGAAATCTTCTCTAAATCAATTGCCTGCTGCTCCATTCCTATTGCTTCCTCAACAGGAATGACGTGCATTCCAATACCTGCACCACCTGGAGGAACCATGTGAGTCAAGCCCTCAAGCGGAAGGCGGCTCATCCTCTCAAAGAATCGTCCCATCTCTGGGTGCTCTTCAAGAAAATCTTGATTCATATTAGAAAACTCAGCAGAACCTGGAACAAACATAGGAAGTACCCACTGCTTTTCGTGGGCTTCATTCTCATAGTTCCACTCCAAAAGACCAGTCCAGCTGGCTTTCTCCAACCTTTCCTCCAAAGTCTTCTCATCTAGGCCTGTAATATCTAAAAGCTGTTCAAATGTCTTTGGCTTTCTGATACCGCCCATAGAAAGAGCAAGCTCAGCTATCTCCTTGGTAGGAGCAAGATTTGCTACAGCCCAGTATTCTGGGTCATATTTGGTAATTTTTTGCAGGCCAAGCTTAATCTTGGCTCTGTCAGTAATCACCTTGCCAAGCTTTAGGATTTCTGGACGAAGGTCCTCATCCTTTAAATCTTCTACCCAATCAGGATAAAAATCACCAAGTCTATCTGGTCCTATTCCCATATTAATTATTTCCTCCTTTAGACTCCTACGACCTTATAAATTAAATACTCCTCTCAAAAAGACTCATCGAAAGTCGTTTACCTGGCCCCTCAACCAGTTAATCCAGCCCTCAAATCCCTCACCAGTCTTTGCTGAAATATAAAAAATCTCAGCGTCAGGATTGAGCTCATGTATGCGCTTTTCTACTGCGTCCTTTGAAAAATCGCTAAACACTGCCAGTGTGTCGCATTTGTTGATAAGCACCACATCACAAACCGAAAACATCAGTGGGTACTTGTATGGCTTGTCGTCTCCTTCTGGTACAGAAAGAATCATAACGTTTTTGATTGAACCGGTATCAAATTCCGCTGGACAAACCAAATTACCAACATTTTCCAGGAAGACCAAGTCTAAACCCTCAGTGCCAAATTCGTGTAATCCCTGTCTAGTCATATCGGCATCCAGGTGACACATGCCTCCTGTATGTATCTGAATTGCACGGACTCCAGCCTCTGTGATTGTTGCCGCGTCCACATCAGAATCAATATCTGCCTCCATTACGCCAATTTCCATCTCGTCCTTAAGTCTTGCAATAGTCTGACATAAGGTGGTTGTCTTTCCAGAACCTGGAGCTGACATAAGGTTTATCAAAAATGTCTTTTGTTCCTTTAGCTCCTGTCTGAGTCTGTCTGCATCAGCATCATTGTCCTCAAAAATGCTCTGCTTTACTTCGATAATTTTGTAGTCTAACATTTGCCCTCCCAATTCCTTCTCTATTAAATTTTAGTGTATAAGAGTTAGTAAACTCAAACTGGCAAAATCAGTTTCCCAAACAATAATATACTATTTTCTCCAAATTTTTGTCAAATCCTTTATTTTTCAAACCCGTATATTTTCTATTACAAAGCATCTTTAATACACGTGTGTCTATTAAATTTATGAAGTGTTTGTGAACTACAATATTTTTTCAAACTTTTTCAATATAATTATCAAACACCAACAGAAATATTAATTGCGACCTAATTATATTTGCACTCAGCGCGAGTTTTTGGGGAGGCGAAGAGGCATGGATAATTGGACCACAAAACGAACCATCACTAATAGAATAATTGCCCTTGCGGCAATAGCAACAACTCTGTTACTTACTTCAAGTAACATTATAGTAGCACGTGCTTGTGAAAATACTGGTAAATCTAGCTGCTTATATGAAAATTATCTTTCTGCAGAGGACAAAATTATTTATAACCAGATTTACGAAGCAATTATTGACTACAATGAGGAGTTGTTCTATCTGAAGCATCCTGTGTCAGAGGCTAATTTGGAGATTATTATGAATGCTTTATTCAATGATCACCCTGAGCTTTTCTGGGCAAATACCTCTTACCAGTATGCGGTTGATAGCTTCAATGTAGCTCACAAGGTTAAATTGAAGTATGGCATTAGCAAAGATGAGTTGTCTAACGCTAAGGCCAACTATGAAAATGCCATTGCAAATATTGTTTCAGGCGCATCTCAATATAGTTCTGATATTGATAAGGAGAAATATATTCACGACAGTATCTGTTCAATGAACACCTACTGCGCTTCTAACGCACTCAATCAAAGTGCTTATTCTGCTCTTGCCACTGGTTCTTCGGTCTGCGCGGGATATGCAAGGGCATTCCAGGTTGTATGCAACAAATCGGGAATCCCTTGCTATTACATCACTGGTGAGTCACGAGGGCAGACTCACGCTTGGAATATAGTCTATATCAACGGCAGCTATTACAACGTTGATTTAACCTGGGACGACTGCATTGCAGATGCCACCGGCAGAAATGACTATACCTACTTTAACAAGAGCGATTTGTCCTTCAGTAAGGACCATATCCGCTCAACTCAGTCAGCTCAGCTGGCAAGTTGTTATTGAAATTCAAACTGCTCATTTTTAAAATACGAAAGGGACTTAGGTCATTCCTAAGTCCCTTTTGCTATTTTAAATAAATTTAAATTCTATCAGCGATTATGACTAATCGATGTGTTGCAATATAAATAGGTGTGCAAGTGTAAAGTGTCAACTGCTCTTTGCCTGGTGTGGATTCTAGAACTGACAAATCCTCTGGCTCAACCACCTTTATTTCTTTAACCATGTAGGTATAGGTATCAGTGGCTGTATCCACATAGATTAAATCTCCCGTTTCCACCTCATCCAAGCGATTGAAGAATTTGCCGAAGCTATAATTCCTGTGACCGGCAACTACACAGTTGCCTTCATTTCCTGCAAGGGCGGTACCCTCCTGGTGTCCAAGAGAGTCTGCCAATATATCTCGACTGACTCCCTCTCTAACAGGGTTTTCCGAGTCAATGCTTGGTATTCTAAGAATGTAAAGCATATCCCCTGAAACTGCTGGGTTGCCACCTTTCTTTTCCTTAAATGCCTCACCGCTTTTGATGTATTCCTTGTACTCCTCCACTGTGTTTTTGCGGGAGTAATACTGCTTTATGTTCAAAATCAAAGAGATTAGGAATAATCCAAAGCCAAGGGCTATTAAAATCAGGCCAATTGCCTTTGCAATAGTAAATTTCTTAAACATCTTACTTTTTAATATTCTTTCTACGGCCAAAGAGTAATACAAATCCAAGGCTCATAATTGCAAGTGAAATTACATAAGCCATAACTGTTCCAATAAATCCACCTGTCTTTGCAAGTCTAGGTGCACCTGCATTAGCGTTAGTGCCATCTATAACAGCATTATTATCCATCATGACTATGTCGTTTTCCTTGATGATTAATCCATCTGGATCAACACTCTTAACAACTGGATATTGTGTCTTTGCTGGACCTCCATTATTATCATTATTTCCGCCACCATTTGTGCTCTGTGCAGGAGCTGCCTCATCCTTCTTTGGCTCTTCTGGTGTAGCAGGGTCTGTAGGATCTGCTGGGTCAGTTGGGTCTGCTGGCTCTGCTGGCTCTACCGGAACAACTGGCTCCTCTGGTGTAAGCTTAGGCTGTAGCTTCTCACCTAATTGTGCTGGTGTAGCACTTGCATACTCTGGACTGCTAGCTGATTTAACCTTCATATCATTGACTACATCACCCTCGCCATTTTCCTTACCAACAACCTTGATAGTAAGTGGCTCTACTGGGTCGTAGCCCTCTAATGTTTCCTCAGGCATAAATACATATTCATCCTGATAATTAAGGTCATACTTGGCTGCGCCAGTTTCCTCATCATAATCTGTTGGCTCTACAAGCTCAGCCTTACCAGTCTCCTTGTTAAGTCTGTAAAGGTTGAACTTCATTGCCTTGAACTGCTCTGGCTCAAGCCCCATATCCTCTGGATCAAAGACTACTGAAGCCTTAGCATCCTCGTCATAATCATCCTCAAATGTAACTGTAGGATTCTCTGAGTCAAGGGTTGTTCCGTCAACTTTGAGCTTGCCACCTGGTAATACTTCTATTTCGTAGGCCTTCTCATCAGTGATTTCCTTGTAACCAACTGGTGAGCTTACCTCGATAACCTTGTACTTGCCCTCAGATAGTACTATTGGCTTTGGTGCACCGTTTGATGTCCATGTCTCACCAATCTGGTTGCCATCCTCATCAACTATCTTGAATGTACCGCCTTCCAGCTCGTTCTTCTGGTCTGCAGAAACATTGCTAACATTAAACTCTACAGAATCCTTTGGAACATCAATCATAACTACCTTGTCTGCATTAGTCCAAGTGTTGTCAGCATTTCTAATCATAAGCTGATCATCAACCACCTTGAATATTACAGGCTCAGCCTCATTGTAGCCATAAGGCACCTTGTCCTCACTGAGGGTGTAAACTGTCTCATAGCTTGCCACAAATGCATGTCCCTGACTGTCTGCATCCAATGTGGTCCAGCTATCTGCAGTCTTGGTCTCCTTGGTTGCTTCCCATTTGATAGAAAGCTTGGCATCCTTAACCGGATTGCCCTGACCATCCTCTTTAAATATCTTGATATCCTTGGTATGTCTACCGTTAGTGATGATATTGTCGTTCTTTGCCTGGACTGCATTGTTGTAGCCCTTTACTGTGGTATGAACTTCCTTACCATCTTTAAGCTCAGGGATAATCTCATAACCCTCTGGAGCCTCTGTCTCCTTAAGGATATAAGTGTGATTTTCAGCAAGCTTACCTACAAACATAATCTCGCCGTTTTCATCACTTTCAGATTTACCAACAAGCTTGTTGTCCTTTTCTGGGTCGTAAAGCTCAAACTTACCACCAGAAAGCTTAACTTCCTCATCGTTGGCATCACGTAACTCTGAAATGTAGTATGTGTACTTATCAAGCTTTACGTTTGTAAAGTCGTTTGCAGAGAATGACTGGTCTGCCTTGTTAGCACCAGCGTCGCCATATCCCTTTAATACAACATCATTTCCAAAGTCGTTTGCCTTTTTATCTAACATACTAGCTGTGTATGTAAGAATATAAGCCTTGTTACCTGGGTCCTTTGGAACAGCAACCTTAAGCACTGTCTTGGAACCAGTTTCATCGATTGTATAATCCAAATCAGAAACAGCCGATACTGCAGATAACTCTCCATCAGCTGATACTGAAGCCTCTGAAAGTACGATTGTCTCATCATCAAGCACCATACTTCCACCTAAAGTATCCTCAATATAAACCTTGTCGATTGTTCCAGTGTAAAGCTGCTGCTGAGCTGGATTAATCTTAACTGTGTATCTTACAATCTCTTTGTTGGTTGAATCCTGCACACCTTTCTTGGTGATTACATTATTAACAACCTCTGTCTGAGTTGGCTCTGTTGTAGTATCAATTGAGTATTCTGTGCTCTTTAAGCTTGCAGAGTTTGTAATGTTAAACTTGCCTGTATTCTCAAATACTTCACCATCACGAACCTTGGCCTTGAAAGTAATTGTCTGCACATCGTCAATATCGCCAAGATTAAATGTTAAGGTGTTGCCTGAAAGTGTTGTATCAGCAACATTTGAAGAGCCATCAACATACTCTAATCTATCCTCTAAGACATCTGTAATTACAACATTTGTCATTGACATCTTGTTGCTATTTACAGTGAGAGTGTATTCGATAGTATGATCATTGTAATTGTATTTGCTAGCAGTCTTTTTAAGGACATTACTTTCATAAGTCTTGCTAGCTTGATCTTTTACAGGCTCATTGCCATCTGACTCCAAAGTAACTTCGTTAGTATACTTTCTAGAATTGTTGCTAGCCCAAATCTCATTTTCAGTAGTGTCATTTAGCTTGGTAGTAACAACAAAATCAACCCTAGTTTCACCAATATCTCCAAGTCTAAATACTACTGTTTCACCGTTGTCTTCTATTGTAATAGCAGACTCACTGATACCAGCCAAGCCACTAATTCCATCAAATCTTGTGCCTGCAGGAAGCTTATCTGTTACAACAACTCCTCTAAGGTCTTCCTTACTTCTGTTGACAATAACATCCCATGTGATTGTGTGATTTACAAGGTCAACGGCCTTGGCTTTCTTTTCGATAGCAGCCTTGGCAGACATTAAATCACCAGAAAATGGCTTTTTAATAGTAGGACCTACAACATCTACATATTCACCAGTTCCAGCTGATTCATATTTATAGGTAATGTTTGCAGAATTCTCCGGTACTGGATAATTCTTCTTTAGATATTTATCAAAGTCTTTGATTTTGGTTGTATATGTAACTACATATTTGGCATCACCTGACATCTTTTTAGTGAAGCTGATTTTTTGAACATCCTTTTTAGAATCATCCAGTTCATAGTCCTCACCCTTCACTAAAACATTACCGGTTGTAGCGTTTACCACCTTAAGGTTTTCAACAAAAACTTCTACACCATCTGCCACCTTAATAGTATCAGTTAATACAACATCACTCAGGGTGAAGCCATTGTTTTGTACTTCTACTGTCCAATCAGAAACACCCCAGACACCATCTGCATCTGTCTTTTTAGTAACTTCTCCGCCGGACTTAGCCACCCAGGATTTAACTGTTCTTGACACATGCTCTGATGCAGAATCATTTATACTAAGGGCATCATAATCTGCGCCTTTAGGTGATGAAACTGTAATCTTATTAGAAACATCTTTTTCAACGACTGTATCAGATGTTGCATCCTTTGTAAGAGCTACAAAATCAACCTTCGTTTTATACTGGAATTGTGTAACTGCATTTGGCTCGTTGTTTTTGTACTCCCAATTCAAGGTACTGCCTGAATTGGTGGCTGTAACTTCGCCACTACCTTCTGTCACTTTAAATGAATTCTTAACATAATCCTGACCAGCACTAAATTCATCCTTGAAGGTATAACCCTTTTCGTATTGAATTGGGTTGGCATTGTTTTTGACAGTAACCGTCCAAGTAATGAAGCCCTCTGAATCAATGTCAGACTTGGTCTTTTCAACTGTAGGAGGCTTTGCCATAAATTCATCAACCTTGATGTTGTACTTTGCTTTATCTCCAAAGGCAAGCTCGTAAGAATCCTGACCTGCATCTGCTTCCTCATCTAAGTTGAGCTGTAAATCAAAGCCTGCGTATGCCTCAGAAGAATCCTCCATCTCTGTAAATGCATCTGAAATAGTAAGGAAAGCATTTCCTTCACTGTCAAAGTTAATCTCACCAAGTACAAGCTCACCACTCTTTACAGTGATGCCACCTGCATCAGTTCTTATACAAATACTTGGTATACCAGGAATCTTGTACCTCTCTCCTGGATGCACAACCAAATCATTACCTGCATGCTTTTCCTGTCCCTTTGGAGCGATAGTCATATTGTTGAAGACATAATCAACATGCAATGTATCCTTTAAAGAAACTGCATCTCCGCTCTTAATAGGTACATTCTTTCCATCAACAACCTTGTAAAGCTTTGCTGTATCAATCAAAGCATTTTCATCAAGGCCTTCCGTGGAACCACCATTGTCTTCTACGCTGACTACAACGTAAGGAGAAAAATGCTCAGCATTAAACACTACCTTGTCAGCACCAAGACTAGCATCTACCTTTTCAGCATTATTCATTCCATCATCAAGATGGAACACCTGCATATCCTTAGAATCGTCGGCCTTGACCTCTGAGGTATCTATATTTGCAAATGTAACCTTAACCTTGCCATTTGCCGGTTGAATCTCATTTCCATTTGCATCAAAAATAGTAATATCGAAAGCCTTAACCTCTGTAATAATCTTGTCCTCTAGAAGCTCAGACTCTACAGCAGATTCGATTGCTTCAATATCACTCTTGCTTTTAATTTCGGTGGCCTTAAAATAAGCCCCTTCTGGAAGAACATCTACATCAGCCCACAGAGTAATCTCTACTCCGCCAACTGTGATAGTCTTTGAAAATGGCTCCTTGTCGTCCTCTTCCTCATCCTCTTCTTCCTCAGTCTCTTCGGCATCTAAATCCTCTGATTCTTCGACTTCATCTTGGATTTCAGAAGTTTCCTCTTGAACGGCATCTACCACTTCAATGATTGGCTCATCTTCCTTAGGCTCGCCCTCTTTTGCCTGGCCTTCCTCTGGCAGACTTTCATCATTATCTCCTGTCTGCTCCTTTGGCTCTTCACCCACCTGTTCTTCAGTTTTAGAACTTTCTGGATTGTTTTGGAATTCTCCCTGTGATTCTGTGGCCTGTTCATCTGTTGACAGGCTAACTTCCTCGGCACCTGACTCTGATGATTCTGCTACACTTTCCTCTGTAACAACAGTCTCTTCAGAATTATTTGCTCTTGCTACTGACCCTAGACTAAGGGTATTGATAACGACAAAAGCACCGAGAAGTACTGCAAGCACTCTCTTCTTCATAAATTATCCTCACAAACACCTAAAAAATATATTACAACTATTCGACTCCCCGCTCACTGAATAGCTATAATTTAGAATATAAAAAGAACCCTACCTGATACTCCTAAGGATTCTCTCCTCTCAAATATAAACTCTTTTCAGCCTATCGTCAATTAATTGTAGGCAAAAATCGCTTTTCTTAGACATTTCATATAATGTTGCGTCATTAACGCCATTCAGCCAAACAATATGCCACAATTGTCGCAATTGTTTATTAATAAAATTTATCAAAAATACTCCCTACATTTGCATTTATATTGTATGTCTTTATTTTTGCAGAAAAAAAACAATGAAAAATGCTGCAAAAAATCGAAGAGAAATATGAGTACCATTTTGGTAGAGTTCTAATTAGCAACCTCATTAGCCACTTTATAAGAAAATGCTTTTAAAATCCCTATAAAATGACAAAGGGCGAGCCTACTTTCATAGACTCACCCCACCAAATTTACTTTTTATTTTAAGAATCCTGCCTAGCAGAACTCAAGGTATTTACCAATGAAATTTAAAGCTCAGCCTTAAACTCTGCATCCCCTGGAAGTGGATACTTGTCGGTAAGAGACTTGATAATAGCTCTTGCCTTTTCTACTCCAGCCTCGCCCTCTTTGATAACTACAGCGATTGCCTCTGCAACCTGATCAAAGTCAGCTTCCTTAAGTCCGCGAGTTGTTGCAGCTGGTGTACCAAGACGGATACCAGATGTAACGAATGGTGACTTAGGATCGTTTGGAATAGTATTTTTATTTGCAGTAATGTGTGCATCATCAAGAAGCTTCTCAACAACCTTTCCTGTAAGGTCAAATGGAGTAAGATCGATAAGCATAAGATGGTTGTCTGTACCGTCAGAAACAATCTTGATGCCTCTGTCCTGTAATCCCTTACAAAGTGCCTGAGCATTCTTAACAACCTGCTTGCCGTACTCCTTGAAAGAAGGATCAAGAGCTTCCTTGAAGCAAACAGCCTTGCCTGCTAACACGTGCATTAAAGGACCACCTTGGATACCTGGGAATACTGCCTTGTTAAAGTTGAACTTTTCGTTTGCCTCAGCAGTAGCCATAATCATACCACCTCTTGGTCCACGAAGAGTTTTGTGAGTAGTTGTTGTAACAATATCAGCATATGGAACTGGGCTCTCATGAACACCTGCTGCAACAAGACCAGCGATGTGTGCCATGTCTACAAAGAGAACTGCTCCAACCTTATCGCAGATTTCTCTAAATCTCTTGAAATCAATCTTGCGGCAGTATGCTGATGCACCAGCGATAATCATCTTTGGCTTGCACTCAACAGCAATGCGCTCTACCTCATCATAATCAATAACTCCATGGTCATTTACACCATAAGGAACGATGTTAAAGTATACACCAGAGAAGTTGGCTGGAGAACCATGAGTAAGGTGTCCGCCGTGATCAAGGTTCATACCCATTACAGTATCTCCCGGCTTTAAAACTGCAAACTGCACTGCCATGTTAGCCTGTGCACCTGAATGTGGCTGTACGTTTACATACTCGCATCCGAAAAGCTCTTTTGCTCTTTCTCTTGCAAGCTCCTCTACAACGTCTACCTCTTGGCAGCCACCGTAGTAACGCTTTCCTGGATAACCCTCAGCGTATTTGTTGGTGAGAACTGAGCCCATTGCAGACATTACTGCAGGAGATACCCAGTTTTCAGAAGCGATGAGCTCGATATGCTCTGACTGGCGATTGTACTCTTTGACAATTGCCTCTGCCACTTCTGGATCAGTGTTTTTGATGTCCTTTAATGTGTACATTACATTCCCTTTCTATGTTTTTAAAATAGTTCTATGTGAACCGTCGCCGGTAATCACTGAAGATAACGTTTTTCAAACTCATCCCTTGTAAGAGGCTTGTCAAAGTAAAAGCCCTGTGCTAGGTTGACTGAAAACTTGCCAATCATATCAATCTGCTTGTCGTACTCGACACCCTCAACGCAGACATCCACATCAAGTGAATCTGCAAGCTCTGCAATGGTCTTGACGAAAGCTTCTGAGAAATGATCGGAACCCATATCTGAAACAAATGCTCTGTCGATTTTGATTGTATCAATCGGCATGCTGCGGATATGGTTTAATGATGAATATCCTGTACCAAAATCATCAAGTGCCACACGACATCCCAAGGCTCTTATTGCCTCAAGAATCTTGATCATTCTTTCCATGTCGTTGATGGCAAGTGACTCTGTAACCTCAAGAGTAAGACTCTTAGGATCGATAGCTGTAAGCTGAAGCGCCTCATTAATCTTGTCCATAATATCAGGTTGTCTAAGCTGCACTACCGAAAGATTGACATTGACCTTGTACTCTGGGTGGCCAAAATCATTCCAGTGTTTACATGCCTTTGAAGCCTCAATAAGCACATGATTGCCAATGGCGTTGATAAGCTTTAAGTGCTCTGCCTGTGGTATAAACTGATCTGGTAAAACTAGTCCATACTCTGGAGAATTCCATCTGACCAATGCCTCTGCGCCACAGCATCTTGGCACACCATCCACAAACTCCATGATCGGCTGATAGTAAACCTCAAACTCCTTGCAACCATCCTCAACAGCCTTGCGCATGGCCTGCTCCATCTTGACCTTTTCTGCCATAAATACATCTGAAGAATCATTGTAGTACTCGAAGCGATTCTTGCCCTTATTCTTGGCACCGTGCAGAGCAATGTTTAGTCTAGTAAGAATGCTAGATGAATCAGTAATATCTGCTGGTGCCTTTACACCGCCCATACTGATTGTGCAATAGTATTCCTGGCCGTTAAGGGTCCATGGATTATCAAATAAATTCATTATACGTTTAATAATGAAGTCAAGGTTCTCGTAGTTCTCATGGTCTACAAGTACAGCAAACTCATCGCCGCCAACGCGGTAGCACTTGCCTTTGATGAAGGAAATATCGTTGATACTATGGGCAATGTACTCTAACAAGTCATCGCCAACCTGATAGCCCAAGCCCTCGTTGACACTGGCAAAATCGTCTAAATCAATCATAAGGACTGCAAACATCTTGTTTAAGGTAGTTGCCACATGGTATTCCATGGCAATGTCCTTTTCGCATGCCTGTCTATTGTATAGGCCAGTAAGAATATCCTCCTGGGCCTGCTTTTCTACCTTTTTCTGGTAGATGCGAAGGTCGGTGGTGTCATAGAAAGTGATAAGTCTAACATCTCTTTCATCCACCCACTTAATGTTGGCTACTGAAATATCAAACCACTTGCCTGAACCGTTGGCTGAATAACCGTTAAGCTCTGGCAAATCATATCGCTTATCAAAGATAATCTCCTCGATAGCGATTCTATCTATCTCGTTTTCAAACATCCTTGAAAAGGTGTCGTTGGTGTATAACAAAGTGTTGTCATTTAAGTCTGCTACAACTACACCGTATCCAGCATTTCTCAATATTGCCTCTAAAGCATTATATGAGCTGGCCAAGGAATTGGTAGTAATCTTTTTGATTAAGATAGTGTGCAAAATACGCTTTACATCATTTGCAAATCGCAAATCATCCACACTCCATTGTCTTTCCTTATCAACTGATAAAAAGCAAAGATACATTGCAGTAGCATCGTTGATATTAATAGGAAGAAAAATGCCTGCCTTAATTCCATACTTTGCAAAAAACACCTCAAACAACTCTGGGAGAGCTGCGTTACTTGAAATGGTATAAGGCTTGCCATTCATAAAAGGAAGCTCAACTGTTGGAACAGCCTGAAACTTATCCTTAAGTGACTCGGCATCCTCTGCCACCCACTCACAAATCATATCAGCAGAAATACTGCTTTCATCAATCTGCAAAAGGGCTGTATGTGTACAATCTATATACTTACCTGACTCTCTAAGAATGTCCTCGGAAGTCTTGGAAAAAGGACTATCCGACTCCATGAGACGCAAAATGTCTGTCATGATTTCATTCTTGCGGAGCTTGTATTCAATTTCTTTTTCAATGTTCTTTTCTTCTGATAGCTCTTGTCTAAGAGCATGACTCTTCATCTTTTCTGCAAAGTAATACTTGGTAAGAGTCTCAATCAGATAAATGGATTTCTCGTAGGCCTCTGCTGTTGTAATGCGAAGCCCCTCTGGCAAAAGCTTGTCCTCTGGGATGCGGTTGGCATCAACTCCAAGACAAAGCCAAACACCTAGCAATTTGCCTGCGGTGTCTCTAATAGCCACTCCCCTATATATAAGAAAATCCTCTGTGCCAAAGCGTTCCACAACATTCTCTGCAACGCCATCCACAAAGGAATCAAAAATCTCTCGTCTCAGCTCTGGGGTAAAATTTGCATCAACATACTCCTCCTCAGGCTTGCTGCCTGAGAAGGATGTTATTTGACCATGAATCTTACCAACGCACATGATATACATGTCGTTGGTCTTACAGAATGCATCCTGTAAAGATTGCATATCGTCACTGTTAATATCTAATTCAAAATTTACTCTATAACTGTAGTCCATCCATATTTGTCCTCGAGCCTTCCCCACTGAATACCTGTCAAGGTATCGTAAAGCTTCTGTGTAAGCTCGCCTGTTTTACCTCCATTTATTACAACAACATCGTCCACATAACGGAGCTCTCCAACTGGAGAAATAACTGCTGCTGTTCCTGTACCGAAGACTTCTTCAAGCTTGCCTTCATGAGCTGCTTTCATAAGGTCATCAATTGCAAGACGCTCTTCACGAACTGTATAACCCCAATCCTTAAGTAAGTGGATCATAGAATCTCTAGTAACACCTGGAAGAACTGTTCCAACTGTAGGAGCTGTCCAAATCTCACCATCAATCTTGAACATGATGTTCATTGTACCAACTTCCTCAACGTACTTTCTCTCATTACCGTCAAGCCATAATACCTGAGAGTATCCAAGCTTCTCAGCCTTAACCTGGCCGGCGATAGAACCAGCATAGTTTCCACCGCATTTAGTGAATCCTGTGCCACCTGCAACTGCTCGTACTAATTCATTTTCTACTAAAATCTTAACTGGGTCAAGTCCTGTTGCATAATAAGCTCCAACTGGACAACAAAGTATCATAAACTTGTAAGATTTTGCCATGTGAACACCAAGTGCTGACTCAGTTGCAAACATGAATGGTCTTATATAAAGTGAGGTATCTTTCTCAGATGGTACCCACGCTTCTTCGACTTTGACTAAAGCCTTAATTGCCTCTACAAAATCCTCCACAGGGAAACCTGGCATGCAAAGTCTCTCGTTAGACTTAATCATTCTCTTTGCATTCATCTCTGGTCTGAAAAGCTGAATCTTGCCGTCCTCACGACGATATGCCTTCAAACCTTCAAATGTCTCCTGTGCGTAATGAAGAGTCATACATGCTGGATCAAGCTCGATTGGTCCTTCTGGGACTATTCTAGCATCATGCCATCCAATTTCTCTGTCCCAATCACAAATAAACATGTAATCAGTCATGTACTTTCCAAAACCAAGGTTGTTCCAATCTGGCTTTTCCTTTAATTTTTCGCGTTTTTCAAATCTGATTTCCATCTTAGCCTCCAACTATACAAATGCGTATGATAATAATCTTTATCATTATCCAACTTTTTTTCCTTCACGTCAACACTTTAGTGCGCTAAATCATTCACTATCCTCAGGTTCTCCACAGTGTCCCTGTAATCCCCGGCCCCAAGGCCCCCTGGTCCCTATGGATAGTGGGGCAATTTTCACGAATATTTTAGCTTTTCAATATGCAAAAAGGGAGCATCCCGCATGTGTCTTGTTGCAGGATGAACTGTTTTGAGAAAGGTTAATCTGGTGCGGACACCTGTAGCTTTTATATATGAGTTTCCAATACAGAAGTCACCTGGTTTCATGTTACATTCACTAAGTAAAATCACAAAGCAGGTTTTGTTAGTATAAACACCGCCCTCTAAATCGAGTCCGTTCTCATTTTCGGGCTCGCTTCGCCGTCCTGGCTCAGCGTGTTTATACTATTCAAAACCTGCTTTTATTTTACTAAGTTCATTCCAAAATCAACCAGGTAACTTCTGTTTCGGAAATTCATATGACAATTAATTATTGGTGTGTCCGCGCTGCAGTTAACCTTTCTCAAAACTGTACAGCCTTGCAAAAGATACATGCTAATAAAAGATGCGACACTTTGCATATATGAAAAGCAAAATATTCTTGTGAAGCCCCACTATCCATAGGGACCAGGGGGCCTTGGGGCCGGGGACATTCAGTACATTTAGAACCTGTGAATAGTAACGTAAGATTTTGTGAAATCGGCAAAATGTTTTTAGGGCTGTGATATAATTCAGATAAATATATGTTATGGGGCAAAATATATGAATATTTACACTCAAGTATGTGGGCTAGTTATTGTTGCTATGCTCATTTTTTTCTATAAACGACAGCCAACCATGGGGCTGAATTCCGAGCGTCGTTTCAAAGTTGTTTTGTTTGCCATCTTAGGTTGTGTGCTTTGTGATATAGCATCTTGTTACTTCATTGTTAATGCAAGCAGATACACTCCATTTGTTGTTAATAGCATCAGTAAAGTCTATCTACTTTTTCTTCAAGTAGTTGCTTTTTCGACCTTGGCCTATGAACTGGCTGATATATTTGAATTCTATGGAAGTAAGCTCGAAAAAATGATAGCTATTTGCTATCAGGGAATCTGCATCATCGGCTTGGGCTTTACCCTATATCTTCCTATAGAAATATATTACGACGGGGATATTCTGTACACTTACGGTGCAGCGCCTGTTGCCACCTATTGCTTTGTTGGCTTTTATGTTTTTTCTATTTTACTTTCACTGCTTGTACTTAGACGCCACATTAAGCCAACAAGAGTTAAAGCCCTTTCGGCTTGGATGTGCATTTGGACCATTGCAGCTGGAATCCAGTTCGTGCATCCCCAGCATTTGATTGTCAGTTTTGCGTCATGCCTTGGTGCATTAATCATGTACTTTGAAATCGAGAATCCTCAAAGTGCTATTTCAAGAAAGACAGGACATTTTAGTTCCGGTGTTATCAGAGAGTACTTTGACAACTTGTACCAAAACAAAAAAAAGTTTTCTCTGATGATGATTTCCTTTAGAAGTTCAACTAATGCTAACGGTGATACAAAGCTTTTGCGAAAAACATCAGAGCTTTTGTCAGAATTTCTTTTCTCAATTGATTCTGCAAAGGTGTTTGATACAGCGGAAGGTTACTTCCTATTAGTATTTGACAATATGGATTTTGTTGAAAGCACCAAGTTTAGGATTTCAACATACTTCCAATCAATAGAAAACAACCCAGATATTTCAAAGGCTATCACGTTACTTAGACCGTTTTATACAATCATTCCAAACGGCCATATTTCAAGTAGTGCCGACGAATTGCTTTTGCTTTTGGCCTCCTACTCTCCTAACAACCAAAAGGAGCTTTTAGGTGACGAGATTATTTTAGATGATTCTATCCTAAAGGATGTGCAGTTAGAAAAGCTTGCTGAAAATCATGTAATAGAAGCCATGGAAAATGACAGGATTGAGGTACACTACCAGCCTATTTATGATATAGCAACAGAAAAGTTTACCTCGGCCGAAGCCCTTGTTCGTATCAGAACTTCTGGCGGCAAGCTGCTTTATCCTGATACCTTTATTCCTATTGTTGAGGAAACTGGACGAATCATTCCTCTTTCCGATGCAATTTATCGCAAGACTTTGTCCTTTATGAAGTCCTATCATGTGGAGCGTCTCGGGGTAGAAAGAATCGAGTTGAACCTGTCTGTAAGACAGGGGGAACATCCACTTTTTGTTAACCGATTCATGGGGATTTTGGAAGAGTTCAATATCAATCCAGATTTGCTTAACTTGGAAATCACAGAGACCAATTCCTTACACAGTAAGGAAAACCTCTTAGCTAATATGAAAAAACTTGAAGAATATGGCTTATCATTTTCGCTGGATGATTTTGGTTCTGGCAGTTCTAATCTTAACTACATGATTGAGATGCCAGTTGGAATAGTAAAGCTTGATAGAGATTTGTCCGGAGCGTACTTTAAGAATGACAAGGCGCAGGCCATTGTAAAGGCAGTTATCGCCATGGCTCATTCAATGAATATCAAGCTGATTGCCGAGGGAATCGAAACCAAGGACGAGTTTGATACCATGAAAACTCTAGGTGTTGATTACATCCAGGGATTTTATTTTTCAAGACCACTGCCTGAGCATGAGTTTTTGAAATTCATGCAGGAGCACAATCTCTAAGCACAATTTTAATTTGTAATTTTGGGAGAATAAGTTTTAGGTCATAAGCATTTTATCAACACAGAAAGTGAGGAAATCTATGCATACCTTTCAACCTTACCCAATTAACATGTTAGAATGGAATCCAATTAGAAAACTTGCAGAGGAAGGAGTTGCTGTGGTGACCGAATCTGGCGGAAAGGTAAATGCCACCTCGTCTCACAACGGCGGTGTAGGTCATATCTGGGGCCGCAACGTGCTCTACGCTTTCTTGCGCAACACGCGCTACACCAAGGAGCTTTTGGATGAAAGTGAGTTTTTCTCTGCCTGCTTCTTTGATATGAATGATAAAAATAACGTCCAGCTTATGAAGGTTCTCGACCAGCTAAGCGGACGTAACGAAGATAAATTGGCTCAGTGCAAAGTGGACATCGGACATTTCCTCAACGTGCCATATATTGACGACGCCAACTTTATTATCCTTTGCAGAAAGATTGCCTCTGTTCCTATGACAGAAAACACAATCTTAGATCCAAAGATTCTAAAGGATTACTACACCGACAGACACATGGATGATTTCCACACCATGTACATAGGTGAGATAATGGATATTAGAGCAAGATAACTTTTCAACACCTCTTCTAAACGTAAAAAGCGGGTCTGGAAATCCAGACCCGTTTAATTATTCTATCTAAAATCCTGCGGCCTTATCCTGCACATGGAAGAATGACATCTCTTCATCCAATTCCTTTGCTATATCATTTAATCCGCTAGCCTTATCTGACAATACATTCATGGTCTCAGACAGTTCAAGCATTGATGCTTTTGTCTCTTCTGAGCTTGCAGCATTTTCCTGAGAAATAGATGAAAGCGAATTAATTGTATCAGATATACTGCCACTTGCCTTACCGGTCTTATTTACGTTATCAACGATTTCTCTTGTAAGAGAAATGGATTTGTTAATGTCATCTATAAGTGCATCAACCTGCTCTATTGTTCTGTGAATAGTGGTGCGCTGCTTGCCGATTGCCTCCTGCATGCTGCCCGCCTCTTCCATTGTCTTGCTTGAATCAGCAGAAAGGCCACGCATTGCTTCCTGAATATTTTGAGCAGCGTCTGCCGACTGGTCTGCAAGCTGACGGATTTCATCAGCAACAACTGCAAATCCTTTTCCAGCTTCACCGGCTCTTGCAGCCTCTATGCTGGCATTTAAAGAAAGCAAATTAGTTTGAGCTGCAATGGCATCTATGATAGTAACCGCCTCACTGATTGTTGAAACAGCTGTGTTGGTATTTCCAATAAGCTCTACAATTCCATCAATGGCTTCAATACTCTCTCTTGTGGATGTACGAAGCTCTGAAAGCATCTCCTGACTTGCGGCAGAATTTTCCTGCATGGAATCAGAAAGCCCCTGCATAGTCTCGGCATTATTTGTAATCAAACTAACAGCATCATTAATCTCATTAACATTTTCAACAGCCTCTTGAAGTGACTCAGCCTGGCTGGATGCTCCGGCTGCCACATGAGATACTGAATTCGTTACACTGTCAGCAGTCTCAGTAATCTTTCGAACTGTATCTGTTAAATATTCTGCAGAGCTGTCTACATTGTCAGAGGTAAGCCTTGCATTTCCGATAACGCCCCTAAGCTTCTCAGCCATTTCAAATAATGAAGAGGACATCTCCCCTAACTCATCATTTCTGGCTTTTACCTTCTCACTTAAAGAAATAGCCAAATCGCCGTCAGCCATCCGCTTAACAGCTGCAACATTTTCCGAAAGCGCCTTAACGACCTGCCATACATACAAAACAGCAATCACCGTAAATATTGCTACAAAAAGTGCTCCCATAGCTGCTGTTCTAAGCATTCGAATATTGATATACTCATCGATTTCAGACTTTAGCTGCCCTACAAAGGCCATGCCATAGACTTCACCTGAACTATCCTTTAGCGGCTCATAAGCAACGTAGTAAGGCTCGCCATTAATAATAACGCCCTCAGCCTGAAAACTGTTATTGTTCTTAAGCACCGCCTCGATGACCGCTTCGCTTGCCTGAGTTCCAACTACTCCAGGAATACTTGAGCGCACTCGAGTATCGCCTTCGAAATAGGTGTAATCGTAACCTGTCTCATTTGACATGTCACTTTCCAATGTTTCTGTTACTGCTCCACTTTCAGGTGTTGCATAGTTCAAAACCATGGCATAAGACTTGCAAGCTGCCAATACACCTGTCTTAACCTCACCCTCAACACCGCGCCTTAGACTGACTACACCAATGATGGTTAAAATAATACCAACCAGTGCTAGCTGTAGCCAAACCAATACAGGCATAATAATCTTCAAAGAAATTCCTTTTTTCCGTTTACTCATTTTAACCCCCTTCAATCATTCCCCCCTATGAATTGATTGAACAGTAAACCTTTGCATCGCGAGTGAATCAATTTAGCCAATTATACCTCAAAAATAGGTTCAAAATGTGAAAAAGGACAGCCTGTGGCTGCCCTAAAAAAATTTTATACCAGTTGCTTCCTAATCAAAAATCTATCTATTGAAAAACTCTACGAATTCTTCGTATCCATCATTTGAAAGCTGTTCTTTCTGGAACTTTTTATTCTTGTTCATGCGGACAACAAGGACTGTCTGTCCATCTGCTCTTGCGGCCTTTGCCTGCGCCATTACCTCAGCAAGCTTTTCTGCGGGATAACCTTTTTCCACAAGATAAGCTACCTTCTTGCTAGCACCAGGAACCTTAAATCCTTGTTCCATAAGAAGAAGGATAATTCTCTCAAATCCAATTGAGAATCCGCAAGCTGGTGTGTTTTGACCAGTGAAGTTGCCAATCATCTTGTCGTAGCGTCCACCGCCACCGCAGCTTCCGCCAAACTCTGGGATAGCAATCTCAAAAATAGTGCCTGTGTAGTAGCTCATACCACGTACAAGTGTAGGATCAAATACTAATTCAAACTGTGCTTCCTTGGTAGCATTAACTGCTGCTGCAATCTCGCGCATCCAGTCTGCAACCTCAACATCAAGATACTCTCCAAGCTTATCAAGAAGAATATCCATACCTGCTGCAACATCCTTGACATCATTTAATGCCTCGAAAAGTCCAACATATTTATCGATAGACTCCTGTGGGTATCCTGCCTCAAGAAGCTCTGCAGAAACGCCCTCAAGACCAATCTTGTCCATCTTATCAAGAGTGATAAAGATTGAATCGTAATTATCCTCAGCAAATCCGGCATAAGCTGCCATTGCCTTTAAGATACGACGCTCGTTAATACGAATCTCGAAGTTTTTGAAACCGATGCGACCAAGTGTAGTTGTTGTTGCAAGAATAAGCTCGATTTCTGCAAGGTTACTTGGCTCACCAAGAATATCGATATCGCACTGAGTGAACTGTCTGTAACGACCACGCTGAGGTCTGTCTGCTCGCCAAACAGAACCAATCTGAAGTGCCTTAAATGGTGATGAAAGCTCATTAGCATGATTTGAATAAAAACGGCAAAGTGGTACTGTAAGATCGTATCTCATACCAAAATCAACAACCTGTTCCTCTGTTGTAGCCTCTGGGATATTGAGCTTCTCGCCTCTTTTCATAACCTTGAAAATAAGCTTTTCATTCTCTCCACCCTGCTTGTTGGAAAGGTTGCCGATAGACTCCATGGCTGGTGTCTCAATAGGTGTAAATCCAAATGAGCGATATGTATCCTTTATAATAGATGTAACATAGTCGCGAACTTCCATTTCATAAGGAAGTATATCCTTCATTCCGTTAACTGGTTTCTTGTTTAAAGCCATTTCAAATCCTCTCTAAGTCTTTCACGTTTTCTATCTATCATTTCATCAATTCTGTCCATGTAAAGCTGAACATCTTTGACATTCTCACATCGAGTAACTGTCTTGCCATGGTCTGCAACAAACTTGCAAGCACAGCCACAGCCAAGTGCCATTATAGTTTGTTTTTCTTCCATTATCAAGATATTATATAATCCTTCTGTTCCAGAAGTAGCATATCCTATGTTTTCAAGGTTAGCTGCCATGTTCTTTTGACGGTATAAATAATAAGGACTCATGCCCATTTCCTTGGCTGCATCAAGACATATATCCATGTGCTTTTGAGAATTCTCAATCAGGTAATCCTCGTAAGCCTCCCTGTCATAATTTAATCTAGCAGAATGCTTTAGCGCCAAAGAATGCACCGTCAAATTGTCTGGAGCAAGCTTTTTAATTTCTGATAAGGTGTATTCAACATCCTCCAAAGTCTCCCCTGGAAGTCCCAAAATAAGGTCCATATTGATGTTGTTAAATCCAAGCTCTCTTGCCCAGCCAAATACTCTGTGAATATCCTCCACCTTGTGGAATCGGCCAATCAAATCCAGAGTCTTTTGGTTCATGGTCTGGGGATTGATGGAAATTCTTGAAACCGGATGCTTCTTCATCACCTGAAGCTTTTCGTAGGTGATAGAATCCGGGCGTCCTGCCTCCACTGTATATTCAAGAATAGAATTAGTGTCGAAATATTTGTCCACAAGTGTAAGCAATTTATCTAAATGCTCTGCATCAAGAGATGTAGGCGTGCCGCCTCCAATATAGATGGTAGTAAGGCTTTTATCCTTGCAAGCTTCGGCTGTAAATGCCATCTCCTTTTCAAGAGCGGCAAGATAATCGTCAAGCTTTTTAGTCCAAAGTCCAATCGGGTAAGAAGTAAATGAACAATAAAGGCAGGTGCTTGGGCAAAATGGAATGCCAATATATACCGAATATCCATTGTCATAATCAATCTTGGAAAGAAGCTTGTGCTCGTTGTGGGATACCTCGAGGCTAAGGTCAATTTTGGCCTGAGAGGTGAGATATGTCTCCTTCATATAGGAAGTAATCGCCTCATCGCTGGCACCTTCCTCTATCATTCCAAGAGAAATCTTGGTTGGTCGAATACCTGTAAGGGTGCCCCAAGGCAAATCCTTGCCAGTGCGTTCATGAAGGCTCTCGTAGATAGCCAACTTCAGACGATTCTTGGTGTCCGGTCTGTTGGAATAGTCGATGTCAATCTGTCTGCCATCTAGGGTAAGGACGTTGTCCGAATACTGCACATCCATGGTAAAAAGGATATCTTGCTCATCTGTGTTCTGCTGGTCTAAGTCTTGTCCGCCATCACTTGTATCCTTAGATAGCTGCTTAAGTACATCCTCTGTGCCAATCTTTACTTCTTCCTTGGGATAAAAGGCCTTTACCAGAGAATATATATCATATTCAAAATTATCTTCGTTTAACTTTACATATATCATTTTAAAAATCTCCATTCACAGGGTAACCGAAAATCGTTTCATACAGTGTTTTCATAGATTTCTGAAATAAAACTGTACTTTCATAAATTAAGGTCAGGAAATCCTGACCTTGCTGCTTAAAAACCTATGAATCTAAAGATACATATTATATTTTCGCTCGTCGCCTATAGTTGTTGCACTTTCGTGGCCTGTATAGCAGATAGTATCATCTGGTAAATCCATAAGCTTGGTCTTGATACTATTAACAAGCTGTGACATTGAGCCGCCAGGGAAATCTGTGCGACCAACCGAACCACAAAATAGAGTGTCACCGGTGAACACTATGCCTTCCTTTTCAAAATAAAAGCAGCAGCCACCAGCTGTGTGACCTGGTGTAGCAAGGCATTTAAAATGCAAACCTGCTAAGTCTACCTCTTGGTCATCCTTCAAAAAAATATCAGCCTTATAAGCTGTTGGAACTGCAATCATTGTTGAAAGGTTAATCTCTGGGTCGGCAAGAGTCTCCCTTTCGCCCTCGTATGCATACACCTTGATGCCGTACTCTGCAGCAATCTCAGCTGCTGCACCTGCGTGATCAAAGTGCCCGTGTGTCAAAAGAATCGCTACTGGTGTAGCACCTGACTCCTCTACCCCTGCCTTGATACGCTTAGGAGATGAGCCTGGATCTATGATAATTGATTGATTGGTTTCCTCGTTAATCGCCAGATAGCAGTTCATTGCGCAAACTGGCAACAATATGTGTTTAACTTTCATTCTATCCTCTTGGTCTTTCTACGTCGATGATGGATTCAACCTGCTTAATCTTTTCAACCAAAGACTTAAGCTGCTCGCGGCTCTGAGTGCCAAACTTGATAGTAATGGTAGCCACGCCCTGCTTGCTAGTCTTGGAATGGATTGAATCAATATCTATCTCTCTTTCGGTAAATATTCTTGTAATATCAACCAAAAGTCCTGTACGGTTGTTGCCGTAAATATTGATTTCGGTGAGATATACACCGCCCTGTTTGCCTTCTTCCTGAGCATCCTGTGCCCACTCAGCCTCGATTAATCTCTCCTTCTCAAACTCAGGAAGATTAATCATGTTGATACAGTCAGTTCGGTGAATTGAAACACCTCTACCCCTTGTAACAAAGCCCACAATTTCATCGCCTGGCACTGGGTTGCAACACTTAGAAAAGCGCACAGATACATCATATAGACCGCTAACAGTAATACCGTTTTTAGACTTTGGTCTAATCTTCTCGGCGCTGCCTGAATGCTCTTCAAGAACCTCCTCATCAGTAACCTTAACAGGATGATCCTTTTGCCAAGCAGTAAACATTCTATTGATAACGGCACCTTCCTTGATGGCACCCTGGCCAACTGCTGCAAGGGTATCCTCCCAGCTATGGAAGCCGTATTTATTCTTAACAAGCTCCTGGTATCTAGGCTTATTAATCTCGCCTAAATCCACGCCCTTTTGCTTTGCAGAGTTAATAAGCAATTCCTTGCCCTTAAGGATATTCTCATCCTTAGACTGGCTGCGGAACCACTGGTTAATCTTGTTCTTGGCCTGTGATGACTTGACAATATTGAGCCAGTCACGGCTAGGACCGTTAGTATTTTGAGAGGTGACGATTTCGATTCTGTCACCATTTTGAATAACATAATCAATAGGTACAAGCTTGCCGTTAACCTTGGCACCAATCATTCTGTTACCAACTGCAGAATGGATTGCGTAGGCAAAATCAATCGGTGTTGAACCATTAGGAAGATTCTTAACGTCTCCTGAAGGAGTAAAACAAAATACTGTATCAGAGAATAAATTAAGATCGGATTTTAATAATGAAGAAAACTCCTTGTTGTCGGAAATCTCCTGCTGCCACTCAAGAATCTCGCGGAGCCAAGAAAGCTTCTCCTCTTCGCCTACAACTGAAGAGCCCTCGCCGCTCTCCTTGTATTTCCAGTGAGCTGCGATACCGTATTCGCTGGTGCGGTGCATTTCGTATGTACGAATCTGAATCTCGAAAGGTGCACCGTTAGGTCCAATGACAGTGGTGTGCAAAGACTGATACATGTTTGGCTTTGGCATAGCAATGTAATCCTTAAAACGACCTGGGATAGGTGTATACATCTCGTGGATTACGCCAAGTGCAGCGTAACAATCCTTGATAGAATCAACAATGATACGAACTGCAAACAAGTCATATATCTGGTCGATAGTCTTGTGCTGGTTGACCATCTTCTTGTAAATACTAAAGAAATGCTTTGCACGGCCATAGACTTCTGCATCAATATCAGCAGCCTTTATGTGCTTAGAAACATCCTCAACCAAAGAGTTAATGTACTCAGTACGCTGGCTCTTTCTAAGGGCAATCTTTTCAACCAAATCATAATATGCCTCTGGCTCAAGATACTTAAGAGATAAATCATCTAGCTCAATCTTGACCCTGCTAATACCTAGACGCTGAGCCAAAGGCGCGTAGATTTCCATGGTCTCTCTAGCCTTTTCCTTTTGCTTTTCAGGACGCATGTACTTGAGGGTACGCATATTGTGGAGTCTATCTGCAAGCTTGATAAGAATGACACGGATATCCTTAGCCATGGCAAGGAACATCTTACGCAAGTTCTCAGCCTGTATCTCAACCTTGTCAGCATCATAATTTAACTGGCCCAACTTGGTAACGCCGTCTACAAGCTCTGCAACTTCTTCTGAGAATATCTCAGCAAGCTCCTCCTTAGTGTAAATGGTATCCTCCACAACATCGTGAAGAATTCCTGCCACAATTGTTTCCTTATCTAATTCTAAATCAGCAAGGATAATTGCCACACAAAGTGGATGAATAATATAAGGCTCACCAGACTTGCGTACCTGACCATCATGGGCCTGGGATGCAACTTGATAAGCCTTCTCAATCATTGATATATCAGTATTTGGATGGTATTTCTGAACACGCGAAATAAGCTCCTTGTAGAGCTCTTCCGGGTTGACAAAGTCAGTAGTAGCGATGACACCGCGATTTTCACCAGAGATATTGCGTTCTAGCATTTCTAAATCTGTCTTGTCTCTTTCAGCCACGATATCACCACCTTCCGAAAAAAATTTTTATTGAATATTATATAATTTCACATGGCAAAATGCAATAAACACAATAGCTAGATAATCATTTTTAGCTTGCCTTTGGTTCTCCATATTCCCTAATCATAGATTCATAAGAAATCACCCACTGTTTGCCAAACTTACAGACATCTATACCAAGCAACAATTTGCCATATATAATAGCTCTTCTAAGGGTACTTTCATTTAATCCCCACATTTCTGTAGCATCTCTTAACGACATAAGTCCATCGAATGGTGAATCAATCTTTTTTCCATGTTCCCATAGCTCATCGCAGGATAAGTCAAAATCATCGCTCCATACTATTCCGTATCCCCCAACATCGACCTTAGCTGATTTAAATAATTCGTCATTTTCAATGAGATTTTTAAAAACCTGATGTTCTTCTGCAAGAGCTGCAACATCATATATCTTTCTCTGGCCCTCAGTAAAATGTACACTCAGCCTACTATCTGGAAGAACCTGTATATCTTTTATTTTATGAAACATGTCATCCTCCTATTCTAATCTAATGGTGCTATTTTAATAAAATCCTGAGTTTCCCATATTTTTAACAATTCTTCTCTATGTAATGAAATCCATTTCAATACTAAACTTAATATTTTAGGAGGTAGTTCCCCCTCAATTACTCTATCAGTTTGAAAATCTATTGCTGCAACATCATCTCCATAAATAGCATGAATATGTGGTGGGTTATGTTCACTGGACAGAAAATACATCCGGATTACAATCCCATTGAATCTTGATATAACTGGCATACTTTACTCCTTCGTAGTTATTATATCACGGTACCGTGATATTTTAAATACAGAATCTACATATATCAGGGGTTCTCTGTACAAATCTCGCTTTTTTTGGTATTATTTTAAAGATTTTGATTTTTAGTTGGACTTACTATGTTTTGCTTAGTTTTCCAACTTATCTTTTTATATATTAAATAACGAAAGGAAACACTATGATTCAAGCTAATAACGTCACTCTTCGTTTTGGCAAGAAGGCCCTTTTCGAAGAGGTTAATATCAAATTTACCGAAGGAAACTGCTACGGTATCATCGGTGCCAACGGTGCAGGTAAGTCTACATTCCTTAAGATTTTATCTGGACAGCTTGAGCCTACAAGCGGTGAGATTACAATGAGCCCAGGCAACCGCCTCTCATTCTTGGAGCAGGATCACTTCAAGTATGATGAGTTCACAGCTCTTGATACTGTTATCATGGGTAATCAGCGTCTCTACGACATCATGAAGGAAAAGGACGCTATCTATATGAAGGAAGACTTCTCAGATGAGGATGGTATCCGCGCTGCAGAGCTTGAGACAGAGTTTGCAGAGATGGATGGTTGGAACGCAGAGGCTGATGCGGCAACACTCCTTAACGGTCTTGGAGTTGAAACAGAGTTCCACTACACTCTCATGTCAGAACTTCCAGGTGCATTAAAGGTCAAGATTCTTCTTGCACGTGCACTTTTTGGTTCACCAGATGTACTTCTTCTCGATGAGCCTACCAACCACCTTGATTTAGATGCTATTGGCTGGCTTGAGGAGTTCCTTATCAACTTTGAGAATACTGTCATCGTCGTATCCCATGACCGTTACTTCCTCAACAAGGTATGTACACATACAGCAGATATCGACTATGGCAAGATTCAGCTTTACGCTGGTAACTATGATTTCTGGTATCAGTCTTCACAGCTTATCATCCAGCAGCGTAAAGAGGCTAACAAGAAAAAGGAAGAGCAGATTAAGGAATTACAGGAGTTCATTCAGAGATTCTCTGCTAACGCTTCTAAGTCAAAGCAGGCTACATCACGTAAGCGTGCCCTTGAAAAAATTCAGCTTGATGACATCCGTCCTTCAAGCCGTAAATATCCATATATCGACTTTAGACCAGCACGTGAAATCGGTAATGAAGTACTTTCAGTTGAAAACATTACCAAGACTATCGATGGCGAGTTAATCCTCGACCACATTTCATTTAACGTTGGTCGCGAAGACAAAATTGCATTTGTTGGTTCAAACGAGCGTGCAAAGACAGTATTGTTCCAGATTCTCGCTGGTGAGATGGAGCCAGACGAAGGAAGCTACAAGTGGGGTGTTACAACTTCACAGTCTTACTTCCCTAAGGACAACACCAAAATCTTTAACACTGACCTTCTCATTGTAGATTGGCTTACACAGTTCTCTGAAATCAAGGATGCTACTTATGTACGTGGTTTTCTTGGCCGTATGCTTTTCGCAGGTGATGATGGTGCCAAGAAGATGAAGGTATTATCCGGTGGTGAAAAGGTGCGTGTACTTCTCTCACGTATGATGATTGAGAATTCAAACGTTCTTATGCTTGATGAGCCTACTGACCACCTTGATATGGAAAGTATCACAGCTCTCAACACTGGTCTTCAGAAGTTTGCAGGTGTTATCCTCTTCTCTTCTCGTGACCACGAAATTGTACAGACTACTGCCAACAGAATCATCGAAATCCTTCCGAACGGAAGCATGATTGACAAGATGACTACATACGACGAGTACCTTGAGTCAGACGAAATGGCTCGTAAGCGTACAGTCCTTGAGCTTTCAGCTGATGAGCTTGAAGATGACTAAAAATATGGCGCCCCTTAAGGGGGCGCTTTTTTTTGTTCTAAATACAAAAGAAAGAGACGCCAGCGGAGCGTCTCTTTCAAAAGGGAGAATAATGTTATGAAAAAATTGTATCTCTTTCGAGATGATTATATATTAACTGATAATTATGTTCAAGCTAAGTCTAAAGTGTGAATTGTCTGTGAATAATAAAAGTTATCAGCCTATTGAATTGTTTCCACCTTTATAGTGTTTGTATTGCCTACGCTTCCGTCAATTGGACCACCTGTAAGTACTACATTATCGCCGGCTTTAAGGTCTAACATCTGCTGAACACGGCCTACTGCATAGTAGAACATAACATCAAGTGAAGAGAACTTATCTACTAGAACTGGTGTAACGCCCCAGCTCATTCCAAGCTTTCTCCATACCTTTTTGTCCGTTGTCATGGCAACGATGTCAACTGGGCAACGGAAACGACTAACCATACGAGCTGTACGACCAGACATTGTACAAGCAACGATTGCCTTAGCATCTACGTCGATAGCCATTGAACATGTTGAGTGACTAACAGCATCTTGAGTAGAGCGAATCTCAACATCTTCTCTATGGAAACGTCTTGTATAAGAAATATCTGCCTCAGTTTCCTCAGCAATCTCAGCCATAGTAGCAACTGCCTGAACTGGATATTTACCCTGAGCACTCTCACCAGAAAGCATGATTGCGCTAGTACCATCATAAACAGCATTGGCAACGTCTGAAATCTCAGCACGTGTAGGACGTGGATTGGTAATCATTGACTCAAGCATCTCTGTGGCAGTGATAACTCTCTTGCCAAGGACACGACACTTTGAAATAAGTTCCTTTTGAATTGCTGGAAGCTTTACAAAAGGAATCTCAACGCCAAGATCGCCACGGGCAACCATAATGCCGTCGCAGAGTTCACAAATCTCCTCGATGTTATCTACACCTGGCTGATTCTCAATCTTTGCAATAATATCAATATTATCGCCACCATTTGCATGAAGGAAGTCCTTAAGCTCCTCCAAATCCTTCTTAGTTGAAACAAAAGATGCGGCGATGTAATCAACATCATTTTCAATGCCAAAAAGAATATCCTTCTTGTCCTGCTCTGAAAGATATGGACCTGACATAACTTTGTTAGGGAAACTCATGGACTTCTTATTGCTCATGGTTCCTCCTGTTGTACACTTGGTAATAACGTCCTTTCCCTTGATGTCTGTAACTTCAAAGAAAACAATACCGTTGCAAACAGAAAGCGTATCACCTACTGCAAGGTCCTTGTGAAGGTTCTTGTGGCTAACAGAAACTCTAGTCTCATCACCCTCAACATCTTCTGTGGTAAATGTAAATACATCTCCTTCTTTAACTGTAACTGAGCCATCCTTAAATGTACCAATACGGTACTCTGGGCCCTTTGTATCAAGCATGATTGCAATTGGAAGATTGAGATTCATACGAACCTTCTTTACCAAATCCATCTTCATGCCCTGCTCCGCATGGTCACCATGGGAAAAGTTCATTCTAGCAACATTCATTCCGGCCTTTGCCATAGCTGTGAGAGTTTCCTCATTCATGCTTGCTGGACCGATTGTACAAATAATCTTTGTCTTTCTCATTCTATACTCCTCTATATGATGATATTGATTCCCGCCGATTTTGCTGGCAGGAAACATGTTTACCTAAAAAAAACGAAATCCAAACAATAATAACACCATTTACCCCTTACGTAAACTAGATATGTACATATTATATCAAAAATTTTAAATATGGGTGAACTGAGCAAAACACAGTATGAGTATGACTTACTTCATATCAAAAAAATGTCATACTGTTATCTATAAATTTAAAGATGGCGACGAAAAAAAAGTATGACTTTCAATTATATATGAGAGTCATACTTTTTTACTGGTATTATAAGTTTTACTTATTCAAAATCTGTGTATAGTCATACTTCCATAACAGATTTTATTATAAGAATCGCTCAAATTAAGCCTAAATCAGTATCACTTTTAAAAAAGAGCCAAAAGTCATACTCCAAAAGTAAAAATGTTTTCCTGCCACCTAAGCAAATTCTTACTTACACAATTATCACGTTGCTAGTGAATTACTTACTTAGAAAAGTCCTAAAAATTTCTTCTCATAAGGCTCTGACTTCATCCACTCAACTGAATATCCTGTCTCGCCAACAGCAGCAACTAACATATTTTCATCTGGAATCTCCTCTGAGATAAATGAAGCTTCACCTTTGGTATATGAGCTCTTCACTTTCTTTGCTTCGGGTACCTTTTTGCGAATTACATCATTTACATGTGCCTCGCACATGCCACACATCATTCCATCAATTTTTAACATTGTTTTATACATATTTTACACCTCTAAACCTCATGAATAAGGTCATAAATACGAAGTCCCTCATCATCGCCACTATAAGGATAATCATAAAATGCCTCTTTAACCATAGGAAAAAATGGATAGCAATGAAACATTCCTTCACCAACAATCATTTCATAATCCACGCCATACTTTTTCATAACCTTTTCAAAGGATGGTGCGCAAGCGTATAAGGTTTCATCCGAACCATAATTAAACGTGATAGGTGGACTATTGGTAAAATCTCCCTTCTGGAGCCAAATCATGTATTTCATTAATATATGGAACAATTCCAAGTGCGAGATTTCCACCCGAAGAAGACCCAAGTATCGATATGGCCTTAAGCTCATATATCCCCCTGTATTCAAAAATATAATTAAAAAAATGGAGGCACCTTCAAAATATTATGGGCGTAGCTATAGACTAAGCGACCAAAATACTTTAGATGCCTCCAAAAAAATTACTATTCTACATTAAATGCTCCCATTCTTGGATATACAGCAGATGCGCCAAGCTGCTCTTCGATACGAAGGAGCTGATTGTACTTAGCCACACGCTCTGAACGAGAAGGAGCACCAGTCTTAATCTGGCATGTGTTAAGAGCTACTGCAAGGTCAGCTATTGTTGTATCAGCAGTCTCACCACTTCTGTGTGAAGAAATAGCTGTGTAACCAGCCTTATGTGCCATCTTGATAGCTTCAAGAGTCTCTGAAACTGAACCAATCTGGTTAAGCTTGATAAGGATTGAGTTACCGCAACCATTTGCAATACCCTTAGCAAGACGCTCTGTATTTGTAACAAACAAATCATCACCTACAAGCTGAACCTTGTTTCCAAGCTCTGCTGTAAGCTTCTTCCAACCTTCCCAGTCCTCTTCATCAAGGGCATCCTCGATAGAGATAATAGGATACTTGTCAACAAGCTTCTTCCAGTGATCAATAAGCTGCTCTGATGTATAAACAGTGCCTGCCTTAGGAAGCTTGTACTCTCCAACCTTGCCTGTCTTCCACTCAGAAGAAGCAGCGTCCATAGCAATCCTGAAATCCTTGCCTGGCTCGTAGCCCGCCTTCTTAACTGCCTCAAGAATTGTCTCGATAGCTTCCTCATCAGACTTAAGCGCTGGAGCAAAACCACCTTCATCACCTACTGATGTTGCAAGACCTCTGTCCTTAAGGATTGCTGCAAGAGCATGGAACACCTCTGCGCACCATCTTAATGCTTCCTTAAATGAAGGAGCACCAACTGGCATAATCATAAATTCCTGAACATCAAGACCTGAAGAAAGTGCGTGACAACCACCGTTTACAATGTTCATCATTGGAACTGGAAGTCTGTTGCCGTTCACACCACCAAGGAATCTATAAAGAGGAATATCAAGAGCAATAGAAGCAGCACGGCAGCATGCGATTGATGTTGCAAGAATTGCATTTGCGCCAAACTTAGACTTATCCTTTGTTCCATCTGCCTTAATCATAGCAGCATCAATAGCGTAGATGTTTGAAGCATCCATACCAACGATTGCATCAGCAATAGGTCCATTGATATTTTCAACAGCCTTAGTAACACCCTTGCCAAGATATCTATTCTTATCTCCGTCGCGAAGCTCAAGTGCCTCGAACTCACCTGTAGAAGCACCTGAAGGAGCTGTTCCTCTACCTACTGTGCCATCAACAAGTACAACCTCGCATTCAACTGTAGGGTTTCCTCTTGAATCGAGAATCTCTCGTCCAATAACCTTTTCGATTTCTAAGTAATCCATAAAAATCCATCCTTTCACATTAATAATATTTGCAAAACGCTATTTGCGTCTTGAGTCAATAGAAAGTGCGAGCTCCTTATTTATGGCAAGAGGTAGCAACTCTAAATAATAAAAAGGAGCTCTGCAATGATTTACACTATAGTTAGAAGAATCTAACCATAAGTAGATTAACAGAACTCCTTTATTTCTTCAATTAATTATGCGATTGTTAATTGATATAATTTATCAATTAGTCTAGTTCTTACTTTTCAAGTTAAACCTTTAATCTATGCGTTAAATACCTGCTCAGTTAATACTTGCGCACTAACATTCTTTCTATAAATCTCTTTGCCATAGTGTGGATCCCACCTTGCAACACTTCCTGCCATTGCAAATATCACACTAACAGCTACTAACTTACTAACAATCTTCTTCATTTCTCTTTCCTCCTAATAAATTACAATTAATATACATTTTTTCTCAAACGGCAATATTGTAACGCAATTTTATTTTTGATGATTGCCGTTTCTTGCTGAGAATTTATTAAATCATGCCATAATTTATTAGGAATATTTAATTATTAAATAGATTGCTTTAGTAAGTCTAAATCGGTAGCGTCAACTTTGCCGTCAGAATTCATATCACCATTAACTAATATAGCAAGGGAAGTCTCACCGCCATTATTGATATAATTTTCAAGTACTAGCACATCCGAGTAATCAACTTTATCATCGTTGTTAACATTGCCCTTGATGATAACGCCGCTAACCTCCGGTTGAGGAACTTGCATAACAGAATCATGTGTCTCCACTCCATTTTCATCAAGCTTTGTAATCTCGATTTCCTTTGGCCAGAAGTACTCATTCTTCTGAGGTGTTTCATCTGTTAAAAGAACCAATCCTGCATCAGGAGGAGCCATCTTACCGCTGCGCTCCACAAAACGCTCCTTTACAGTTCCGTCATCCTTGAATGTAATGTAACCGTCCTCAAAATACTGTGTATCATAAAAATCTATCAAACGATAATGAATTACTTCATTTTTAAATTTGTCTTCCAACTTAGTCTGACTAAAATCATAGAGAGTTGGATAAGCAAATTCGCCTTCATATACTAAAGAATAAGCATTACTGAAGGTTCTAAAAGATGATAAATACATGTCTCGCTCAGTAATGGTCTTGTATACGTGAGTGTCAATTGGCATTGGCTCAGCATCATCCCGGACATAGGTAACGCATTCCATCTTAGTAGCAAGAACTGTGTAAGGCACATCAAGCTCAGGATGATTAAAAATACCATCAGTCCATTTCATTGTGCCATCTGTCTGCTTCCTAAAATGATAGTCGCCTCTGTCGGAAATCTTTTTCTGATTTTCCGTGCCATAGTTCTCATAGTGACCGGTATCTGTGATTTCCTTCTCCACAGGAAAATCTGGCATTACACGGTAAACGCCCTTCTCCCATACAGCCTTACTTCCATCATTGTACACGCAGTCCAACTCGTAAACACCATATGTCCAATCTCCCCATTTATACTGAGGATTACAATTGTGGGCATTCACCCAAATGTCCTTGAGATTGCCTGCGTTGATTTCTATTCCATCTCTGGTTTTCATACCATACAAATCAGAATAGTCATCAAATACCCCATCCTTAACTACACCTGAAATAGCCAAGTTCTCATATGTGTTGGCCATTTTAAGTGTCAAGGTTTTGCCTGTTGCATCCGGTGGATTTCCTTCGAATCTCACATATGCATTAGCTGTCAAAGATGTCACGCTGATGGACAGCGCAAGCGAGGCAGCACACGCTGCCAGTTTGTAAAACTTTTTCATTTCACTACCCCCTTTAAAGATACTACTGTCTTACCCGTAACTTATTACGGATATGTTACAATTTATCAGACAATAACACATCTTATAGGCAGCTGCAATAATATTTTGTATATTTTGCCATAATTACCTATAAAAGGGGTGCTCTTTTGGTGGAGAATGCCTAAAAATCCCTTTATTTAAGGGAATAGTTCAATGTTATATTATCGCCTTGAGTACTTACAGTCGTGTAGGCTCCAGAGATAATAGGTACCATTGGTGCCAAATGTCCCACGTCCGCATCCATTAGCATAGGAACGTTGTATTTTCCAAGAATTCCTGTAACAGCTGTGTACTGATCAAGTCCCATCAGCTCTTCCTTCCAAGCAGCCAAAGGACGTCCCACAATAAATCCCTTTGCATTCTTGAACCAACCTGCTCTATCCAAGTTCCAAAGGGCGCGTCTAATCGACATCACATTTAAATCGCAGGCTTCAATAAACCAAATAACGCCCGTGTCCTTATATTTCTCATTAAATGAATCCACGTTATCGTACTTAGTCCCAACAAGGTTAGCCAAGCAGTCAAGACATCCCCCAGTAATTATTCCAGAAAAATCAGGGAGTCGATTAACCTGAGCCTGTCCCAAAAATTGCTTTAACTCTTTCTTTTCAGTCACATTGAAAGTGGCAAAGGGATTATCCTCAGTCTTTAAGGATTCAATTTCAAACTTGTTGTATCCCTCCACTGTCAAGGTCTTGCCAGTGATTAAATCTATAGTGTCCTCCAAAGATTTATGAAGCTGACTTTGACCAAAAGCCCCAATACTTGGCCCGTAGATAGAAGCAACATCGCAGATTGTGTTAAGCAGAAAAGTGAAATTGGTATTGTCCGAATAGCCCATGTACCATTTTGGATTCGCCTCATTAATAGCATCAAAATCCACATGGTCCAAAGTCTCACACATAAGCTCACCGCCGCCGCAGGTAATTAACATATCGTTGTCTTGGCTTACATAAAAATCTGTAAGCTCTCTGCCGCAGTTTTCCGGAGTTGAACTGATACCTATTCCATCGCTCTTTCTGCAATTTGGCCCCTCTATAATTGTATAGCCCATCCCCTGAAATCGCTTAATTGCTGCATCCATACAGCTCTTATATGGTTCAAATGAACATCCAAAGGATGGAGCTACAAGGCCTATAGTACCGTTTTCTTTAATAAATTCTGGGTATCGCATGTCTTATCCTTTTATTCTACAACTGTAAATTCAACTGGCTTTTTGTTAGCGCCTTCCTTTTGTAGCTTTTCAAAAACTTCCTTGCCCTTATCGCCAGAAAGTTCCTCGCCGTCATCTGAAGGTTTTTCTCTATAGAAGCCGTAATAGTCTGCATCTGCGCTAATCTCTGCCTTGTAAATCAAAGAATTATTGTTGTTCATGAAATATACGCTGCATTCATCCTTACCACAAGACCAAAGTTCGCCATCACCGTATGATAATGGATAATCCTTGTCAGTACCATCAGCATATCCAGCCATATCCACAACTCCATCTTTCTCACGAAGTGCAACAACATTTATTGAAACCATCTTGCCTGAACCGTTATCATATAACTGGTCTGAGACTAAAAGTATCTTTCCGTCATAACCATCAACATCAGCGTAGGCATAACCTTGGCCCTTCTCTAAGCATGAAATAGCTTCATCATAACTTTTGAAATCAAATTTGCCTGACTGCTCCTCTAAAAAATTCTCTGCGTAATCTTCTAATAATCCTGTATCCCATACAAGGCTCTCTGCAACAGCTGTAATATCAAATCCATCTAAATCAGGCGCTGAAGTTGATAATGAAAATACATATTTAGCCTCATCTATAAACCAAATAATAACATCAACATTCTCATCAGAGCCTAAATATCTCTTCTCCTGAGCTGCATAACCTCTCAATTCGCAGTCTTCTTCTGAAGTCCACTCATAATTGCAACCAGAAATATCTTCAAGCTGGTTGGCTGCCTTAAAACGCGCTGTATACTTCAAGCCGTCCAACTCAAAATCCATCTGAGCTATCTTCTGCTCTTCGTTAATGCTAAATCTGGTATTTTCTGCTCCATCAACAAGATAAAAGCCTGCTCCCATTATTTGACCAATCTCTTCCTCTGATGATTCTCTCCAAGGGTTTGCCACCTGTGTTGAATCACTGGCATCATTTTCAGAAGTAAGGCTTTCTGCCTCGGCATCTTCGCTTATTGTATTTTCCTCTTTTGCTCCACAGCCAAAAAGAGTTGATAAACTAAAAATCATCGTCATAGCAATTAGCATTATTTTCTTGTTCATATTATTCCTCCTTCGCTAACTGTACTATTGTATATAGTACACTAAGAATAATAGTTTTTACACGTTTTGTCAATAATCTGAACCTTAGCAGCAGATATAAATTGCATAAAATATCTTTCTATAATATCATCTATTCCCCGGAGAAGATGTCAAATATTTGACATTTTATTACATTTCTGTTACAAATAAATCGTCGTGTTCTTTCACATTTAGCCACAACTGTGGCTAAGTTTCTTAATCTTCGAAAAATCGGTTTTGCCCTTTAGCAAAGCCTTTACATATATAGAACTACTAAACATTTTTTTACAACAGAGGAGGATTAGAACGAAATGAAGAAGAAAAAATTATTAAGAACTTTTGCGTCTTTAGCATTAGTCGGTGCACTTTTCGCCAGTCCAATTGCATCAGGAACAGCTTGTGCTTATAAATTGGAAGACGGATCAGAAATTTATGCTTCTAAAACTGTAAATAATCAAACTGTCAGCCATCTTTTAAATGAAGGTTCAGCAGGAAAGACTGTTATTCTTCATACGACAGACGTCCACGGGGCACTTATTAAATTGCCTTATGTTACCGCTTTAGAAAATAAATTAAAGGATCAGGGTGCTGATGTCGTCCTAATAGACGGTGGTGACTTCAGTTACGCTAAAGAGCATAAAGAAAAACCTGATGCTCCAGAAGAGTATGAATACATTAATAACAATAATGGTTTAAGTGCTGTTACGGTAATGAACGCTATGGGCTACGATTATGTCACAATTGGTAATCATGAGTATGAAAATAAGCTTGCTTCCTTAGAGGAAATTCTTACTAATGCCAATTTTACACGTATTAGTGCCAACGTATTTAAAAAAGATACTGGTAAAGCTGCTTATACAGAGCGAGTTCTTTATGGTATAGATGATGATTCAAAAGTCAAAATTGGTTTCTTTGGCTTGACTGCACCAGAGACTGAAAGTAAAAAGGCAGGAAATCATGAAGTTAAAGAGAAACAGGAAATGTTCGATTGTGGAAAGAACCAAATCGACAAGCTTTTACATGACGGAGCAGATATTATAATACCTATAACACACTTAGGTTTAAAAACAAAAAGTAATAGAAGTTCCCTTACTGGAAACAGAAGTATTGACTTCTACAACGATGTAAAAAACGATGCTAGATACAACGGCAAAAATCCTATTGACCTTATCCTTGATGGTCACGCGCATGTAGTGGTAACATCCGGCGAAGAAGGTGAGCCTATTTTGGCAGGCGGCATCAGACTGGATGCTCTTGATGTTGTTGTAATTGATAATTCAACGAAAAAGATTCAAGATAGTTTTGTTATTAAATTGGCCGATCTCGAGAATGGAATTCAACCTGATGAAAACATTCTTAACCTTGTAAATGCCATTCGTGAAAACAAAATCAATGTTGGTGAATTCACAGCAATGCAGCACGATGCATTTGTAAATGGCCAGCCACTTCCTACAGTTGATAAAGATGGAAATATCGTTTCAGCTGAAACAGATGATGATAAAGACGACGAGACAACAGAGACAGACCCTCAGGATGACGCAACACTTGACGAGACAACAGACACAGGGGACGATGTAATTACAGAAGAGCCAACAGAAAATGATGGTACTGATGCTACTATAGAAGAGCCAGATGATTCAGAAGGTTCACAGACTGATGATGACAAAGACTCAGATAAGAAAAATCCATTTGATAGACATTCTCACCACGGTTCAGGCAGAGATAATTCTAGACATAACAATAGATGGGGCTCACACCGTCATCACCACTAATTCTTTTTAACTATAAAAGCGATGATCACTCTAATGTGACCATCGCTTTTTCTTTTAAGCTTTATTCCTCAGGTGCATCCCAAACAAGTTTATTGTTTGCAACTTCTGTAATGTCAAATCCTTCTAAGTCCGGAGCTGATGTTGATAGTGAAAATACATATCCAGCCTCCTTGATTTGCCATAATACTACATCGACTGTTTCATCAGCACCAACATATCTTTTTACCTTGGCAGGAAAGCCTGACATCGTAATATCCTTCTCAGAGGTCCATGCATAATTGCAACCTGAGATATCCTCAAACTCATCGGATTCCTTTAATCTTGCTGTATAATTCAAACCTTCATATTCAAATTCCATCTGTGCCATATTAGCCTCTTCATTTAGACTGTATCTAACATTAGTTGCATCAGGCACCTGATAGAAACATACTATCATTTTTTCTGTAATCTCTTCTTCTGATGACTCATGCCAAGAGCCAGAATCATCAGATATAGTTTCAACCATTTGGTTTTCAACAGGAGGTTCCTCCTGGGTCGAAGGTTTTTCCACAGTGACTGTTCCGCTTACAGCACCAATTGTATCACTAGCTGGTTCCTCTTCGGTTCCACAGCCCACAAATACTGAGCTAGTAAAAATCAAAGTCATAGCTAGTAGCAATATTTTATTCTTCATATACATTATCCTTCCCTTTAAAGACAACTTTTATTCTACAATTCCGTTTTGAATCAATGCATCTTCCAATGACTCGTAGAAACTAGCCTGACCATTTGCATCTACGTCAAACATAACTGGATCAGTTGTGTAAGAATCGCCATAAATATCTACGATATCAAATGCAAATAAGTAATGTGCCTCTGACATATAGTCGTAGCATACATTAAAGTCAGCTCCTACTACATACTCACCACCGTTATATTCGCCTTCTGCATTATCATCAAAAATATTATATGACTCATAAGCTGGAACGATTACATCGCCCTCTTTAATCTTAACTACATCTCTTGAAGCAGCGCCATATTCATTAAGACCATCCCAAGCGCCTTCTACTTCAAGTCTACCTTCGTCACCAAAATAGTGTCTTATACGTAAATTAGTCTTTTCGCCATTTAAATAAATAGGGCATGTATATACTAAGTAATCGTCTGTTTCATCAATCACATAGTAAGCAAGCTTCTGATTATCTGGAAGTGCTAACCATCTGCCATCAAAATTATCTGAGAATTTTCCCGTCTGCCAGTCGCCTGCCCAGTCATTTGTATAACCTAAGCAAATTATGTCCTTTCCTTCTGGCATATACTGGAATACTACAGAGTGAACTTCTGATGCATTATTATAACCATTTACATCCAACTCAAATGAGTAGATACCATCAGCATCCAAAGCTGGTGCATGAGCAAATGTAATGAGTTGGCTCTCGCCTGTGGCTTCATAGTCATCAATACCAGACCAGTGGCCTTCCTCTAAGTTTTCACCATAGTTCCAAGCACCATCTGCATTAAAGAGAGCATCATCTGAATAGCCTCCCTCAGCAACAGTTCCTGCAGCAGACTGAACATGTCTATCTACAAAAGCAAGATAATATGGATTAAGGGAAACACTACCGAAAATCTCAAGCTCGTTAGAACCCTGAATACTTAATGGGTAATACATTGAAAGTCCAGATGCATTGGCATGTGTTGTACCATTTACTGAATATACAACCGCCTCTTTCAATGCAGCCTTTGCCTCATCAGCGCCCTGTGTATAAGGTGCACATGCATCCAATATACCGCCTAAATCTACCATGTTAGTGTAACCCTCGTTCTTATTGTTACCACCGAAATTATCAGTAGATACAATGCCACGGACCATCTCACCAAGCTTGGCATCATCGCCTCCGGCTTCAAAAAGCGATTTAGAAAAAGTATTAAACTTGGCATTGAAATTATCAATCTTGGAAAGATCCACTACAGAAAAAGTAGCATCATATCCTTCGTCAATGGATTCGCAGCTCTTCATATAGCTATCACTGACAGCTTTTCCAAGCTCAAGACCATTTGCATCAGGATTTTTGTAGAGGAAATCACCAATAGCAGTGTAATCCCAACCGGTTCCTGGCTCTAGCTCTTGAGAAGCATACATGTAATCTGAATAAGTAGCCAAAATATTTGCATTTTCGACTGTTCCCATCAAACATGCATCAAAACCAATAAAATCAAACTTTCGACCGGTCTTGCTATAGCTATCAAATAAAGCTTTATCCATCTCTGGCAGAGTTAATGAATCACATTCTTCTGTAGTCTCATCAAAACATACACCATTGATACTACCACTACCGTGATCCCATAAGATAACACCCATATGTTCAGATGGATAGTTCTCTACACCCCAAGTAACGAAATCTGAAAAAGTCTGACTCTCACCCATTCCTGCAAGAGGTAACTCTTCCTCTATTGTCATATCTCCTGGTACAGATACGAAACGCATTAATTTGTCATTTTTAACTGCTTCATTCTGCCACTGTTTTGCTCCACCGGTCTCCACAACAAATCTTACTGAATCTGTTTCTTTTAAATCTAACATCTCAGAAAAATCGACTGTAGCACCACCACCATCTGACTCCAAATCTGATCCACACAGATAAACAAGAATCGTCCATGTATCCTCATCGCCAATTTCTGGTTTAACATCTGGCACAAAACGATCCACATTAAAATCACCACTTGTTTGGTCTACATTCATAGAGGTACCTCTATTTGTTTTCCATGTGGCTGCATTACTCTCCCGAGTTCCGCCCTCCTCGGTGTCAGGACTAAACAATGCCCAAATAAATAGAGCAACAAATAGGCCGAAAATTATCCCTACAACTATCAATATTCTCTTCAGCCATTTTTTTGCAACATCTTTCATAATATTAATCTCCTTTTTTGAATTTAATTCTTATGAATTAACATTTCACTATGACATTATTATATAAATCGATTAAAAATGCAACATTTTTGTCATAATTTGACACATTTTGGCAGATATTTAATATTTTCTTAATATTTTAACCCGATTTATTTCCGCCTAATAACATCGTTTTCCTGTTGGGAAATTTCTATATAATACCATTTTTTACAAGTATTGTGCGTATTTCATAAAATATTGAAAAGTAATTTCCTATAAAACAAGAAAGAGTTTTGCTACGCAAAACTCCAGCAGTGCGAGGCGACATTTGCTGTAAGCAAATAAATTCTTCTGTCGCCGAGACACATATTTCACACGAAGTGTGTTTTTTACCTTATAGGAGATTGCAAAGCAATTTC
>JAILGH010000087.1 GCA_024697025.1 Pseudobutyrivibrio sp.
GCTTTCCACAAGCCCAGACTATCACGTGGATAGCCTGATGCTTTATGGCAATATTTTTGTGTTTATCATTCCAGTGATTTTAATTGAGTTTATGGAGCAGGATTCTGTTTTCTATGACAAGATTGTAGGCGTTACCAAGCGCTTTACCTGGATTCAGATAATTGCCATGGCAGTTATTGTTTTGGGCTACATCTATCTAGATAATGCAGCCTATTTCAAGGCGGATTTGGCAGAGCAGCAGGCCACAGCTTACTACACTGAGCTTGTAGCCAACATCAAGGCTGCGCCAGACTTTGAGGATGATATGGAAATCGTCTTTGTAGGCTGGAATGATTTGGATGATGGCACCAACGCCAAGATTGACAATGTGGATCAGCTTGAGGCGGTTAAGCTGGAGAAGTTCCCACGTTTTACAGATATAATCACTTACGGTGGTTCCCGATATTTTATGCAGGAGCACCTGGGATTCGGCAATGAACTCCTTATCGAGGATGACGGCACATACGCTGACAATCCGACAGTAAAGGCAATGCCAACCTACCCTAATGATGGGGCTATCGCAGTGGTAGATGGGAAGCTTATAGTAAAACTAGGTGAAACAGAAACGAGGTAATTCATGATAGGACAGGAAATGTATTCCTTCGCTCAGAAGCTTTTTCCAATTAATAGAAGTATCACAGGCGAAGGCGTCCGCCAAACTCTTGCTATGTGTAGCGATTATATTGCGGGAGAGGACGGCGTTACATTTGAAATAAAAAATGTTCCTAGTGGTACGGAGGTGTTTGATTGGACTGTACCAAAGGAATGGAAGATTAACGAGGCATACATCGAGGATGAGGCAGGAAATCGTATATGCGATATGGCTGTAACTAATCTTCACATTATGGGCTACTCAACTCCTATAGATGAGTGGGTGGATTTGGAAGAGCTAAAGCAGCACGTATTTACGTTGCCAGACCAGCCAGATGTTATACCTTACGTTACCAGCTACTACAAGGAGCGCTATGGTTTTTGCATGAGCCAGACCAAGCTTAATGGTCTAAAGCCGGGGCGCTATCATATGTACATTGATTCCAAGCTTTTCGATGGTAATCTTACTTACGCTGAGCTTGTTTTGCCAGGCTCAAGTGAAGAGGAGATATTTTTTTCAACCTACGATTGCCATCCTTCAATGGCCAACAACGAGGTATCTGGCCCTGTGCTTATGTGCCAGCTGATAAACTATGTTAAGAGCTTAAAGAATCGTCGTTACACATACAGATTTATCATTATTCCTGAGACAATTGGTGCGATTACTTATCTTGCAACCGCAGGCCATCTTCAGCATATGAAGGACCACATTGTAGCTGGATTTAATTTATCGTGTGTTGGTGATGACAAGGATTATTCTATTGTGCATAGCAAGTATGCCGATACACTTGCAGACCGCGTTCTTACCAATGTTTTAAAGACACATACCAACAATCAATTTAGCGATTATAGCTTTTTGAAGCGTGGTTCCGATGAGCGTCAGTACAATTCTGCAGGGGTTGATTTGCCAGTAGTTTGTTTCTGTCGAAGCAAGTTTGGAGAGTACCCAGAGTACCACACTAGTGCTGATGATATGGACTTCATTAGCCCAGAGGGATTTGAGGGGGCTTATCAGGTCATGACTCAGGTGGTGGATGCATTGGAATACAACAAGTATTATGTGATGACTCAACCATGTGAGCCACAACTTGGCAAACGCGGACTTTTCCCTACCGTCAGCAAGAAGGGCAGTTACGATGCGGTAATGGCAATGATGTATTTTATGACTTACGCCGATGGCCGTAATGACTTGCTTGGTATTTCCGAGATTACCGGCGTGCCAGTAAGGGAGCTTATTGAAATAGTAGATAAGCTTTATGATAATGGATTGATTGAGATAAAAGAATTTGACAAGAATAATTAAACTGCAACGTCAGTTTGTTGGAATAGATTAATAATTATGGAAACAAAAGAATTATTTACTAAGTTTAAATCATCCCTAGCTTACATAGGGGTGCAAGCAGGCGACATGGTTTATGTTGCTTCAGATATTACCAATTTACTTTTCATAGCAAAGCAGGAATGCGGCGTTAAGATTAAGGAGAGAGACGGATTCTTAGATGAATTCGTAAATACGTTACAAGAAGTTGTAGGAGAGGATGGCACCTTGCTATTTCCAGTATTTTCTTGGGATTTTTGCAGGGGCAAGGGATTTGACTACAACAACACAATGGGCGAAGTTGGAGCCCTAAATAATTGGATTTTGAAAAATCGCAAAGATTTTTTCCGAACCAAACACCCGATGTATTCATTTATGGTTTGGGGTAAAAATGCCCATAGGCTTGCAGCTATGACCAACCAGGATGCTTGGGGCGATGCAGGTCCCTTTACCTATTTAAGGGACAACGATGGCAAGCAGCTTTTCTTTGATATAGAGGCTCATCAGGGAATTACCTTTGGCCACTATGTTGAACAGTGCGTTGACGTGCCTTATCGCCATCCAAAGTATTTTTTTGGAGACTACACTGACAAGTACGGCATAACTGAAAAGCGATGCTACAGCATGTACGTCCGTGACCTAGATGTGGTTCAAGAAATCAGTGTAACTAACGACTACCTGATTGCCAATGGTGTGGCTAATCGTACTACATTTGAAGGCCTTGATTTGACTTACTGTGATTTGGGGAAGACCTATACTTTGCTATATAATGACATGAAAAATAACAACGGAGCCAACAGTCTTAAG
>JAILGH010000088.1 GCA_024697025.1 Pseudobutyrivibrio sp.
GCTTTCCACAAGCCCAGACTATCACGTGGATAGCCTGATGCTTTATGGCAATATTTTTGTGTTTATCATTCCAGTGATTTTAATTGAGTTTATGGAGCAGGATTCTGTTTTCTATGACAAGATTGTAGGCGTTACCAAGCGTTTTACCTGGATTCAGATAATTGCCATGGCAGTTATTGTTTTGGGCTACATCTATTTAGATAATGCAGCCTATTTCAAGGCGGATTTGGCAGAGCAGCAGGCCACAGCTTACTACACTGAGCTTGTAGCCAACATCAAGGCTGCACCAGACTTTGAGGATGATATGGAAATCGTCTTTGTAGGCTGGAATGATTTGGATGATGGCACCAACGCCAAGATTGACAATGTGGATCAGCTTGAGGCGGTCAAGTTGGAGAAGTTCCCACGTTTTACAGATATAATCACTTACGGTGGTTCTCGATATTTTATGCAGGAGCACTTGGGATTCGGCAATGAACTCCTTATCGAGGATGACGGCACATACGCTGACAATCCGACAGTAAAGGCAATGCCAACCTACCCTAATGATGGCGCCATAGCAGTTGTAGATGGCAAGCTTATTGTAAAACTAGGGGAGGAGTAAAAAACATGACAGGAAATGATATGTACTCCTTCGCCCGTGAGCTTTTTCCAATTAATAGAAGCATCACCGGCGAGGGTGTTCGCCAGACTCTTGATATGTGTTCCAAGCGTATAGCAGGAGACGATGGCGTTACATTTGAAATAAAAAACGTTCCTAGCGGCACCCAGGTTTTTGACTGGACTGTGCCAAAGGAATGGAAAATCAACGAGGCATACATTGAGGATGAAGCTGGAAATCGTATATGCGATATGGCCGTGACTAATCTTCATGTTATGGGCTACTCCACTCCTGTGGATGAATGGGTGGATTTGGATGAGCTAAAGCAGCATGTATTCACACTGCCAGAGCAGCCAGATGTTATACCTTACGTTACCAGCTACTACAAGGAGCGTTACGGTTTTTGTATGAGTCAGACTCAGCTTAACAGCTTAAAGCCAGGGCGTTATCACATGTATATCGATTCTGAGCTTTTCGACGGAAACCTTACATATGCACAGCTTGTTTTGCCGGGTGAAACAGATGAGGAAATCTTCTTTTCCACCTATGACTGCCATCCTTCAATGGCCAATAACGAGGTGTCGGGCCCAGTGCTTATGTGTCAGCTTATTAACTATGTCAAGAGCCTGAAGCAGCGTCGTTACACATACAGATTTATCATTATTCCAGAGACGATCGGGGCAATCACATATCTTGCAACCGAGGGGCACCTTCAGCATATGAAGGACCACATCGTGGCTGGATTCAACATGTCTTGCGTAGGTGACAACAAGGATTATTCCATTGTTCACAGCAAGTATGCCGATACACTTGCAGACCGTGTCCTTACCAATGTTTTAAAGACACATACCAGCAATCAATTCAGTGATTACAGCTTTTTGAAGCGTGGTTCTGACGAGCGTCAGTATAATTCGGCCGGTGTTGATTTGCCTGTGGTTTGCTTTTGCCGCAGCAAGTTTGGCGAGTATCCAGAGTATCACACCAGTGCCGACGATATGGACTTCATTAGCCCAGAGGGGTTTGAGGGAGCTTATCAGGTTATGACTCAGGTGGTGGACGCCTTAGAATACAACAAGTACTACGTGATGACTCAGCCATGCGAGCCACAGCTTGGCAAGCGCGGGCTTTTCCCTACAGTCAGCAAGAAGGGCAGCTATGATGCGGTAATGGCAATGATGTATTTCATGACATATGCCGATGGCCGCAATGATTTGATTGGCATTTCGGAGATTACCGGTGTGCCAGTAAAGGAGCTTATTGAAATAGTGGATAAGCTTTATGCTAATGGCTTGATAGAGATAAAGTCGTAAATATTTGTCGTTACTATAATGGAATACATTAAGGACTAGAATTAATCAACAGAAAACCAAAAGATATAAAATAAGATTTATGGAAACAAAAGAATTATTTACAAAGTTTAAATCATCCCTGGCATACATAGGGGTGCAATCCGGCGACATGGTTTACGTCGCCTCAGACATTACCAATTTGCTATTTATCGCAAAGCAGGAATGCGGCGTCAAGATTAAAGATCGAGATGGATTCTTAGATGAATTCGTAAATACGTTACAGGAAGTTGTGGGAGAGGACGGTACCCTGCTTTTTCCTGTATTTTCATGGGACTTTTGCAGAGGCAAAGGATTTGACTACTACAATACAATGGGTGAAGTCGGAGCCCTCAACAATTGGATTTTAAAGAATCGCAAAGATTTTATCCGCACCAAGCATCCAATGTATTCATTTATGGTTTGGGGCAAAAATGCCCACAGGCTTGCAGCTATGACCAATCAGGATGCCTGGGGAGATGCAGGACCTTTCACATATTTAAGGGACAACGATGGCAAGCAGCTTTTCTTTGATATAGAGGCTCACCAGGGAATCACCTTCGGCCACTATGTGGAGCAGTGCGTCGACGTGCCTTATCGCCATCCAAAGTATTTCTTTGGAGACTATACAGACAAATACGGCATCACCGAAAAGCGATGCTACAGCATGTACGTCCGTGATCTGGATGTGATACAGGAAATCAGCGTCACTAACGACTACCTGATTGCCAATGGTGTGGCTAATCGTACTACATTTGAAGGCCTTGATTTGACTTACTGTGATTTGGGGAAGACCTATACTTTGCTATATAATGACATGAAAAATAACAACGGAGCCAACAGTCTTAAG
>JAILGH010000106.1 GCA_024697025.1 Pseudobutyrivibrio sp.
TTGCTACGCAAAACTCCAGCAGTGCGAGGCGACATTTGCTGTAAGCAAATAAATTCTTCTGTCGCCGAGACACATATTTCACACGAAGTGTGTTTTTTACCTTATAGGAGATTGCAAAGCAATTTCCTATAAGGTAAAAAATCCTCCCACCATCCGCAATTTTGCGGATAGTGGAAGGATTTATCTAAAATAAGCAGCACAAATAATGAGATTATTTATAAAATTATTCAACCACTTCAACCTGCTCCATAGTAGCCTTTTTCTTTTTGCCATAGATTGGAGCAAATATAAACACTATAAGGACAATATCACAAATAAGAGCCGCTGGAATATCAGACCATTTCAACTCCATATTTGTGATTCCACTTCCATCTTCGCTAATTAAAGGTGTTATCATCTGAAGTAATCCATCCCAAAGAAAATGCATCAGCGTAACTAGCCAAATATTATTAGTCTTCATGTAAACATATCCTAGGAAGATTGCTATGCCAATACAGCCAACGATTTGATTTACAAGCATCTGTGGACCAGATGTTCTTGTGTAAAACATAAAGTCTAACCCAGCATGCCATAATCCCCAAACAACGCCTAAAATTAAGATGCCTAATCTTTTACCAAATTTATTCTGCAAAATTGGTTGCAAATAATATCTCCATCCATACTCTTCGCCAAAAATTGTAAAAAAGCTTATAAAGAATGAAGCTGCAATGATTGCTACCGCCCTCCAAAGATAGATATTTGTGAATAAATCATTATAAGTTGCTATTAGTTCTGAGCTATTATCACTTACTAAACCAGAAATGTAAAATCTTGCTATAAATACAACTAAAAATAATACTAAAAGTCCTATGCTTAAACCTACTTTGTTACGGCTTAATCCAGCATTTGCTCTCTTTTCCTTGCCGCATACCCAAGAAAGAATGTAGACTACCACACTAGCTGCGTAGATTATATATAAAAAGCAAACCGATAACAGTGGAGCCTCACTCGAAGCAGTCTTTATCATAGTAGGTTCAACAAAAAGATTTACGATGCTGACTAGTAACATGATTGCTGAAAAAGCAATATATGTTATAAAAAATGCTTTTGGCATTTTCTTATCCTTGTTTCCATACAACAACAGGCCTAATATTACGCCGCATGCTGGCGTAGTCATCTGCGTTTGTACTAACAACGATGAATCCCTTCCCGCCTGTATTCCAAAATACATTAATACGTTTAGTACGATAGTCACTCCATAAGCTATCGCCAAAAACACAACCAACCTTTTCTTCTCATTTTTCTCCATGAGATACCTCCATTATTTTTTTAATAACTCCTCTACTCTCTTCCCTTATTTTTATATTTATACGTTGCCCTAAAATATATAATGGTTTCAGCCAACCATGATAAGCAAATCAGGATGACTGCCATAATACCTGTTTCAAAAAATCTATTGCCAAAGTTCGCTACTAAAAAAGCTACAGCATTTATCCAAACAAGACTCTTATATACCTCATAAGCTGACTTATATATAATCATCTTTTGGCCTTCATCTTTGCCTTCAAACATTCTTTTGTAAAAGCCAAAATCCAACACATTAGCATAGCAGTCTTGCTTTAACTCATATTCAAGTGAAACTACTCTACCCTGTAGTGCAGTTGTCCAAATTATCGTAAACATAATAGCAATAATACCTATTACTGTACTAGCCACATGGGATGCAGCCTCAAATCCAACACAAGAGTTTAATCCAGCAAATAATAAAATTAGTACTACCGTTATATTACTTATAGCATTTACTAAAAACAAATCATGCTCTAGCTTATCAATAGTGATTTCATCCTCTCCATCCCATTTCTTAGCAAGTTTGCTGCTTTTAGCATAAAGATACAGGCAAACCAGAAAAACTAGACAACTACAAGTCAAGATTGCTACAGGTAACCATGTTAGTAATGCACCTTTAAATGTGGTTGCTATATTATCTTTAATCCCGTAATAATTTATTACGTAAAAGATCACTCCCAAAATTGCAGATGCGAACATAATTGCAAATATGACTGCAACAAATGTGACTATAACCTCTGAATTGTATTTTTTATTTTTTAAACTTTCCATCTTCATCCCTCACTTTCAAAAATATTAATCCAACTCTTATGCTATTCTTCAACATATTCAAAAATATCTTCCACTCTAACATTGCACTTCTTGGCAATCTTTAATGCTAGAGTAACTGATGGCGAGTAATCTCCTCGCTCAATCTGACTAATTGTCTGACGGCTAGTGCCAACAAGAGCACCCATCTCCTGCTGATTAACCCCCAGGCGAGCACGTTGCTCCTTGAGATGATTAATTAGTGGCATATCAATACTCCTTTCATGACAACTATATATGTCACTTTGACAAGAATACTTGTCATCCTCCGATACCCATAATACAATATGACAAGAATAGTTGTCAAGTATTGTATGCTCATCTTTGCCGTGGTAACATTAATCCAGCTAATATAAAGAGGTGACATATGATTTACAGAACTCAAAAGGATTATCGCAACTTCAAATGTATCGCAGATAAATGCCCTAAAAGCTGCTGCGTTGGTTGGCAGATTATGATTGACGATAACAGCATCGACAAATATTTAAAGACCACTGGGGATTTTGCAGATAGATTAAAATCTTCCATTGATTATAATGAGGATTGCTTTTTGCAAAACAATCACAGATGCAGCATGTTAAATGACAACGGCCTTTGCGATTTGCACTCCACTCTCGGGGAGGATTATTTGTGCGATACCTGCAGATTATATCCTCGCCATATAGAGGAGTTTCAGGACATTAGAGAGTACTCTCTATCTCTTTCCTGTCCAGAGGCTACACGGATGTTGCTTGAGCTCGAATATGATTTTGCAATAGATGAAACTGAGGATGATAGGATAGATAATCCTGATGAATTTGAGGATTTTGACTTTATTGTCTTTGATAAATTAGAGTACGCTAGGGATAAGATGCATGAAATTGCATGCGACCATTCTATCCCTTTACAAAAGCGTATGGATTACATTGCGACTGCAGCCTTAAAGCTTCAGGAGCTTTATGATGAAGGTGATATATTTGAAATGGATTCTATCAGCTACGATGATGACAGCCTTCAACTATCCTTTGAATATTGCATAGAAAGCCTTGATGCTTTGATAAATATGGAAGTACTTGAGGAATCTTGGACTAAGTCCATTAGAGACGCTAAGGAATATTGGAAAGCCTTTTCTGAAAGTAGCAATCAATGGCGTCTTGCCATGTATCCAGATAAAGATTTAGAGTTTGTTTTTGAGAAAATATTGAAGTGTCTTTTGTTTTCGTATTTTTGCGGTGCAGTTTACGACGGGCAGATCTATGCCCGTGCAATGATAGCAGTGCAGAGCACTAGGTGGCTTATGATGCTTTACCATGCTAACTCTACACAGTCTCTTAATTCAACCATTTATCTCTATTCTAGAGAGGTTGAACACTCAGATGTTAACGTAAATACGTTAATATCATTTTTTGAAGATGAACTTACTTAAACTGGTTCTTCTCCGGATTATAGTGATAATCAATAGAGGCAAGTCTGGCGATGATATCATCGCCATCTACCTCGTTATCTTCTACAAGCTCCTCAAAGCTTTTATAATAATCTCTAAGTGCAGTGTTTACTACAGAAAGTAGCATCACTGGGTCCTTTGGGAAATTCATTATTCTGTCTCCTCTGTTGTCCCCTTTACATCCCCTTCTTGAATTGGTGCCTCGCTAGTCTCTGGAAAATTACCTTCATTTCTTGCTATAGCATTAATTACCATTCTGGATAAGAAGAATGAGCCAATAGAAAGCACGCCAAAGAATACTAATGAAGTAACCATACTACTCTGATTTGCCCTTCCCTGCTCAGCTAGCTCAGCCAAATTGCCACCCATCTGGGATACAAATCTTGATACGCAATATAGTAACAATAGATTTCCGCCATTAGTAAGCATATGCATGATAATGGATGTAAAAATACTGCCACTGGCGTTGTTTGCATAAACAAATATTATACCAAGCACAAATGCGTAGAAAGCCTGATTAATATTCAAATGTAAAATTGCAAATAGCAAAGCAGAAACTATCGCTGTGGCCAAAAGAGGCATATATCTTCTAAGTCTATTTGCAAAAAATCCTCTACAGATAATCTCTTCAGCAATTGGTGCAATTATCGCAGTTGCAACAAATGACATTAAAAAGTTAGAACCTAAAATATCGTCTGATGCCTGTAGTACTGTATTTGGAACAAACATCTGAGATAAAAGGTTTGCAAACGTCACCATTGGTCCAGAAACTATAGTAAGTAAAACAGTAAAAAAAACTGTGCTTGCCTTAATCTTTTTAAAACCAAGACTTGGCAGGAACTTTTCGCCCTTTATAGATGTATAAACAAGGGTTGTTGCAATTAACAAAGCATAAATTACTACTGAAATGGTCAACATTGAGATACTCTTGTTGGATGTGGTCTCCAATACTTGCACTACAACAGTAGTACCAATCATTATACATATCTCTATGGCAAACACCAGCAGTAGTTTAACCACTTCACATTTAGCATTAATCTTTTTTTCGTTCATAACATTCTCCTCCTTTTTAAACATTCCAAGTAAAATTATACCTAAACAAAACATTGATGACAATAATTTAATACTGTCTATAAGCTACCTACCAGTTCTTTTCAAAGCCATCTGACAAAAATATATAATCGTCAGATTTGCCATCTGTGGATATGAAAAGTTCTGCTATTGCGCAGTTATTAAAATCCACATCCCAGTAGGCGGACCTAGGTGTATTTTTGATGTATTCAAAAATGCCGTGACTCAGCGCCCCATGACTTACAAGCATTATAATTGCATCCTTTGAAAACTCTCTTGCATTTATTCGCTGGCGCAAATTCTCAATTACATTTTTAGCTCTAGCAACCACATCATCGTAGCACTCGCCCTGCTCCGGTGGCTTATACCCCTCAGGATGGTCAAAGCATTCATGTAAAAATGCGGGATTAACTTCGTTCATATTTTGCTGCTCATATATACCAAAGGCCATTTCAATAAGGTTTTCGTCTACCTCAATTTCCTTAGGCGCGTTAGTTTCAACAAGCTCCACTCCATCAGGTAAATCTACTTTAATCCCTGCCGCCAAACAAGCAGTCTCGATGGCTCTTCCAAGAGGGCTGGAAATGATTTTATCTGGAATCAATCCAAGCTCCACTAGTAAATCGTGAGTCTGTCTTGCCTGCTGCCTACCTCTATCATTTAATGGGATTTCTGAGCTTCCCTGTAATCTCTTTTGTACATTAAGGTCTGTCTGACCATGTCTTAATAAAATAATTCTCATTTCTATTCCAATTCTCTAAAAAAATGTTGCAAATATCGGTGCTAAAATCACGGTAAACACACCTGCCACCGCAATTGATAATCCGCTCATAGCTCCTTCTACCTCGCCTATTTCCATAGCGCGAGCTGTACCGATAGCGTGAGTTGCTGTTCCAAAAGCAAGCCCCTTTGCAATTGGCTCTTTGATTCTAAACAATTTGCAGATAGCCTCTCCAAATACATTGCCAAGAACACCTGTAATAGCTATTACTGATACTGTGATAATCACATATCCTCCAAGCTCTTCCGACAACCCCATTCCCATGGCAACTGTAATGGATTTTGGAAGCAAGGTAACATACTGCTTGTGATTTAATCCCAACAATACTGACAGCACCAATATAGTCACAAGACTTGTGATTACGCCTGAAAGGATGCCAAAAACAACCGCCTTAACATTGGCCTTTAACAACTCCCACTCCTCATAAAGAGGTATGGCAAGGCTGACTGTTGCTGGGGTTAAAAACCAAGTTAGCACCTGTGCGCCACCCTTGTATGTCTCGTAATCCACTTTTACCGCAAGCAAAAATGCAATTGTACACAATATAGAAATAAGCAGTGGATTAAGTAATCCTAGCTTGAATTTGCGCTTGAGCCAGCTTCCAAAACTATAGGCTATCAGGCTTACTGCCACTGCAATATATGCAGATTCTTTAAAAAACTCAGCCATTTAATCTCTCCTTATCTCGTCTAATAATCCACTGCGAAACAACTCCAGTTGCGCCCATTACCGTAATTACGGTAACTACAGTTATCACTGCAACCGGAATCAAAATAGGCTGCAAATCTCCCCAGGATACCATCAAACCGACACCTGAAGGAATAAACATTACTGGCATAATCTCTATTAAAAATTTGCCCGCATCCCTCACCTGATCTAGCTTGATTACTTTGGTTACTAGGCAGATGAACAGAATTACCATGCCATAAATACTTGCTGGCACTGGCAAAGGCAAAACTGCCTTTAAAGCTTCGCCTATCAAAGATATTAATAGGATGATTAAAAACTGTTTTAAAAATTTCATTTCTTTTCCCCACTTAATTGCGAAAGACTGAGGCAAATAGCCTCAGTCTTGTTATTGTTAAAGGATTGCGTTAGGTATGCCATCCCTTTAACTTTCTTGTTAAAGGATGGCATTAGCGATGTCATGTCGCATATATTTATTCTCAAATTCAATCCACTCTGTGGCCTCGTAAGCCTTTGCTCTAGCTTCCTTAAGAGTCTTACCAAGCGCTGTGATTCCAAGAACACGTCCACCATTGGTAACAATCTCACCCTTGTCATTGAAAGCTGTTCCAGCGTGGAAGCAGAAATAATCCTTGTTGTTAAACTTATCAAAGCCTGTAATAGGAAATCCCTTTTCGTACGCTACAGGATAGCCATCAGAAGCAAGGACTACACATACAGCTGCCTCGTCAGAGAACTTTAAATCTATCTTATCTAAAGTACCATCTATACAAGCTTCCATAACATCGATTACATCGTTCTGGAGCCTTGGTAAAACAACCTGTGCCTCAGGGTCACCAAATCTCGCATTGTACTCAAGTACCTTAGGACCTTCGTCTGTAAGCATAAGACCAAAGAAGATTACCCCCTTGAACTCTCTGCCTTCTGCCTTCATAGCATCTACAGTAGCCTGGAAAATATTCTTCTGGCAGAACTCCTCTATCTCTTTTGTGAAGAATGGAGATGGAGAGAAGTTACCCATACCACCTGTGTTAAGACCTGTATCTCCATCACCTGCACGCTTGTGATCTTGAGCAGAAGACATAATCTTAACTGTGTTACCATCTACAAACGAAAGAACAGAAACCTCGCGGCCTGTCATAAACTCTTCGATAACCATTGTGTTACCTGCGTCACCAAACTTCTTGTCCTGCATGATTTCAGCAACGCCTGCAACTGCCTGCTCGTGATTCTCGCAGATAAGAACACCCTTGCCAAGAGCAAGTCCATCAGCCTTTAAAACGATTGGATACTTTGCTGTCTCAAGATACTTAAGAGCTGCTTCTGGGTCTGTGAAGTTCTCATATCCTGCAGTTGGAATGTTGTACTTCTTCATCAAATCCTTTGAGAATGCCTTTGAGCCCTCGATGATTGCTGCGTTCTTTCTAGGACCAAAGCAACGAAGACCTGCTTCCTCAAACTTATCTACGACACCACCTACAAGTGGGTCATCCATACCAATGATAGTAAAGTCGATAGCCTTTTCCTTTGCAAATGCAACAAGCTTATCGAACTCCATAGCCTTGATATCTACACACTCAGCAAGCTCTGCAATACCTGCATTGCCTGGTGCACAATAAATTTTATCTACTCTTTTGCTGCGTGAAACTGCAAGAGCAATTGCATGTTCACGACCGCCACTACCTACAATTAAAACCTTCATTAAACCTTATCCTCCTAATGTAGTTCACTAGTTACGCTTTACTCCGTAATTACGGTCTTGCCATCTACCACCGTGACACATCCACGTGCTATAAGGTCAATTGCGCGGGGCATTATGACCCACTCGGCCTCTTCCATGACACGACGCTGCAATACCTCTGGTGTGTCTCCATCTAATACCTCTACCGCCTTTTGAAGGATGATTGGGCCTGTATCTGTGCCCTCATCTACAAAGTGACATGTGGCACCTGTGACTTTAACACCACGAGCCAAAGCACCTTCGTGAACCTTCAGGCCATAGTAGCCTGTACCACAGAAGCTTGGAATCAATGATGGATGTATATTTATAATTCTGTTTCTGTACTGGCGAATCATCTCCTCTGGGATTACAACCAAAAATCCCGCCAACACAACCAAATCCACATTGTAAGAATTAAGCTTATCCAAGAAAGCCTTGTTGAACTCTGCTCTTGAAGCATAATCCTTTGGACTTATGCAAACACCCTCGATACCGGCCTTTGCAGCACGCTCTAGGGCATAAGCATTTTTGTTGTTGGAAATAACAACTGCAATCTCAGTGTTATGAATTTCGCCTGATTCAATCTTGTCAATTATCGCCTGAAGGTTAGTTCCGCCTCCAGATACACATACAGCTATTTTCATCTCTTATTCCTATCCAGATATTTCCCCTCATCAGTCAGCTTTGCTGACAGGGAATCCAACATCTATACTAAATCTACGCCCTTTTCGCCGTCTACAATCTTACCAACTACGTAAGGTGTATCGCCTGCAGAACGCATAGCTTCCATTGTCTTATCAACATCAGCTGGGTCAACAGCAACAATCATACCAAGACCCATATTGTATGTGTTGTACATCATCTGCTCAGACACATTGCCCTTTGCGGCCATAAGCTTAAAGATTGCTGGAATCTCGTAAGAATCCTTCTCAACTACAGCACGCTTACCCTCTGGAAGCATACGTGGAATATTCTCGTAGAATCCACCACCTGTAATATGTGAGCAAGCCTTTACCTTAACGCCTGCATCCTTAACAGCCTTGAGCGCCTTTACGTAAATACGTGTTGGAGCAATGAGAGCCTCACCGAGTGTAGTGCCAAGCTCATTATAATATGTATCAAGACTTTCCTTTGTCATTTCGAAAATCTTACGAACAAGAGAGAAACCATTTGAATGTACACCTGTAGAAGCCATACCAATGAGAACGTCTCCATCCTTAAGCTCCTTACCTGTGATTATATCCTTTTTATCTACGATACCTACTGCAAAACCTGCAAGATCGTACTCTTCCTCTGGCATAAGGCCTGGGTGCTCTGCTGTCTCGCCACCTACAAGGGCGCAGCCAGACTGCTTACATCCTTCTGCAACACCGCTTACGATTGTTGCAATCTTCTCTGGTATATTCTTGCCGCAAGCAATGTAGTCTAAGAAGAAAAGTGGCTCACCACCTGCACATGCAACGTCGTTAACACACATTGCAACTGCATCAATACCGATTGTGTCATGCTTGTCCATAAGAAAAGCAAGCTTAACCTTAGTACCGCAGCCATCAGTTCCTGAAAGAAGGACTGGCTCATCCATGTTTTTGATTGCGCTTAAATCAAATGCGCCTGAAAATCCGCCAAGGCCACCAAGTACCTCTGGTCTCATTGTACCCTTAACAAATTTCTTCATGAGCTCCACTGACTCATATCCTGCTTCGATATCTACTCCTGAACTCTTGTAATCCATGTTTCTCTCCTTTTAATAACCATTTATTGGAATCTTTTATAGAAAGGCTTTGTAGCCTTCACCTTGTAATTTTGCATCCTTAGATTCCACCTGTTCCTTTTGGTCAACAATGAAATCATGGAGTTTAGCTGCAAGAGCAGCATCTGCCATAGCAAGCATCTTGATTGCAAGGAGGCCTGCGTTTGCACCGCCATTAATTGCTACTGTAGCAACTGGCACACCTGTTGGCATCTGAACTATTGAATAAAGTGAATCCACTCCACCAAGATCGCTAGTCTTCATTGGAATACCGATAACTGGTCCCTCAAAACAAGCTGCACACATTCCTGGTAAATGAGCTGCCTTGCCTGCTCCAGCTATGATGCACTGAACACCTCTATCCTTAGCGCCCTTTGCATACTCAAAGAAAATATCTGGCTCACGATGTGCTGAGATAATTCTCATCTCATAATCTACACCAAACTTTTCGAGAATCTCTACAGCCTTTGCCATTACAGGCATGTCACTGTCACTTCCCATAACAATAGAAACTTTTGCCATTACTAATCCTCCATTTTATATCTCGCTAGTTACGGCTACAAGTATTAACTTACTGTACTCTAGCTTGTTACACTCTCAAGCAAGGCTTGATAGCTACAAGCTAATTTAATTGATTGTAATGCTTGATGCCTACTAGCTATTTTTAGACTCCAAAATAATTAATAATATTCTAGAAGTTTTGATCCAGAACAAGATTAAGTTCTTCCGTACCTGGTACTACGAAACGTCCTTCTACGATGATTGGTAATTCCTTCCCATCCGCTGTAATTACGGTGATATCACCAAGCTCATAGTACGGAATAGTTATATCTGTATGGCAGTTGAAATATGCCTTAGAAATATCTGTCTTGCGAAGAATTGAGCATGAATTATCTCTTGCCACGCATTCCTTTCCATCCGGGTTGTACATAGGTACATCCTCAGCATGAGAATAACAAGTATCACCCACTGCAAAGTGTGGACCTGTCTTTTCTGCAATGAGAATTGGGAGCTTGTCAGCAATGTCATACTTCTGTCCCATTACAAAAGCTCTTGTGTTGGTTCCAATGGCAAACTCACCGATTGGAAGAGTCTCATGCTTGAATAAAACATTATCAAAGATGTATTTTTTGTTTTCTTCCTCTGTAGGGAAGTTGCTACATGTATAGTCTACAATCTTTCCATCCTCAAACTTCATTTCAAGATTGCGATAACCAAGCTCGTTTAAATAAACCTGTGTGACATGAAGTACGCCATTTGTGCCCTCCAAGACTGGGCTTGTGAATACCTCTCCAACAGGTATATTTACATCTGCAACGCAGTTCTCAAAGTTAGTCTGCTTTGCTGGGTTGTCAAGGTGATGAAGCTGAACAGTAATATCTGTGTGATTGTCGCCTCGTCCTGTAACGTGGACCTTTTCGCCTTGGTCAAGCACATCGATTATGTGCTGCTGAATGCTCTTGTAAAGTTCATAATCCATTGTGTTGATAGCGATTGTCTCGTTGAAAATCTCCTGAAACTTGTCGCCTATCTCTGGGATTGGATAAGCAATAATCGTAAAGCTGCGCTCCTCACCCTTAATATACTGATTGGTAATCTGCCCATTCTGGCTCATGAAATATACGTTGAGTTCATCCTGCTTATCAGTGTATTTAGCATTGGCTTCCTTGTTGACTGGCTCAAAAGGTTTCTCGCCAAATGTCTCTATAACTGCTGGGCCACCAAAGACGGCCGCCTCTTCTTTGTGTTTTTCAAATGTGTTCCTAGTAACCTCAAGAGTCCTATCCGCCAAGCCCTTATCCCATACGTATGCCTTGTCATACTTGTGGTCATATACACACTGCTTGTTTGGCACTGACGAATAAATATCACGAGAAGTCGTGCCACCAAAACGAGTAGACGCTGCAAGGCCTGCCTCGTCAAATAGTCTAATAGCCTCTCTTGTCATAAGCTCAAATCCAACTGGAGCCTCAATAAGAACCGTATCCTTGATAGAAATATCCTTGCCAGACATCTCGAAGCCCTTGATATAACCCTCAACATAAGTGCGAGCCATAGCTACCACATCCTCATGTGGAATACTGCGTAAGTGTGCAGCTATTTTCTTTTCATTTTCCCCAACATACATACCATACTGATAAAGGTACTTGTCGTTAGTTAAGTCGGATTTTTTGATGATATTTGTATAGAAATCGTACTCTGGGTCGATCATTGAGATGATTCTCTCAGATACGAATAATTGACAATAGTCATGCTCAAAAGAATAGAGTGCCTCTACAACACCCTGACGGCGATACTTGTCCTCTGTCTCCATCTGACACTCGCCATAAATCTGAACGAAAAGCTCGCAATAAATAGTAAAAATATCTACGCGCCCTGCGAAAGCAGCACGGATAATATCTGTCATTTTGTAGAAAATGGCAGATAACGGCCCACCTAGCTTTTGACCAAGCTCAGCCACCGCATAAGTAGGACAAAGAAAACTCTGCTGATAAGCAGAATCCTTAAAAATGCCAAAGATGCTATCAGCATCCTTTTGACACTCCTCTAAAGAGCGGGCATCAAGCTGCCCCTTAGCAGCCTTGTTCATAATAGGTAAAACAGACATAACAAAATCTGCTACCTCATTGAAAAATCCCTGAATGTTTGCTGGAAGCTCTGAGTCTTCCTTTATTGTAGAGATACGCTCAGTAACAAGCTCAAAGCGTTCGAGCATATCATCTGTTTCCTTGTAAAATGTTTTACCCATAATCTCTTCCTTATTTGATTATTTAACCATCCCTATGATAATTGTGACTGTCCAGACTACCATCGCCACAAAACTAATGGCCATGCAGGCAATACGATACTTTAGCTCTGTCTTGGTCTTCATCTGGCCAATGTTATAAACGAAGGCAGCAATAGCAGCACAGTATCCCAAGAAGGCTATGCCCCCTAACCATTTAGGGGTCTCACCTGCAAGATATACTGAGGCTATAATGATTGCTATATATACAATTATAGAAAAAAGCGAAACTCCTGCTGCATGCATGGCCTCTATAGGCAATGCCTTTGACTGACTCTTATAGGAGTTGTGCCTATGTCTATAAACTCTTGCCATTAGTTTACTCCATACTCCTTGTAATAAGCATCGATGCGTGACTTCATCTCGTCATCGATAACAACCTTACCCTGACACTGTCTGTTATAAAGGTGCTCTACTACCTCGTCCATTGAAACAATCGCACTTGTCTTGAAACCGTAAGTATCTGCAACCTCATCTAAAGCGGTCTTAGATCTATCTCCTGAAAGACCGAACTCCTGACGATTGAGGGAAACCATAAGGCCTACGATAGTAACATCACCCTGGGCTCTAACGATAGGTACTGTCTCTTCCATACTCTTGCCCGAAGTTGTAACATCCTCAATCATGACAACTCTATCGCCGTCCTGAATCTTGTAACCAAGAATGGCGCCCTTGTCAGCACCGTGGTCCTTCTCCTCCTTGCGGTTGCTGCAGTACTTAATCTCCTTGCCATAAAGCTTATAAAATGCCTCGCAAGTAATAACTGCAAGAGGGATTCCCTTGTATGCTGGCCCAAAGAGAACATCAAAATCCTCTCCATAAGCATCGTGAATAGCCTTGGCATAATACTCGCCAAGACGCATAAGCTGGCTACCTGTAACATAGGCACCTGCATTCATAAAAAAAGGAGACTTACGCCCACTCTTCAATGTAAAATCACCGAATTTGAGGACATCAGACTCCACCATAAACTCTATAAATTCTGACTTGTAGCTTTCCATAATAGTTCTCCTACCTGTAAACTTTCGAAACCTCTCAGATTGTAACATAGAAGTTTTAGCTTTTCAAATCGTTAGAAAAACTTTGGCACTATTCACATTCCGGATTTAGATATGGCTATTTCCACTGTGAATAGTGTCAGTATTTGTCATGATCTGCGACTGTAAAGATAGGCTCCTACTGCTGCCACACAAGGCACTGTACCAATGATGCCCACTGAGCCTGCTATAGCTCTAATAATTTCGATTGCCACAAAGTCTGTATTTACAAGCTGAATAAATGATACTCCATAAGAATGGATGAGAATCATCATATTGAGAGCGCCGCCTACATAAGCGAGAACCAAGGTGTTAGCCATTGTGCCCATGGCATCCTTACCTATGTTCATGCCCGACTTAAAAAGCTTTGCAAAATCAGCCTTGTTATTTGCCAGATGTATCTCCTCTATGGCTGAGGCTATGGACATAGCTATATCCATCACTGCACCCATTGCTGCTATCAAAATTCCGCTGATAAATAGTCCCGATAGCTGGATTTTGCTTGTTGACTTAACAATCAACAATGCTTCTGCTTCGTTCATCTGAAATGTATTGACCCCACCAAGCTTTGCTGATACTGCAGCAAGAAGGGCTGCAATAACAACTCCCGCCAAAGAACCTATAGCTGCCGCAACAGTCTTTTTGCAAACTCCTCCAATTAGTAGGAAGCAAACTGCCGAGGTTACAAATACAATAGCTATAGTGATTGGAATAGCAGAAAAGCCCTTGTATATAAGTGGTAGTAATACAAAGAAAATAACAACCACAGTATAAACAAGTCCTGCAAAAGCCTTTAGCCCCTGCTTGCCACCTAACAGCACTAAAACCAATAGGAACACTAGCACCAATCCAATCACTAGTGGAACTCTATTGTAATTGTAAATGCTTATATCATAGGTATGCTCTGCTGATGTGTCGATTCGTACACTAACAGTGTCCCCTTCCTTAACATCCACATTGTAAAGGGCACTATAATAATTGATTACTTCACATACGTCACCCTTGTACCTGCCAGAAAGCAACTCCACCTTAAGCTTAGTGCTACCCTTCTTTTGATTTTCTACAGTTTCATCTACAGTAGTATCGTCCTCCAAAACAGAAAGAACTCTAGCAGTCTCATATTCGACGCCAGAGCTCTCTGTGATTGAGTATTTAGGCCTATCCACATTGGCATAGATAACTATGCCAACGCTTAAGGCTATAAACACAAGGACTGATACTATTTTAATTATCAGTTCTTTTTTCATATTTTACTTTCCAAATAAGCTTTTAATCTTTGCAATGATGCTTGCAAGCTTGCCACCTGATACAACTGAAGCACCTAAAGAAAGTTTAATCACTACTGCGCCAACAACTATTATACCAAATCCAACTGCAACAGGCACTACTGGGAATTTAGTCTTGCCATTAGTATCTATAGCAGACTGCTCGTTATTGCCATTGTTGTCCTGAATCTTAGTATCATCAGTCTGGCTAGGTGTATCTGTATTTACGATATCATCACTATTTCCGTTATCAGCCGTCTGACCATTTCCACCATTGCCACCATTTCCATGGTTATTATGACCATGGCCTGTTCCGGTCTGACTTGTGATGTCCTGATTTCCTGTTGTGTTAATATCATCCGGAGTAGTTTCATCCTCTACGACAGTACCTGAAGTAACTGCCGCACCAGTTCCATTGCCTGAGCTTGATGAACCACTTCCACCTGAAGTTTGTCCTCCGCCTGAAGCTTGTCCACCGTTTGAACCGCTAATTTCATCGGCTGTAGCAAGTCTAATATCATCACAGTTGCGAACTCTAAATACAGGTACAGAAACATCTGAATCACCTTCTGGATGCATGTAAAGCACACCAGCAGCTGTCACCTTGGCACCTACCTTTACAAAGTCTCCAACGGTGTTTTGACCTGTTGTACCAGACTTGATGTAACCATCAATAAAGATTGCTGCCTCTGCTCCCGTAGAATCCTTGAGCCAGAACTCTTCTACAGTTCCATCAGCGTTGAACGTTACGCGAGTAACCTGACCTGTTGTCTGCAATAGCTGCCCACCGAGATTCTCATAATCCATAGCTGTCTTGGTATCCACAACCTTTGGCTCCCAAATCTTTGGCTCATCCTCAAGTATCTTGGTAGACAATACCTTTAACTCAAGATCACCCTGATACTTGGCAAGGAAACCAACCACGCGAACCTTGGTACCAATCTTAAGTCCAGGAGTTGCATATGGGAATATATCCATTCCACCTGTCTCATCCTGAATGTAAATAGTATCAAAGAATGTTGTATCCTGATTTTCAGTACCGGATGTTACATAACCTTCCACTGCAAATACATCATTCATATTGCCTTTTCTTGCCTCAGCAATAGTAGTTGTAGGAAGCTGTACTTCTGTCTCCTCTAAAAGGTTATTTACAATTGTATGGTTTGCATAAGGAAGAGAATCGTTGTTATCCATCTCTGCCTTTATTTCAAAGTCTGAAATGAACACGCCACCTGCAACAATAATCTGGCCACCTGCCTTAGTCTTTTGACGAGCAAGGAATACAATATCTCCTTGATTATCATTCTTTGCACCCTTCACACCATTTGGCAAAACTCCTGATATAGCATTTCCTGAAGCATCCTTGCAATCTACTGAGTATGTAGTATCAAAGCCTCTTACTAACCATTCTGCTTCATCAACAAAATCAGTAGCTGTAGCACTTGAAATATCTACAGAACAGCCTGAATACTGACTGTACTTCTGTCCTTCCTTAAAGCCCTTTAAGTATGGTGAATCCAAATTAACATTGGTTGGATACATTCTGTATACCTGACCGCCGTTGTTTGTGTCATCACATACCTCATCAGAGCCCATGCGAATAGTTGCACCAATCGCTGAAAGAAGCTTGTTCTGCTCTGTAGCAGTCTGGCAATTTGTGGAATCAGAGTAATCCGCCAAACCACAGACGATTACCGAGCCACCACTTTCAACGTATGCTTTAACCATATCAAGGAATTCATCACTATAGTGAGAAACACTATAGTCGCCTGCTGTAGCTGTACCTGATTTCTTAGCTGGTGCTGAAAGTACAAGCAACTTGCAGTCCTCGAGCATTTCTGGTGTTATCTCTTCTTTTTCAACAAGTGCACGGATATTTTTCTTTGCACATAGACTAACAAACGCATTTACGTTACCACCATAGTAACCTGTGACATAGTCGCCATAGTGAGTACCATCAATGATTACATTTGCAACCATATTTGGTACAGCGTAGTTTACGTACAGCTTATCTGTGTATGTCTTTTTAACTCCATTTAAAGTAGCATCAACTGTCACCTCATAGGTAACCTGTCCTGCCTGATTGTAAACAAAGTTAGTTGTATATGTAGCAGTAGAATTTGAAGCAATCTGTTTTACCTTTGCATCTGCGCCTGATACATTAACAACATTTGTCTTTTTGCCGTCAACATCACTAGCAACGATATTAATGTTATCGATTGTAAGTGGTGTCTTTTCGTTGTTGTAGAACTCTACATTTACATCAAGGTCTTCTCCTTGTACTGGAAGAACTGTGTTGGTATATGTATCGTTGATACCACAGGCTTCTACCTCGCCTACCCATACAGGAGCTGTAACTGCTATATCCTTATCTCCCTCAGTGATTTTCAAATAGTAATATGAATAATCAGCTGGGACATTAAATGTAACAGTCGCCTGAGCCTTATCAACGTTTTTATAATCTATAACACGACCACCGTTTACAACAACCTCAACCTTTCCAATTGCAGAATCAGTTGGGTCTTTGATATCAGCCTTGAGTTCTACTGTGTCATCCACATCATCCTTTTCAAGGATAGAACCCATTACATATCCATCTAATGTGTAGTAGATAGAAAGGTCGTTATCCTCAGTTGCGTATATACGATAATTTCTCATGGCATCGTATATAGCCTCTTCGTCATTTGTATCTGCCAACATTACTGTACGTCCTGTGTTGGCGTCTCCCCATTTACCCTTGTGATTATCCTGGTTGTTTGTAGGAGCTACGTGCCAGCCCTTATCAAGAGCTCTTGTGTAGTACTCGTAAGAAGGGAAGTAACCTGAAGAGCCAATTGCTCCCTCACCGTTACCAACCTCAATCATTGTAATTAATGCATCGTTCTCCTCAGAGAAATATGCGAAATCTTGGAAATCACCGAAAGTTGTACCTGGGTGATTGAACTGGCTGATTGAATCAGGCACAGTTCTAAGTGCAGCATAGTATTTGTTAAGTGCTGTATCGTATGTAGAAAACTCTTTTTGCGTACGGCTCTGGAAACCTGGTGTGTTAAAAGTATTCATGTGACCAAGGCCATTAGACCAAGTCATCTCATAACCATAACCGCAAGTGAAATCATCTGTAGTATATTGCTTTGCAAGATTGTGGGCATATGTCCACTCATCCGAATCAGACTTATCAACGTTTTCTGTAATTTTTGAATCAGCTTCATTATCGATTGAATTAGAGTGGTCGGTAATGAAAATGAAATCCAAATTATCTACCTTTGAAGCATATCTAAAAGCATCTTCTAGTGTACCTGCACCATCTGAAATACTTGTATGTGCATGAATCTGACCAAAGTAAATGTTCTCTCGCTCATTGTTTTTCTTAGTAAACTTGAGAGTAGAAACAACACTATCAAGGTATCCTTCCTTAACAGCCTTTACCTGTATCTGAGCTGGAAGCTCCTCAAGCTCAAATGGGCCTGTATATTCAGCCCAGTCATTATGAACTTCATCTGATGAGCTATCATCCGAATCCTGTTGAGATGAAGTTGTCTTGTCCTTAGCAATCTCTGCTTTAGTCCTGTATCTGTAAAGGATTGTTGCCCCTTCTGTCTTGGTGCTTAAAGTAATCTTTTGGTTGGCTGCAACTGCTCCACCGTTTGGCTTTGCCTTAACTGGAGCAACCTGACACTGGTTATACTGATATACACAGTCAACACTGTTCTGAAGACCATCCTTCTTTGCATAAGCACGTATAATTGCTGGGAACTCATTTAAAGTAACCTTCTTGCTAGGGTCGTACTTAACCTCTTCGCCACCGTTAAGTGAATAGAAGATTTCTGCACCTTCTGTTTTAGAAGAAAGTGTCACCTTGGTTCCAAGTGCTACCTCTCCACTAGCTGGATTTGCAACAACATGTCCACATATACTATCTGAAACAATTGGATGTCCCATTACTTTTACAGAATCAATTCTATTTACACCTTCAGCAGATGCATTGCCATCTCCTTTGGCAGATTTATCTGTGCAAGGAACAAGTCTAACGTATACTTTTTCCTTGTTGTTAGCTGCTGCAGGAATTTCAAAATCAAAGGATACGTACTCTGCTGGAGCAAAAGATGTTTTTGCAACACCATCAGAGATTGCGCCATTGTCTGCTTTCTCCTCAGACTTACCATTTACCCAAACTGTCTTCTTATAGCTATATGAGCCCTTGGTAAAGTTCTTAAACGTACCTGCTTCATCCTTTGTAGAATACTGAAGCTGATATGCTCCTGCCGCAGTATTTGATGAACGTATACGGAAGCTCATCTGCATATCCGCATATCCAAGGGTAGGAAATTCCATCTGAATGTAATCATTATCCTTTACTACACCCTTAGAACCCATGTAATAATTTGTCGAACCTGTCTGCGAAGAAGTTGTCGATGTATAAGGCTTTGACGGGTTACCGCCTACAACAACCTGATATTTGGACTTAGTGTCCTTTAAATCGTTGGTCTCATAACGATCACCGTAAATATATAAATCAGTATTGTTTGAATCAGATTTGGCATCCTTATAGTTGGCATTACCTGCCCACTGAGCCACAATAAGCTCAGTTGTTGGGTCGCTTTCAAGCTTCTCCACCTTCTCCCCTTCCTTAAGGGCGTAGAAGTTGAAGAAGAACTTGCTGTCATCATACTTGTTAATGCCATAGCTAGTAAATCCTGAAAAGTACTCAAGTGCTAATGGATAAGAACCGTTCTTAGAATTTACATTTTCAAGAATATAATTACCAGTCTTATTTTCATCTGCTGCCTTCACCGCCCAAAGGCTAGCTTCAGTTAAATCTTTTGAAAGAGCCAATCCACATTGAGTGCTTTTTCGACCGTTGTTTTCCACTTGGGTCAAAGTAGCTGTAAGGTAATTCTGTTCAGAGTCTTGGAGCTTTAAATTTCCATTTTCATCTACAGAAACCTTAAGCACTAAGGCATTTTTATCCTTGACATCAATAGTTTCTTCTGATGTTGGCTCTGCATCAACAGCAGTATATTTTCCGCCGTTTTTCTCAGAAGTCATTAGCTTTTTATCCTTAGGATAATAAACGACAATCTCATCACCTGGATACAACTCACGCTTTAAAAGCTTTGCTACAGTATTTTCCTTTGGTACTTCAGGCTCCTCTTCCTCACCGTCCAGCGCTACGTAGGCTGAAAGAATAAAGTCTGCCTTTTTCGCTTCTTTGTAGCTATAAGTAGTAAAACGACGATTACCGTTGCTCTCGTAGTATTCAATATACTGTGGTAAGTCTGCATTGACATTCTTATCATGATAAACGGCCTTAACATTCTTAAAGAGGAAATCTCCGTCCTCTTCTATTACTGTCCACTGTCCAAGCTCTGTCTTTTCCTTGCTAAGAGAAAGGGAATTGCCAGTTGCTGTGGTTGTCAAATATTCTGTAACCTCATTTGAATCTGCGTCTATATAGGTTCTTGAGATATAGAACTCATCATCTTTATCTTCAACCTTTTCAAGCTTTAACGAACCGAGCTTTGCAGACTCGTCCATTAATGCAAGGACACCCTCATTTACTTCCACGTCTATCGAAGAAAGGTATTTGCCGTTTGCCTCGTAAGATAAGGCATTCTTAGCATCTCGAACAATAGAAAACTCTACCCCTGCCTTGAGGCCTTCTAAGTCAGTAATCTTGGTACCCTTTTTAAGAGTGTATTCAAATGTTACGTGATTACTTTCCTGACCATCTTTGGCTGCATATGCATAGATAGTTGTAGCATTTGTAATCTTGATTGGCTCACTGTAAGGACTGTAGTTTTCAGTACCGTTAGTATTGTAATAAATGTCAGCACCTTCAGTGTCACAAGTAAGCTCAATCTCGGTGCCATAAGCTACGTCCCCTTCCTCTATAGAGGCTATTGGTTCAGCTATGGCGCTTGCATTTGCAGACTGACTAGTAAGCTTGTAAAAAGCTAGAGTCTGACCGGAAATATTTCTGTGTACATCTGCATTTTCAGGCTTTACATATGCTCTGAAATCCTGAGAATTATATACTCCAAGCTGTCTGATTGCACCTTGAGAATCCTCAGTAGCAAGATATCCATTATTTATCTTCCACTTAGCACCAACTTCATTTTCTGGCTTTGAGCCAACTCTAGTACCATTGTTTGCTGCTGTAGTGTACAGATAGTTAGAACCAGAAGTGATAGTATAGTACTCCTCTGTAACTGTAGTCTCATCATCAGCCGGGTCATTAGCCGAAGTATCAGGGTCCGCTCCATCTGGATCTGTTACATCGGGATCTGTCCCATTAGCATTAGTTACATCTGGGTCTGCTCCATCGCCAGTCGTAGAGTTGTCAGCATTCTGATTGTTACCATCATTGGTAGTTCCCAAATTACCAGTATTTCCATTATTATCAGTAGACTGATTGTTTCCTGTCTGGGCAGAGTTATCCCCTGATTGATTTCCACCAGTAGTACTGTCGCCTGTTCCTGACTGATTGCTGTTATCGTCTCCTGAATTATTAGAAGAACCGGAGTTATTTGAATCGCCAAAACCAGTACTGCCCTGATTTCCAGAATCATTTCCAGAGACACTGCCAAGTGTTAAGTCATCGCCATCAGTAGCACTGTTATTGACCTGATTATTCTTAACAGTCTTGGTAATAGTATTTTTAGTGATTTTCCAAACGTAATCACTATCACTGCCCTCTGAAATTGTAAGCTTACCATCCTTTACAGTACCCACTTGTACAGGTGGTACTTTGGACGAAGCCTTACTTGGCAACACATAAGTTGTGCCATCCTTTGTCATTGTAATAGCAATGGAATCATCAGCTTTGATATCGCTTAAGCTAACTTTAGTCCAGATATGATTTGTTTCCTCCGCATTGGAAACGGAAAAATCAAAGAAAAATACAGAAAATGTCATTAAAAATGACATCACTAAAGAGAGCCCTTGTCGAGCCAATTTTTTCATCATCTATTCTCCTCCTTATAATTTATTCCGCATAGAGACAAAAAAAGACCTATAAACATTCACCAAAATATCTAAATGAATATGCTTATAGATCGTCTCTTACACCCGGTTACATCGCATAACGAAAGATTATCATTTATACTCACGCGAGTCAATGCTATTATATCTGTATGAGAAAAAAAGAATTAGCATTAATTGTAATTGAAAGATTAAAAAAGGAATATCCAGCAAGCGACTGCACACTAAATTACGACGATGCATGGAAGCTGTTAGTCTCTGTGCGCTTAGCAGCCCAGTGCACAGACGCAAGAGTTAACGAAATAGTCCCATCTTTATATGAGAAATTTCCGACCATCAACGCTATAGCTGATGCTGATGTGGCTGATGTGGAAGCAATCGTTCGTCCATGCGGACTTGGCAAATCCAAGGCAAGAGATATAGTTGCCTGCATGAAAATGCTTAGGGATGTGTACGACTGCAAAGTTCCTGAAACCATGGAAGAACTCTTGGCACTTCCAGGAGTAGGACGTAAATCAGCAAACCTAATTCTTGGCGATGTATTTGGCAAGCCTGCCATAGTAACAGATACTCACGCCATCCGCCTTTCAAACCGCATTGGACTTGTTGACAACATCAAGGACCCAACCAAGGTTGAGATGGCTTTGCGCAAAATAATACCACCAGAAGAAGGCAATGATTTGTGCCATCGTCTGGTGGATCATGGTCGTGCTATATGTACCGCTAGAACAACACCTTTCTGCGATAAGTGCTGCCTAGAGGATGTGTGCAAGAAAAGGATTTAAACCATCCTAACATGGCAAAGTATAAAGTTTCACCACTTTGCCACCTGAAACTACAAAATAAAGTTCTGGTGGCTCTGTGTCAACAGTCCAAGCTGATACAGATTTTACAATATCATCTATACTACAGTTGGCTTCGCGATTTGCATAGTCACCACTTCCATCTGCATCATATTTTCCGCAAGTAATTTCTCCCACGTTAACACTTATTGTCATATATGGAGCAAAGGCATATCCCTCATCTAAATCTGCATACATGGCTCCAGGGATTTCACCCTCTTCAGCAAAAACTTGCTTACATTCAACAGTTACTACATCATCATTTAAGCTGATATTGCTGATGCTGTTAAAGTCCGAACTATAAACCCCATCTGGAAAACTTGTAATATCAAAAGATGCCTCTCTTAGCTTCTTGTCCAAAGTACTATAAAAGCAATCTGTAAAGCTTGTAGCCAGTGGAGTAATATCGTAGTCACCTAAGTCTTTGGCCGAAACTATTAACGCATAAAGATAACTCTTGCCATCTGAATAGTAATCCCAGCTTGCCACTTCGTAGCTTAAATCATCGACGGCATATCTGTCCTCTATAAACATGCACACTTCATCAGAATAATCCATAAAAAATCTCTTATAATGGGCAGATGTGTGCTCGCTTTTAATCTCTTTCGCTGGGTCCATTCCTGAGATGTCTTCGTTAATATCGTCAGACTGCTTGATTCTTATCAGATATTGATTTCCAGTAGTATCTCCAGACACATCAAAGGTAATCTCAGAAATTTGGTCACCATCAGTCTTCAATCTATACTGGACATTTTCCAAATTTTCAGGTAAAGGAATTGCATCACCGTAAACCTTATAAAACTCCTCGGCGGAAACAATCTTGTAACCATCCTCTGTAGTTTCTGCTGCATTTTCCGTTGACTCTACATCCGTTCCTTTAACGTCTTTGCCGGCGCATCCCATCAATAATAAAGATGCCAAGGCAAGTGTGAATAGTTTCTTTTTCATTTTTCTCCCTTCTTTTTTACTATGCTTAAATTAATACCCGCAACAAAAATTATGTCACAAACCTCTATTAATTTTCAATCTCAAATATTTATATTCTAGATATTTTTTCCTAATTATGGAAAAAAATGTCTATTTTTTTTGAAATATAGATAAGAACATTAAAAATAGTTAAAAAGGAGTATTTTTATGAGTATTTTTAAACGAGGTAATGATGGACAACTGTACTTTTCATTACCAAAATATGCAGTTATTTTGAATAAATTACAAAACAATGTTAGATATGGGCCGAGAACACCCGTAGATCCAAACAGACTCAAAACATTTTTAGAAACTGTGAGACCTAAACAAATAAAAGAATTAACTATTGATTATTTTCGTGAGAAACCTAATGCAAATTATGAATACTGGCAAAGATGGATTACTAGCATAAATGAAATGTGTGAGTATTTTGATTTCAAAAACAACCCAATTTCACAGTTGGAAGATGAATATTTTGACCGTCCAGAATATTCTCTGGCAGAAAGAATATGTTCTGGAATTTGCTACGAGGCATCCGTAAATTTGATTTTTGTAGACGAAACTCCATCATTAAATTATACTGAAAAACCTGTATCGGATAGCGAAGACGAACTAGGATTATTTCAACCAGCTCGATTAAATACCAATTATCCTGCACCTACATCTAGTACTAGAGGAGCCATAAACATCCCTCGAACCAATAGTAATTCATCATTAGCACGAAATATGTAATAGAAAAGGAGCTGAAATCAAAAAAGCAGGTCTAGTTTTCTTGTAACTAGAACCTGCTCCTCATTTTTTATTCTTTAGCTAAATAGCCCGCCTGCAATATCCTTAATTTCTTTCATGTCCAGCTTGCCATCAGCGAGAGCTTCCTTAACTTTTTTGACATCAGAATCATCAACCTTGATTCCTGCTTTGTTAAGCAAATCCTTGGCCTGGCTGATGTCGGCCCCCTTAAGCTTCTCAAGTAAATCCTTGTTGCCTGCCACCTTTGTTATGATGTCCTTTAAATCCATAAATCTCTCCTCCTATCTTTTCTCTAAAAATGGTAACAAAAACTCATGGTATAACATGTCCAAAATTGCAACCACAGGAATAGCTAACAAGATTCCACCTACGCCAAACATCTTTCCTCCTGCAACAATTCCGATGAGAATCCAAAGTCCCGAAACACCAAGGGAATCTCCAAAAATCTTTGGCTTCAAAATATAACCATCTATTGTCTGAAGGATAGCAGTGAAAATCAAGAATGCTCCTGCATACCATGGCTGTACTAATAAAAGTAAAAATCCACCCAAAACCGCACCAATCATTGGACCAAATGTAGGAATAATATTCATCACACCAACTATTACTGATACAAGTCCCACATAAGGCATTCTAGCTATTGTCATAAATATCGCATTTACGATACCAATGATAACTGAATCTAAAAGATTGTAAACGATATATCTATTTAAAATCTTATCACTCTTTTTGATTATGTATGCAACGCTATCAAACTTATCCTTGAAGATTGCCTTGAGGAATCTCTTGCCGTCACTCTTAAGCTTATCCTTTTCAGCAAGGAAGTAGAACGATAGTAAAAGTCCTATGAAAAACTGCGCGATGGACTTTCCAATATCTGCAGTAGCATTCATAATTGTGTAAAAATTATCTGATGCGTAGTCTGCAATTGTATCAATGATATCGTTTGAAGATTTGACAAAGCTTCTCAAGTCAATCATTGAACTTGTGACGCCGATTGATTCCAATGTGTTTTGAAGACTCTTCACATAGCCGTTGAAGTTGCTAGCAAATGTAGATATTCCATCAACAAGCTGTGGAACCACAAGAACTATTACAAAAGTCAGAAATACAATTACCGACAAAAAAGCAACTGCATTTGCAAGACCTGCTCTTAGGCCTTCATTTTTAATCTTTCCAAATACCTTGCTGCGATATAGCATCGCCAAGGGATTGACAATGTATGCAATTACGGCACCTAAAATTACTGCCGAGAAATATCCAATAAATGTTCCAATACCATCTAAAATACTGGTAATCCTTATTAACACTACGTACAGCACCACACCAATACATATAGCAACTGCAAGGGAATACCATGGCTTATCCTTAAGAGATTTCATAGTTTACTCCTTTTCTTTCATGCTAATTCTAATATGTCAAAAAACTGCCCCAGAATCAATAGATTAAGTATAAAAATTTTATTAAGTGTTGCTTTATATATTAATTAATGATATCTTATGGATGTCTTTTTTCGATTATATGCAAATTCTTTTGTATATAATTCTATTCTTTATTATTATCCCATTTTTTAAACAAATTTAATATGATAGGAGATTAAGATGAGAAAGACAAAAACATCTTTATCTGAGACAGGTAATCTCATTATTCCAATGACAAATGATTACCTTTTTAAAGCATTACTTCAAGAAAACGAACACGTTTTAAGGGGACTTCTCTGTTCACTTCTCCATCTAAGGGCTGATGAAATAGACTCTACAGAAATAACTAATAGTATTGTTCTAGGTGAATCATTTACCGAAAAAACCTTTATGCTTGATGTAATAATTAACTTAAATAATAATAAAATCATTAATCTAGAAATGCAGGTTATAAATAATAAAAATTGGCCAGAACGTTCTCTAGCTTATTTAGGTAGAGAATTTTCAAAAATTCAAAGAGGGAACCAATATGGAAATGTTACTCCTGTTCACCAAATTGGAATCTTGAATTATACGTTATTTGAAGAGTGTCCCACTTTTTATTCAACATATATGATGCAAGATACCCATAGTCACCACATATATAGTGACAAATTTGCCATCTCCGTGTTAAACTTGAATCAGATAGAAAGGGCAACTGACGAGGATAAATCATATAAAATTGATTACTGGGCTCGTCTTTTTAACGCAAAAACCTGGGAGGATTTAAATATGTTAGCAAAAGAGAATCCACTTATGGCTGAAGCCGCAGATACATTTCGAAAATTAACTGAAGAAGACGCTATTCTCGATGCATGCTATAGGCGTGATTTGCAATTGGCATATGAAGCTAGCGTTGAACGTAAGTTAGCTACTCAAGCGGCAGAACTCAAAGAAAAATCTGAAACCATTTCACAATTAACAAATGAAATTGCGGAACTAAAGCGTCAGCTCAATAACAAAAATTAGTTTACAAAAGGACCCATGCTTGGCATGGGTCCCTTTCTTACTATCTCCCGGGGAGAAATCTCATTTTATTCATATCGTAATGCATCAATAGGATTAAGCTTAGCAGCTCTATTAGCTGGGCTGTAACCTGCGATGATACCTACTGCAACAGAAATCAATACTGATATGATGATTCCAGTAGCATCGATAGCTGGCTCTAAGTCCATAGGAAGCAAGTTCAACAAGGCTGTACCTGCTGTGATACCTAGGAATACACCAACCGCTCCACCGATAAAGCAGATAACAATTGCTTCTGTAATAAACTGCAATCTAATTGACTTGTTGGTTGCTCCAAGAGCCTTTCTAGTACCAATCTCTTTGGTACGCTCGGTAACTGATACAAGCATGATATTAGTAACACCGATACTACCAACGAGAAGTGATATAGCTGCAACACCAAGGAATGCAATTTTGACCATATCAAACATGCTAGTGAACTCCTGTACCTGGTCTGCCATGGAAATAACCACAACATTGTATGCATCATTCTTTGCGTAATACTTTACATTGAAATAGTCTCTTATTTCAGGAGCAAAGGCTTGACCATCAACTTCTGAATCTACTACTACATCAATATACTGCGTACCTTCATTTTGTGCATGGTTTGCAATTCTGGCTGTTTCATAAGGAATCCTAATCTCTGTAGTAGGATTATCTGGATCAGAGGTAGTACCACCGATATCAATTCCATCTCTGGCATATTCGTATATACCAACTATATGATAGGTATAATATACGCCATTCATATTGACTTCGATTTCAGAGCCAATAGCAGCATCTTTATCTCCTCGAAATGCTCTTTCTACCAGCTTATCTGCCACAAGACATACCCTTTTTCCTTCGGCATAATCTCTATCTAAAAAGCCTCTACCTTGAACCATCTTGGTTCTGTTGCCAAAATATTTATAATAGTCTTTGCTATAGCCTCGAATCTGCACCTTAGACACTACATTGTCCCTTGTAACGGTGCCTTTTCCATCCATAGAATCTCCATAAACGCTTTCAGCCTGAACAAGACCTACTACCTTGTCCTTGTATTCTTCTTTGAACTGATTAAGCATGTCTTTAGTGATAAGATCCTTTTCATTCATTTCTCTGACATTATCATCTATGTTGTAAAGGTTCTTAGTGTTCTTAGGTAAGACCACAACCTCAATAGTGTCTGCACCGGCCTCTGTCAATATCTTGCTAAAGCCTTTAGTCACCGAGTTACCAACGATAAAAATAATGATAACTGAGGTAATACCAATAATAATACCAAGCATAGTCAGCAACGAACGCATCTTATTGGCTTTGAGTCCTGCTATAGCAACGGAGATATTTTCAAAAAATAACATTTACTTTACCTCCTTTGCTTGTAAACCTTGCCAAGTACCTTTAGACTCTCCAGTGATGCTACCATCCTTGAGAGTGATGATTCTCTCTGTCTCCATTGATAGCTCAGGAGAGTGAGTGATGAGAACGATTGTCTTGCCCTGCTCCTCATGTAGCTTGTGAAAGATATCCATAATCAATCTTCCGGTAGCAGAATCAAGAGCACCGGTAGGCTCATCCGCCAAAATGATAGCTGGGTCGTTTGCCATAGCGCGTGCAATTGCCACACGCTGCTTTTGACCACCAGAAAGCTCATCTGGCTTGTGCATCATTCTATCGCTCATTCCAACCGATTCAAGAAGCTCTTTTGCTCTTTCATTTCGAGCTCGTCTCCCCATTCCTGCATACATCATAGGAAGCTCAACATTCTTAAGAGCTGATGTTCTTGCAATCAGATTGTATGTCTGAAATACGAATCCTATTTTTTTGTTTCTAAGAGCTGAAAGCTCATGATCCTTTGCCTTCTCGATATCCACTCCATCAAGGGTGTATTCTCCGGCTGTAGGTTGGTCCAAGGCTCCGATAATGTTCATCAGTGTAGACTTACCTGAACCGGACTGACCAACAATGGAAACAAATTCCCCTTCTTTAACTGTAAAGTTAACACCATGTAGTACTTCAAATTCATTTGGAGTGCCGATGAAGAAACTCTTGTGAATATCACGAAGGTCTAATATTGTCTTTCCTTCCAATTTATATTCCTCCGTAATTACTCCTCGTATTGCATAAGGTCCATACTGTTTGTTGATGAAGCATCTGTAACTACAGCCTCAACATTCATACCCTTCTTAAGGCCTGTGCCCTTAACCTCTACATAATACTCACTCTCAAGACCTGTTGTAACTACAACATTGTCCTTAGTTCCATCATCATTTACTACTGCGACAAACTTGCTTCCATCCTCTGCGGTCTGAATACAGTCATAAGGAAGTGCTAAAACATTGTCAGCTGAGTTGAATACCAAGCTTGCCTTTCCTGTCATACCAACGCGAAGTCTCTCATCTGTTCCATCAAGCTTAATCTTAACCTTGTACTTTGCTGTAGTACCAGCTGATGAAGTGCCTGTAGCTGCGGCAGCTGACGAAGTACCAGATGAACTTGCCACTGAATCATCTGAAGCTACAGATACAAATGATACTGTACCCTTGAACTCGTCTTCTCCTGTAGCATCAAACTTAACAACTGCTGGCAATCCCTCGTATACCTTGGCAATGTCATACTCGTTAACCTTTGCCTCAACTATAAATCCACTTGTATCAGCAATAACAAATACGTTGTTACCCTGTGTATAGTTGTTGCCCTTTTCAACATTCATTGCAAGAATGTAACCTGACATAGGAGCAACTACCTTAGTCTTGTCGATGCTCTCATATACATCGTTGTAAGCATCTACCTGTGTATAAGATGCATCGTAATTCTGCTGCATCTGTGCAAGTGTAATCTTGTTCTGTGTCTGTCTGATTGTTTCCTTTAATGTATCGATTTCCTTCTCTGCTGCCTCGTAGCCTTCAATTGAAACTGGCTCAGCAAGTGCCATAGCCGCACCCGACTCTTTTGCCCATCTATTTGCAACCGATGGATCAGTATCCTTATACTTCTCGTACTTTTCAAAAGCATCCTTTAAGTTGTTGTAGATGTTCTTGTTGTCATCCAACCACTTTTGCTTTTCATCAATCTGCTTTTGAGTCTCCTCGATTGACTTTTGCAAATCCTCGATATTCATACCACTTTGGGTGTTAGAAATGTCATACTGCGCCTTTAACTCTGCAATCTTACGGTTGTAATCATCGCCATCAAACTCAACAACTACATCACCCTGCTTTACAAAATCACCAACCTCGAAATTAACAGCCTTAACCTTGACACCAGTAATACCTGTACCGCCAAGTGTTGATGTAACAGCTGTTGTCTCGTTAGCTGTAAGTGTACCTGTAATACTAATTGAATCCTTAAGATTCATCTGCTCAACCTGTACAGTGTATGGCTGATTTGCTTGCTCCTCCATCATCTGCTGAGCAACCTTAGCGTTGTGACGGAAATACAAAACAACTGCTAAGATAATTACCAAAATGATAATTAACTTGATATGCTTCTTGATAAATCTACCAATAGCTTTGAAAAACCCTTTTACCTTAGAATCACTCTTTTCAGTGTTCTCGCCGATGACCTTAGGCTCATCTTTTTTCTTGAACAACTTCATTTTTAATAACTTCCTCCATTTTATTTAATTGTAAACTATACAGAATCCTCTTCTGCTGTTTCATCGTACTTTAATATGTCGCCGGGCTCACAGTCCAAGGCTTTGCATATTCCTGCCAACGTAGAAAATCGCACCGCATTGACCTTATTGTTTTTAATCTTGGACATGTTAACATTTGTAATGCCGACCTGTTGAGCTAATTCATTTAAAGAAATATGTCTCTTTGCCATCATTACATCCAGCTCTAGAAAAATCTTTCCCATACTTACACTCCATATACATACGGCCAAATTTTTGTAACTTCCCCTTTATATAACCCGTCCATCATAGATGTCTGTCAAAAATAAACTTAATTAACCCGCTGTTCATAACCTCCTTATCTCAAACACATAATATTTATCATTAACAAATTATCGTTTATCGATAATCATATTAATACACCTATATTCGATTGTCAACAATAATTTATCGATAAACATTAAAAAAGCTCTTTGGAATAATCCAAAGAGCTAAATTTACTTGAAAAAATAATATTTTTCCTATCAACCTATTACTGATATTTACTTACGTTGCTAGCATCAACTGGTACAAATGGAACCCAGATATATTTCAGATCCTTTGATGCACCATCAATATCTGAGATAGACTGATTCTTTGCCATCTTGGCACAAGCCTCTACTGCTGCTGTACCCTGTCCATCAGCATCCTGCAAAACAGTCATGTACATGTCGCCTGATTTAACTAATTTGCACCCTTCAGCTGTAGCATCTACACCAACAACTGGACAGTCAGCCGGGTTGTAGCCGTTATCCTTTAACCATCTAACTGCACCTTCTGCCATGGTGTCGTTGTTACAAAAAATACAATCAAAGTTCTGCTTTGTATTTTTGAACATTTCTAGCTTTTCATAGGCACCCTCAGCAGTCCACTTAGCATAATCCATGAAGACTATATTTGCATCTACGCCATTATCTAAAAAGAAATATTTAACTGCCTTAGTTCGACCAATAGTTCCGGAATGTCCCTCAGCGCCTTCAAGGATTACTATATCAAGACTTCTAGGCTTTCCAAGCTTATTCCATACATACTCTGCCTGATATGTACCAGCATCCTCCTCGTATGAGCCAGCATATACATACTTATCAGCATTTAAATAATCAGCCGATGGCTCGTTATTAATAAATACAACTGGCAAATCTCCTGCTGCAATCTCAATCTGAAGTGCAGTAGAAATATCTACAAGTCTACAGATAATAGCGTCGTAATCACCTGAAGCTGCTGCAGCCTCAATCTTTTCAACCTGCTTTACAACGCTCTCGCCACAGAAATCAACTGTCACGTAAGCTCCTACTGTACCTGCTGCTTTAACAACACCATCCGCAAGAGCCTTTCTGTATGGCTGGTCCACGTCTGTCATCAAAAAATAAATTCTCACACCACTCTTTGCTGCACTCTCTTCACCTGCGTTTACAAATGAATCAATACTGCCGCAAGCTGTCATTGTGCTTAGACTCATCACAATAATCAGAGCCATCAAAATAGCTTTCTTAATCCAACTGTTCTTAAATGTCATAGTCTCGTCTCCCATAATATATAATTACGCGTTCTTCTTGTCTAAACAGTTTAGAGTAAAAAGAAACAAGCCATCAAATCCTAGTATAACTGCAAGCATCATCAAAATAACCATTTTCATAATATTACCTCCTTACTAACGAATTAATAACTTTTAGGCAAAACAAAACCCTAGTAAACATTGTATTACTAGGGTTACCTTTATCTAGCCATTCAGTTAAAAATGCGGGTGACAGGACTTGAACCTGCACGGTCGCCCACTAGAACCTAAATCTAGCGCGTCTGCCAATTCCGCCACACCCGCATATATAATAAATGCCTGTCAAAAAAATGCCTTCGGCAACTGACAGTTTAAGGCAATAGCCATCTAACGCTTAGCCTAGATGACTATTACTTGTCGGCTCATCGACTTGTCTAATATATCACAACCAAATTCCTTACGCAAGAAAAAAGTATGACTTTCATATATCTCTGAAAGTCATACTCTAATTTTTGGGTTTCCCCTCATCAGTTAGCTACGCTTAGCGCCCTTAAGTCGCGCCATAGCGCGGGCGAGATTTGCATTTGAAATCTCGTATTCTATGCGGCTCTGCTTTTGCTGTAGCTGCTCTTGGGCACGTTCAAGTGCCTCTTGAGCACGGAAGGTATCAATATCCTCAGGTCTTTCACAAGAATATGAAAGCACTGTAACGGAGCCATCTGGATAAACAGACACAAGTCCATCAGAAATAACGGCCTTCTGCCACTGTCCATCTGGCTTCTTGAAGCGGATTTCTCCAACCTCCACTACGCCGGTCATCTTTTCATGGTGGTTCATGATTGCAAATTCGCCATCCGCACCAGGGATAACAATTATCTCACTCTGACCATCATAAAAGACACCGTCGCAGGCTATTATTTTTAGATTAAAAAATGATGCCATAAGCTACTCCTTTGCTAAATCGGCAGCCTTTTTCTTAACATCCTCGATAGTACCAACATTGAAGAAGGCATTTTCTGGATATTCATCCATCTCACCATCGAGAATTGCCTTGAAACCACGTACTGTCTCAGCTACAGGTACGAACTGTCCTTTGACGCCTGTAAAGTTCTCTGCAACAGAGAATGGCTGTGAAAGAAAACGCTGAATTTTACGTGCTCTATAAACTGTAATCTTATCCTCGTCTGAAAGTTCTTCCATTCCAAGGATTGCGATAATATCCTGTAATTCCTTGTACTTCTGTAAGATTTCCTGAACACCACGAGCCACTTGATAGTGCTCCTCACCAACTACGTCTGGCTCAAGGATTCTAGATGTAGACTCAAGTGGGTCAACGGCCGGATAGATACCCATCTCAACAATCTTACGTGAAAGAACTGTTGTAGCATCCAAGTGCGAGAATGTTGTAGCTGGAGCTGGATCAGTTAAGTCGTCGGCAGGGACATAAACAGCCTGAACCGATGTGATTGAACCATTCTTAGTAGATGCGATTCTCTCCTGAAGCTCACCTAAATCGTTGGCAAGTGTAGGCTGATAACCTACTGCTGATGGCATACGACCAAGAAGGGCTGAAACCTCTGAACCTGCCTGAACAAAACGGAAAATGTTATCAATGAAAAGAAGCACATCCTGATTTTTAACATCACGGAAATACTCTGCCATTGTAAGACCAGTCTCGGCAACACGCATACGTGCTCCAGGTGGCTCGTTCATCTGACCAAAGACTAGGGCAGTCTTGTCAAGAACTCCCGACTCTGCCATTTCTGACCAAAGGTCGTTACCTTCACGTGAACGCTCTCCTACACCAGTAAAGATTGAGTAACCGCCGCTTTCTGTAGCGATGTTGTGAATAAGCTCCTGAATAAGTACAGTCTTACCAACACCAGCACCACCGAAAAGACCGACCTTACCACCCTTTGCGTAAGGAGCAAGAAGGTCGATGACCTTGATACCAGTCTCAAGCATCTCTACTACTGGGCTCTGGTCCTCAAATGTTGGAGGCTCTCTGTGGATGCACCAATGCTCTCCATCATCAAGCTTTGCTCCATTATCAAGTGTGTCTCCCAACACGTTAAATAGTCTACCTAATGTCTGCTCGCCAACAGGAACCGAAATACCATCTCCTGTGGCAACAACTTCCATATCTCTACAAAGTCCCTCGGAAGGAGCAAGCATGATACATCTTACAACTCCAAGTCCTATATGCTGAGATACTTCCATCACTCGTTTTTCTTCCCCTACCATAACGTATAGGGCATCTCTTATGGCAGGCAAATCATTATCTTTAAATTCTACATCGACAACAGGTCCTGAAACCTGGACGATTTTTCCTTTTAACTCTGACATATTTTACCTCTTTGCCTTCTTTTTCTTCAGCGCCTTTGCTCCACCGATTACCTCTGTGATTTCCTGAGTAATCTGAGCCTGACGCACTCTGTTGTATTCAATAGATAATTCATGAAGAATTGCCTCGGCATTGTCTGTAGCTGATTGCATAGCCATCATTCGGGCATTTTCCTCGCTGGCAGAACACTCTACCAAAGCTCCGTAAATAAAGGCTGTAAAGTGATTGTGTACCAATCTCTCCAAAACTGTTGAAAGGGATGGATAGAATGGATACCAGGAATCACCGCCCTGGGTGAAAGCCTCAAGCTCGTAACTGTTAATTGAATGTACATGCTTTACGCCTTGTTTTAACTCAGTCGCAGCCTTACTAACGCCCTCTGCATCTGCCTCGATTTCCTGCACTTGCTCCTTGATAAACTTGTGAGTCTTAAGAGGGAGCAAACGCTCAACGCAGGTTTCTTCTGTCACCGAATTGAGCATCTTGGTATAGATGACATCAATGTGGTCTAGTTCCTCCTTGTTGTACAAATCAATCAGATACTCTGACATGATGCGCGCTCTATGCATAGATGGATTGTTTGATGAATATACAAAATTCGTATCTACGTTATAGCCATTGTTTATAAAGAAAGCTCTGCCGACCTCACCTACTACAAATAGCTTATATTCATCCTTTGACATACCAGCGATTCGTTCAACTGCTAGCTTGATGGCGTTGTGGTTGTATGCACCTGCCATTCCCTTATCGCCAGTAAACACTACAAAGCCTCGCCTCTTAATTGTCTCATGCTCATCCTCAACACGATTATCAAAATAGATATGTCGCATATCTGGCATACGCACAAGATTTTCAGCAATGCCTCGTTGTGTCGCCTCAAAGAAAGGCTCAGTATCAGCAAGCTTTGCCTTGGCCTTTCGAAGCTTCATAGAAGACATCATGTACATGGCTCTTGTAATCTTCATTGTATCCTGAATACTATTTATTCTATTAAGGATTTCCTTTGTACTTGCCATGACTTACTCCTGACTCTTTTTGAACTCCATAGCTGCATCAACAATAGCTGCCTTGATATCCTCTGATAAATCCTTTGAAGATTCTAACTGGCTGATAATACCACTTTGTTCTGCAGCAAAGTAACCAAGCATATCTGCTCTAAACTTTTTGAGGTTTGAAATCTCAATATCACTAAATACATGAGCATTTGCAGCAACCAAAATGATTACCTGCTCTGCCATTGTAAATGGTCTGTTAAGTGGCTGCTTCAAAAGTTCCATAAGGGCACGACCGTGAGCGAGCTGCTTTTTAGTTGCATCATCCAAATCAGATGAGAACTGAGTAAAGACTTCCATTTCACGGTACTGAGCCAAATCGATTCGGATAGAACCGGCAGCCTTTTTCATTGCCTTAGTCTGGGCAGCACCACCTACACGGGATACTGAAAGGCCAACGTTTACGGCTGGTCGCTGGCCTGCATTGAAAAGCTCTGACTCAAGGAAAATCTGACCATCAGTAATAGAGATAACATTCGTAGGAATGTATGCTGAAAGGTCACCGGCCTGAGTCTCGATAATTGGTAAGGCAGTGATTGAACCGCCACCAACCTCTGGTGCAATTCTAGCTGAACGCTCAAGAAGTCTTGAGTGCAAGTAGAATACGTCACCTGGGTATGCCTCACGTCCTGGAGAACGCTCAAGCAAAAGTGAAATTGCTCTGTATGCAACAGCGTGCTTTGACAAATCGTCATATACGATAAGAACATCCTTGCCGGAATACATAAAGTACTCAGCAAGTGCTGTACCTGCATAAGGAGCGATATATTGAAGTGGTGCTGGATCAGAAGCTGTAGCGCTGACAATGATTGTGTAGTCCATCGCACCATTTTCTTTTAATGTGTTAACAAGCTTTGCAATGGTAGATGCTTTCTGGCCGATTGCAACGTAAACACAGACAACATCTTTACCCTTCTGGTTGATGATTGTGTCTGTTGCAATAGAAGTCTTACCAGTCTGTCTATCACCGATGATAAGCTCACGCTGACCTCTACCAATTGGGAACATTGAATCAATTGAAAGAAGACCTGTCTCCATTGGTTGGCTAACAGACTTTCTATCAACGATGCTTGGAGCTGGACACTCCACTGGACGGAAGCCATCTGCATCGATTTCTCCAGCACCATCAAGTGGTGAACCAAGAGCATCAACAATTCGACCAAGGAATGCCTCGCCTACTGGAAGACCTGCCATCTTGCCAGTACGAACCACCTTGGAACCTTCTTTAATCTCTGTATCACGGCCAAAAAGGATAACACCGATTTCGTCACGGCGAACATCCTGTACCATACCCTTTACACCGCAGTCAAATATAACAATCTCGCCATAGAAAGCATGGTCGATACCGTCTACGTTGGCAATACCATCACCAACCCAGTTTACGATACCAACTTCTCTTTCCTGAGCTTGAAGGTTAAAGTCCTCAACGCTAGTCTTTAAGATAGAAAGAATGCTCTCCTCTACAGCAGATACTCCAACTGCCTTGTTGATTTTGGTTGCGAACTGCTCAATACGGCCCTGTTCGCTCCAATCATATTCCTTTGTGCCCACTGAAAGAATGAAACCACTCTTGAGTGAGGCATCCTGAACCAAGTCGATGGAAATATCATCATTTCCAAACTCCTTAGCTAAAAATCTCTTGATACCTGAAAGCTGCTCATCTGAAGGTGCAGTAACATAGCGAAGCTTTGCTGTCTCAACCTTCTCCACCTTTGTCTCAAGGGAATCTTTTAATGCAGCTCTAATATCATCTAATAATTCAAAATCTCCGTTGTCACATAGCAACTTAAAGAAATTGCGGACCTCGTGAGGGAAGATGCTATCAATTACCAAATGCTTCTTAGCTATGGCAACTGTAGGATCTGCTAACTCCTCACCAATTGCAGGTACAGCCTCTAGGATAGAAGCGGCAGACTGCAAATGTGCCTGGGCATTCTCTATGCTACGCAAATCACGGGCATAATTTAATGATTTCTCTGTCACTTTTATTCACCTGCTTTACCTAAGAATTCGTCAAACAGTTTGCTGTCAATATCAGCTCCTGTCTTGCTACCTACAACCTTTCTGGTTGCATCTAATACGATATCTGCAATTTCCTTCTTTGCACTGGCAATAATCTGGCTCTTCTCATGGTTCGCCTCAGCGATAGCTGTGTCGTGAATGCTCTTAGCATCCTCCTTTGCATCAGCAACTATCTTCTGGTACTGACCATCAGCGCTCTTTCTTGCCTCAGCAATAATCTGCTTCTTTTCTGCCTCTGCCTGTGCTACCTTTTCCTCGTACTGCTTTGCAAGCTCGTTAGCTTCATTTTCCTTTGATGTAGCCTTTGCATAAACCTCGTCAGCCTCTTCCTGGCGCTTTGCAATGATTTTTGCAATAGGCTTAAAGAAAAATATTCTAAAGGCAACCACAAGGATAAGCAGATTCATTATTGTGAAAAATATATTCCAAAAAGAAACGTTAATCATATCTTTTACCTATCCTCTATATTTCAAAAATTAATTGTCGGCTCCGCCAATTCTTATAAAACGAACATAATCATAAGTGCGATAACGAAACCGTAGATAGCTGTTGCCTCAGCAAGGGCACAACCTAAAATAAGGTTCTTTTGAATCTTTGACTCTGCCTCTGGCTGACGAGCAATACCTTCACATGCTTTACCTGTTGCGATACCGATACCAATACCTGCACCAAGACCTGTAACTACTGCAATACCTGCACCAACTGCTATTAAAGTGTTCATAAAATTTTTCCTCCTGTAGTCCGCTGATCACGCTAACAATCTGTAGCCAACTATATCTCGCTGGTTACGTCTACAAGCATTATATTACTCCGCTCAACTAACACGTTTCGCTCAAGTAATATAATAGCTTGATGCCTACCAGCTATTTCTGGGATCACATAGATTGTTATCTATCAGCTCATCTAAATTTGATAAAACTAAAAATCTCTTCTGCAAAGCACGAATAAAAATAAATTATGACCATATTTATTCTAAGCATAATTCGTGTTTACGATAATATTTGCAATAATGAAAAATCCTTCCCATTATTTATTCACATTGCAAGGTGTGCTTACTCTATTGCTTCCTTTAGGTACAATGAAGTAAGGAACACAAATACGTATGCCTGAAGTAATCCGTCGAATAAGTCAAAATAGAGACTGAATACAGCAGGTATAACTGGTGGAACTACTATCTTAAGTAACTCCATGATTACAAATGCACCAAGTACATTACCAAAAAGTCGCATGCACAATGACAATGGTCTTGTGAATACATCCAAAATGTTAAATGGTGTGACGATTGGAACTGGCTCGATGAAAGAGTGAAGCCATTTCTTGACGCCCTTTTGATAAATGCCAGCTGCCTCAACTAAAACAATACTCATAAGAGCAAGAGCCGCCGTGACATTTACGTCCTTGGTTGGCGATTTGAATCCAAACAAACCAATGATGTTGGATAATCCAATGTATAAAAGGATTGTTACAAGGTAGGTAGTATACGCCTTTCCTTCTTCGCCTAGTGTTCCGCCAACAATGGTGGTCAGCTTATCGTAAATAAGCTCGGCAAATGCCTGCTTTTTACTGATATTTTGTGTCTTCAATCCTGTGGTCAAAAATATGGCCAGAAGAATTAGCACTGCCATTACGATCCAGGTTACAACAACCGATTCCATTACAGGGATTTCTAGCCCTCCTAAATGGATGGTGAATACCGTTTCGCAATTGAGCTCTTCTACAAGCTTTTCTGCTAAACTCACGAAAACACCTCCTATTCCTTTTTTTGAAAATCAAGATTCGTATATACCATAATTTAATGCCTAAAAAACGTAGACAAAATCCCATGGCACCATACATTCTATACTTTTCGCACAAAATTATAAGCTACATGTTGGTTGTTTTGTATATATAATATGAACAAAAAAACGCATCTATACCTTTGTAACTCTAGCACTCTTTTGTGAAACAAATGTGCAGGTATGATGAAATATCAAGCGTGGCAGGAATTTACGCATACTAAAAGCGCCCGGCCAAAGCCAAGCGCTTTATATCATCTTTATATCATTGTAACCATATTTCTACCATTTTCTTTAGACAAATACATTGCTCTATCCATACGGTTAAATGCATTCTCTACATTGTCCTCATCCTTAACCTGGGTGACGCCGATGGAACAGGTCATCTGACCAACCTTATCAAAGGTTGTGTTCTCTACCTTTTTCCTAAGCTCATCAGCAAGAGCCTTTAACTCTTCACCTGTCTTTCCATTGTAGACAATTACAAATTCCTCGCCGCCCCATCTTCCAACAGCGGCATCTGCCTCTTTTGCAAATTCCTTTAAGATATCACCGAACTTAATGAGAACCAAATCACCCGCCGAATGTCCAAAAGTATCATTAACTCGTTTGAAAAAGTCCAAATCCAGCATCATCATAGAAACTGGTATGCCTTCCTTGTGCTGCTTTTCGATGCTGTTATTAATCTCTGTTAAGATGCTTCCATGGTTAAGCAAATCTGTAAGGGCATCATTTTGCGCAAGTCTTTCGTATTTCTTAAGCTCTGACAAAAGCTCCACAGAGCTTTCATGAATATTTTGAACCATAAACACAAATCTGAAATCATCTTCACTTCCTGTCATGGCACGGCTAAATATAAGCTTTACCCATATAAACTTGCCCTCGAGATTTTGCATCTGGCAATCAAAAGATGTGGTTCGGCCTCTGACAAGATTACTCTTCAAATAATCAGGGTCTGTTATCTTTAAAAATTGCTCCTTGTCCTCTGGCCATATCATATTTACAATCATAAGACGCCAGTCGGTATACTTAAGATCTGCGTTTATTACATCCTCAGAAACCTCTGTTACACTAATACTGTTAACAGTGTCCTTATTTAAATCAACATACATTGAAAACAGGAATGTATTTTGAATAGTAGTGTTTAATTTACCACTTGTCATGTAATCTTGGACGTACTCATCGTATAATTCATCCATCACATAAACATACTTGGTAGTATCCTTGATAGGATAAACAGTCAACTGAAGAATGGTAGGATTGCTATTATCTTTCCCGGCAAGCTTTATCTTCCTACTGTATGTGCCTTTAAACTCTCCATAATAAGGTGTAAAAGCATTGTATTCATCTGAAACTTTAACGTTGGAATCAGAAATATGAAACCATAGAGTATGAATCAGGTCATCGACTGTACCTGTTTCATCAAGATATTCTGCGATATTCTTGCCTTGAATTAGAATCCTGTACTTGTTAATGGCAGTATCCACCAATATTATTGCTGCCACATTGTCTTTAAACAGTTCAAATACATCCTGAATAGTATAGCTTTCTAGCGACTTATTTATCATACAACTCACCTACTAATAGCAATTTGATGTAAACGTCATCACTGCTATTATACTTCTAAAAACTACCTCTTTTATTATTTTCACAAAATAATAACATTATTTCAAGATTGAATTTCAATTTGAACAACATGGATATAAGTGTTAGACTTTAATTCGGTGAAAGAAATGGAAAATAGAAACGATTTATTAACTCATATTAAAAACATCATATCGATATTTGTAGATTATGTTAAAGCATCTTTTATAGACAGCTTTGTAGTGGGCATCCTCAATTTTATTTTTATGGCAGTTATGGAAATGCCCCTAAAAATACTGATTTCGATTTTAATGGCAATTGCCAATCTCATTCCAAGCATTGGCCCTGTAATTGGAGCTTTAGTGTGTGGCGGCATCCTTGCGTTTTATGACGCCAAGCAGTCGTTGTACTTCCTTATTTTCACACTTGTGCTTCAGGTTATTGATGGCCTTATAATCAAGCCTAAGATATTCGGCGATAAATTTGGAATCTCAGGCATAATTATGCTAATTGGAATGATTATCGGCAGTGCCTTATTTGGAATACCAGGCCTACTTTTGGTAGTGCCTGCCATCGCAATAGTTCGTTATTTTATAAAATTGCGCTAAAGACTTTCTTGCCTTTGACAAACTTGTCCTTGATGATAGCATCGGCATCGTTGTAGCACATTCTCTCGATACGCTCTCTGATGGACATATCTCGCATAGAAAACATCTTGCTGTCGTCAATTACAACTGCGTCAAAATCATATCCATCTTTGAAGGTACCCACATTACCAAAATACTTGCCTCCACCGGCTGTTGCAAGGTAGAATACCTCTTCAAATGTAAGAGGCTTTACCTTTTCGTCCACAAGGCGATAATACATCTTGGATGCTTGCAAAGTAATAAGCATTGTCTTGACCATATTCATGGAAGAACCAGCTGCCACATCGGTACCAAGTCCCACATTGACACCTGCATCTAAAAATCTCCTAACTGGGGCAATTCCTGATGTAAGATTCATATTGGAGTCTGCACAGTGAGCAATATACGCTCCATGCTTTTTAAGAATTGCTATCTCTCTATCGTCTGAATGTACGCAGTGGGCCATAATCGTAGGTCTATCTACTGTGCCCATTGTATTAAACATTTCATAAGCATTTGCATAGCAAGTTGACTCTGGGACAAGGTCCTTAACCCATGCTATTTCAGAATGATTCTCCGACAAATGAGATTGAATACGAAGATTCTTCTCCTCTGCTAATTTACCTATTCCTGTCATCAACTCATCTGAGCAGGATGGAATAAATCTAGGAGTTAAGATAGGTTTCGTATTTACGTATTTGTCCTGCACCTGGTCGAGCCATTCTATGGTTGATGAAAGAGATGCTTCTGCGCTCTCCTCTTGGAGATTCTCTCCACCATTTCTATCCATATTGACCTTACCAACATAAGTGATTACACCAGTTCTTTCAAGCTGATTCATAAGCTCAATTGTAGCCTCATTGTGCAGCGTTCCAAAAACAACTGCACGGGTAGTAAAGCATCTGCGCAAATCCTCTGTAAAATACTGATAAGCTTTACGAGCATACTCCATGTCAGCATACTTTGCTTCCTCTGGAAATGTGTAGGTACTGAGCCACTCTAAAAGCTCAGCATCCATTCCTATTCCTCGGAAAGTATACTGAGGAGCATGGACGTGCAAATCTGTCATACCAGGAATAATCAGACGCTCGCCATAATCATATAGCTGAAGTGCCTTATACTTGCTAGGCAGCTCAACAAAAGCGCCCTTGCACACACCATCCATACATACTACATAACCTCTGTAGTAAGTCACTATGCTGTTAGGACCATCTGAGAAGGCTATGCCTCCTCGCAAAACAAAACTATCGTTAGTCATATCTTAAATACTTATTTTTCTCCCGTCTCCTATCCTTGGAGACCTCTAGCCTGTCTATCCATATCTTCGATCACTATGTCATAGATTTCGCCAAGAGTTCTGCAATATTCCAAAACCTTCCATGGCTCATTTGTATGATAGTGAATCTTGATAAGCTCCTCATCACCAACTGCAAGAAGGCTATCACCTACAAAGTTCTCGATGATGTAATCGTTGATTTCATCCTCGTCAAGATTCTCGCCTTCAATAAGAAGCTGTGTGTCATATCTAAACTCAATTGACTGTTCTGGTAACATATTATTTCCTCCGTTTTCCTTGTCTAATCAGATACACTTTATCATAAATCGCCTAAAAAGGCGAGTAAGTTTTGACTAACCACCCTTAAGCAAGATAAAAAAGGGCATTACAAGTTTTTTCACAATTTGATGATAATATGTAGGTATTAAAAAACGTCAAGCTTATTTATTAATGAAACAGCGTTCTTTCTAGTTTCTTTAGGGGGGTATTTTATGGCAGACCAATTTAAACCAGATTTAATAGATGATTCGGGTGTCCATAATAATGTAAAGATACGTCAGACTCAGATATTTGTATTTATGTGCCGTGTCTTAACAGTAATTCTTGGCATCCTTGGTGTGTTAGCGTTGATAAAGGGAAACATGTAGGGGAAGAGTTATGTACAATATTAAACAAAGGGTTTACGAAGTTCTTGAAGTATCAAGCATTGGCGACAGATCCAGCCGCGCCTATGACGTGCTTATGACGGCGGCAGTTATCGTTGGATTGCTGCCAATGACATTAAAATCAGAAAATATATTTACGCATTGTATCGAACTGGTAACTAGCTTGATTTTTATCTGCGACTACATTGCCAGAGTTTGGACTGCAGATTATAAGATGGGTTATCGCAACTACAGAGCTTACATCGCTTATGTTCTTACACCACTTGCAATCTTTGATTTGCTTTCCATTTTGCCTGTTATTTATCTTTTCGTTCACGTAACCAGTCGAATTACCTTGCTTAGACTTTTTAGATTCTTTAGAGTCTTTAAGCTTGTGAGATATTCCAAGACCATGGTTGTCATTTCAAATGTTGTTCGAAAGGTTAAAAAACAACTTTTAGCAGTGTTGATTCTTATTATCGTTTACATTTTTGTATCAGCAATGCTAGTGTTCCAATTGGAACCGGATTTGTTTAATACATTTTTTGATGCACTATATTGGGCAACTATTTCAATTACCACTATCGGCTACGGTGACATATCTCCTGTCACAGGAGTAGGTCGACTAATCACAATGGTTTCAGCCTTGATGGGTATGGCTGTTATTGCACTTCCAACTGGTATCATAACCGCAGCCTACATGAATGAAATAACCAAGAAAAAGACTAAATACGAACTTTGAGCCAACCAGCTGACGCTAGTTGGCTCAATTATATTATTGGTTTATTTACTTTTGTGTGAAATAACTCTCAATCCCTGCAGCGATTCCTTCTGCTATCTCCTCCTGATACTCATCAGTTACAAGCAACTCCTCATCTGCTGAATTTGCAAGAGAACCAACCTCAATGATTGTAGTTGGTACGATGCTCCAGTTTATGATTGGTCTGTTATCATCTTCAATCACGTCACCTTTGCTGTTGCCTGTTGACTGAACTATTGAGCCTAGCACTGCATCTGAAAGCAATCTTGCTCTGCCATAGTTTCCATAATTATATGGATTGTCTTCTGACTGACAGATAATTTCTACTCCATTATCTGTCAACGAGCCGTCACTATTTGCCGTAATTCCAACCATGATATCTGCCTCAGCAGTGTTAGCCATCATAGCTCTTCCGCTATCGCTAATATTTACGTCACTGCTATATCTTGTAAGGATAACTGTATAACCTTTATCCTCCAAAATATTTTCTAGCTTGCGAGCAATATCAAGATTCATCTCGTACTCAGCGTACTGAGTCTCCTCCCCAATATTTCCACTAATAACACCACTAGTTGTTTTGAAAGCGCCAGGGCCAACTGGCTCTTTTCCATTGGCGGCCTTCTGTTGATACCCAGGGTCAATTGCTATAACCTTTGGCTCATCAGAAGCTTTCGTCGACTGTTTTGCCTCAACCACATTAGCTGAACTAAGCCATCCAATGATCAGGAGCGACAGAATCAGATATCCTCTCAGTATTCTTTTAAATGTTTCTCTCATCTGAATCACACTCCTTCCTACATTTTCTCTACATTAATCATTATCGGATAGTTGTGTGAATATTTTATGTCTTTTTCGGCGTTTTTTGTCAATTTCTCAGCATTTTAAATAATTTTGTTACTAATTCCACTAGTGTATTCCACAATATTCGTATCCGGCGCCCTCGACTGCAGCCTTGATATCATTTTCGGCTACATCCTGAGTAGTCTTAATAACAACAAGATTAGCCTCATGATTTGCAGTAGCTTCCTCTACGCCTGCAATCTTTTCTAATGCTTCCTTCACATGTGCCTCGCAGTGCTGACACATCATTCCCTTAACTGTAATTTCCATCGTACGTTCCACCTCCTTAGGCTCTACAATACTTGTAGTAATTTGATTTTTAATTCTTTTATCTTTTCTAACACTTAGTATGTTAAACAAATTTAGTCTCAAAGCGTTTGTAACAACGCAAAAGCTTGATAAGCTCATTGCCGCTGCGCCAATCATAGGATTGAGGGTCCAACCAAAGGCATGTATATATGCCCCTGCCGCAAGGGGTATTCCTATCGCATTATAGAAGAATGCCCAAAACAGATTCTGCTTTATGTTAGTTAATGTCGCTCGACTAAGTCGTATTGCTGCTGCTACATCTGTAAGTCTGCTCTTCATCAAAACAACATCAGCAGCATCTATAGCCACATCCGTTCCCGCGCCAATAGCGATTCCCATGTCGGCTCTTGTAAGAGCAGGGGCGTCATTTATTCCATCCCCTACCATTGCCACCTTGCCATGCTCCTGCAGCTTTTGGATAATCGCTTCCTTGCCATCAGGCTTTACTCCGGCAATCACCTCATCTACTCCTGCATCCTCGGCGATAGCTCTGGCTGTCTTTTCATTATCTCCTGTAAGCATCACCACGTGGATACCCATATTTTTAAGCTGCTTTACAGCCTCTGAAGAATCATCCTTTATGATATCCGCAACGGATATAATTCCAAGAAATCTATCCTGATTTGCAAAGAAAATTGGAGTCTCTCCATTTTCAGAAAGTCTATCCGACAGGCTAATTGCTTTTTGTGGAACTGTAACGTAGCTAGTTATCAACTCCAAATTGCCTCCATAAATCTTTTGGCCATCAAGAGAAGCTGTCACTCCACTGCCTGATAGTGACTGGAAGCTTTCAACCTCCGAAGGCTCCAATCCCAAGCTATAACCATACTCCACTATGGCTTTTGCCAGAGGATGACTGGATTTCGCCTCAAGGGCAAAGGCCACTCTAAGCAAATCAATGTCCTCCACTCCATCATCTTGAAAAGTGCCAAGAACCTTGGGTTCTCCTTTTGTGATTGTGCCTGTTTTATCCAGCGCCACTATCTGTACCTTTCCAGTTTGCTCTAGTGATACCGCAGTTTTAAACATGATGCCATGCTTAGCACCCATGCCATTTCCTACCATAATTGCCACCGGAGTGGCAAGGCCCAAAGCACAAGGGCAACTGATTACTAAAACTGAAATTGCTCTTGCCAAGGCAAATCCAAATGTTTGTCCGACTAAAAGCCATATGGCAAATGTGATTATCGCAATTACGATAACTACCGGTACAAATACCCCAGAAACCTTATCTGCAATTTTAGCTATAGGTGCTTTGGTGGCTGCCGCATCACTTACCATCTGAATAATCTGAGAAAGTGTTGTATCCTTTCCAACTCTAGTGGCTTCGCATATTAAGTATCCACTTTCGTTGATGGTTGCAGCTGAAACTGAATCACCAACAGCCTTGTCCACAGGGATGCTTTCTCCAGTAAGGGCTGATTCATTAACTGCACCATCACCTTCAACAACGACTCCATCGACAGGAATGTTGTCGCCAGCTTTTACTACAAATCTATCGCCTATCTTTACCTGCTGAATCGGTACTACAACCTCAACTCCGTCCTTAATCAAAACTGCCGTTTTAGGTGCAAGCTTCATCAGTTCCTTAAGTGCATTTGTGGTGCGACCTTTAGAAATTGATTCTAAAAGTTTGCCAACAGTAATTAGCGTAAGAATCATTGCCGCAGATTCAAAATATAGGTCATGAAAAGCCTTATGAAGACTTGTTGAATCTCCATTCAACTGATATATGGTCATTGCAAACAAGCCGTAGACGCTATAAATATATGATGCAGCTGAGCCTAACGCCACCAAAGTATCCATATTAGGAGCTTTATGAATAAGACCTCTAAAACCACTTATAAAAAACTTTTGGTTTATGACCATGATAAGTCCAGCTAAAATTAACTGGTAGATTCCTGAACCAACTGGATTATTTTCTAAAAATCCCGGTACAGGCCATCCAAACATGCCATGTCCCATGCTCACATACATAAGTGGCAGTAGTAAAATTAATGACGCTACAAGCCTCTTTTTTATAACTGGTGTCTCCAAATCTTTTAGCTCATTATCATAGTTTGGAATAGTACTGTATTCTCCATTCATTGAATTAGCCACACCACCATCTTGAATGAGAGAACTATTTTTCAAGCTAGCTCCATAACCAGCTGCCTCAATAGCTTTTATTATTTCTTCTGGAGCAGCACTTCCCTCCACTCCCATGGAATTGGTTAGAAGGCTAACCGCGCAGCTATCAACTCCAGGCACAGCAGAAACCGCCTTTTCAACTCTGGCCTGACAGGCTGCACAGCTCATTCCTGTAACATTGTATTGTTCCATATTGATACCTCATATTACTTCATCAATTTTTGAAGAGCCTTGGCTAGCTCATCTACAATCTCTTCGTTGCCAGCCTTAATATTGTCTGCAACACAGGTCTTGAGATGATTCGAAAGAAGCACCTTGTTAAAGCTATTTAAGGCGCTAGTAATAGCAGACACTTGCATGAGAATATCTATACAGTAGCAGTCATTCTCAAGCATCCCCTCTACTCCTCGCACCTGACCCTCGATTCGCTTCAAGCGATTCATAAGGTCTTTCTTTTCCTTATCATCTCTATCCTTGTGCTTTCCCGTGCCACAACAATCACACTGCTCCATGCCAGTGGTAAGCATCTGCTCTTGCTGATTTTGGCTCTTATCCTTCTTATTTCCCATGCTATTAAACTCCATAAAACAAAAAACAGCATACCCCCTGCGGGTATATTTACTATCTGTAATATATACCCCCTATGGGTATGCTGTCAATATTAATTTTTATTAACTATCACTTGTACTCTTCCCACCAAGTCTCGTTAAATGAAGCTATATCTTCAAATTTAACTGTTTGACCGATGCGGGGAGTTGCAATATTTAAATTATTTTCTCTAGCTGCTTTAGTGACTCTAATAATTGGGTCATCCCAAGCGTGATTGCAAATGCAAAATGTTCCCCAATGTACAGGAATCATCCACTTAGCTTCTGTATCTATTGTTGCCTGAGCCACCTCCTCTGGCATCATGTGCACGTATGCCCATGAAGGATCATACTGACCACACTCAGAAAGCATTAAGTCCGGAGCACCAAGTTGCGCTTTTACCTTCTTGAAAACTCCGTTGTACCCTCCATCACCTGTGTAGTAAACCTTATGTATCCCATTATCCAAATAGTAGCCGCCCCATAAGGTACTATTCGACTTAAGAGGATTACGACCAGTGAAATGTTGAGATGGGGTTAACGTATATGTAATATTATCTATTTCAATGTTTTCCCACCATGCTAGGGTATGGATCTTCTCTGGCTCAACGCCCCAATCTTCTAATATAATCTCCACTCCAAGTGGAACTATGTATTCTTCTACCTTGGAATCTAAAGACTTAATAGTATCATAATCCAAGTGGTCATAGTGATCATGAGACAACAACAGTACATCAACCTCTGGCATTTGCGAGGCAGTAAGTGGTACATCTGAAAATCGTCTTGGTCCCGCAAATGAAACCGGAGAACTTCTTTCGCTAAGCACTGGGTCTACTAGGATATTTTTAGTTCCATACTGAAGCAAAAATGATGAGTGACCAATCCATGTAAAGGCCAAATCTTCATCTGTTCTTTCAGACAGAAGTTCCGGCTGCTCAGCCTTAATCCGCGTAGTTGGAGTACGCCTTGTATCTCGCGCGTATGCCTCTCCAGTCATAAGGCTAGTTTCCATTTCATTGTGGAATTTGCCATCGTAGTACTGCGCTGTTCTCTTGCCGTAGGATTCACCTCGTTTTTCATCTGGCGATCTGCCTACGGAAGGATAAAATTTCAAAAACAACAAGCCTACTATGACTATCGCCAAAATGATAATACATAGCACCAATATTATTTTGCCTATAATCTTAAATATTGTCATACGTTAGTTCTGTCCGTAGTATGCATTTGCACCGTGCTTGCGATTGAAGTGCTTATCGCGTATGCAATCTGGTGCAGGTGCAACCTGTGGATTAACCTGCTCTGTGAAGAGTGCCATCTTGGCAACTTCCTCAAGAACTACTGCATTGTAAACTGCCTGGTCTGCGTCCTTGCCCCAAGTAAATGGACCATGGTTCTTGCAGATAACCCCTGGCACATACTTTGTGTTAATGTCTCGCTCTTCAAAGGTCTCGATGATAACCTTGCCAGTGTTAACCTCATAGGCTTCATCAATTTCCTCTGGAGTGAGGTTCCTAGTACATGGAATAGTACCGCAGAAATAGTCTGCATGAGTTGTACCATACAATGGGATATCACGACCAGCCTGAGCCCAAGCTACTGCATAAGTAGAATGAGTGTGAACTACGCCGCCGATGTTATCGTACTTTTTGTAAAGCTCGCAATGAGTAGCTGTATCTGAGCTAGGTCTATACTTGCCCTCAACAACCTCGCCATCAAGATTTACAAGTACCATATCCTCTGGCTTAAGGTCTTCGTATTCAACACCTGATGGCTTGATGGCAAAGATTCCGCTTTCGCGGTCAATGCCTGAAACATTTCCCCAAGTGTATGTTACTAACCCTCTTTTTGGGAGCTCCATGTTTGCTTCGTATACCTGCTTCTTAAGTTCCTCTAACATATTTAATTCTCCTAATCTTTACGTTAGCCCGCTCGTTACGCTCTCAATCCTGAGTATTACTTCCAGTCACTAACATGTGACTTTCAGTAACACTCAGAGATTTATAGCTACGAGCTCACTTAAACTCAAAAATCTCCTAGTTATTTCTCGGCCTTAGTAGCCTAAGCAGCCTCAACTGTACAGACTTGAATAAACCTGCAATTGTAACCAACAAGCTCTGAGTGTTATCTAAGGTAACATTTTTAGTTACCGGAGACAATATCTCAGGCTTGAGAGTGTAACAAATTTCAGTAGTATTACTTCCAGTTTGTTACAGCTGCAGCTTCTGCAGCCAAAGCCTTCTTGTAACCTTCAATATATTCGTCGTAGCCACGTACCATATCCGGATCTGGCTCCATAGTTGTAGACTCCTGGCCAGCAAATACCTTTTCATCAAGATACTGCTGCATTTTCATGGTCTTGTCATCTCTAATACAGAAGTTGGCAAGCACTGCCATACCCCAAGCACCGCCTTCGCCTGCAGTAGACATAACAGTGATTGGTGCATTTAAAGCCGCCGCTAAAACAGACTGACCAACGCCCTTTGTCTTAAAGAATCCACCGTGACCTGTGATTGATTTAACCTTAACATTCTCCTTCTTTAAGAGGATATCATTGCCGACCTTAAGTACTGCCAATGCTCCGTAAAGATTAGAACGCATGAAGTTGGCAAGTGTAAACTTGGCATCTGGCTGTCTAACAATCATTGGACGACCCTCGTTTACTCCAACTACCGGCTCACCACCAAAGAAGTTGTATGATAACACACCGCCGCAGTTGGCATCCTCTGTAAGAGCCTTGCGATAAAGAGTACCATAGATATCATTCATTGAAATCTCCACACCAAAAGTGTCAGCGAATTCCTTGAAGATTCCAATCCATGAGTTCAAATCTGATGTACAGTTGTTGCAGTGAACCATAGCTACGTCCTCACCAGTTGGAGTTGTAACCATGTCAATTTCCTCATAAGGCTTTGACAAAGGCTTATCCATAACAACCATCGAAAATACTGAAGTACCTGCTGAAACATTACCTGTTCCAACTGAAACAGCATTGGTAGCCACCATACCTGTACCTGCATCACCTTCTGGTGGAGCAAGTGGACAACCGGCTTCAAGCTCACCTGTTGGGTCAAGAAGCTTGGCACCTGAAGCTGTAAGTGTGCCCGCATCATCACCTGCTACAAGTACCTGAGGCATTAAGTCCTCAACGTTTGTTGTGATTCCGTGAGCTGCTGCCAACTTATTGAACTTATCGATCATAGTCTTGTCAAACTTACAAGTCTTTGAATCGATAGGGAACATACCCGATGCTTCTCCTACGCCGGCAACCTTCTTGCCAGTCATCTTGTAGTGCACATAGCAAGCAAGTGTCATGAAATATGCCACATTCTTAACATGTGGCTCTTTATTTAAAATGCACTGATAGTAATGAGAAATACTCCATCGCTGTGGCATGTTGAAGTTAAGCTCCTTAGAAAGCTCTGCAGCTGCTTGCCCAGTGATAGTGTTTCTCCATGTTCTAAATGGAACTAAAAGGTTGTCATCCTTATCAAATGCAAGATAACCATGCATCATACCAGAAAAACCAATAGCTCCAACCTTGCTAAGCTTAACGTCATACTTATCATTAACATCAAGCTTTAACTTGGCATAGCAGTCCTGAAGACCTGACCATATCTCCTCAACTGGGTATGTCCAAATACCATTGTAAAGGTGATTCTCCCACTCATGGTCTCCCTGTGCTATAACCTTGTTGTCTTCATCTACAAGTACTGCTTTTATACGTGTAGATCCAAACTCGATACCAAGAGCAGTCTTCTTGCCCTCAGTGATAATTTCATTCATGTTCATAAATTAGACCCCCATTAAAAAAATACGTTATTACATAAAAGCGCCTTAATCTACATTGAGATCGTAACCAGCGAGCCTCAAACTAGTGTAAGCCGCTAGTTTTATTCTCCAAATACTGCAATGTAATCCTTCTGGAACTTTTCAATACCTGCATCAGTAAGAGGATGCTTAGACATTGTCTCGATTACTGAATATGGTACTGTAGCAATATCTGCTCCAGCAAGTGCACACTGATGCACGTGAATTGGATTACGAATTGAAGCTGCAATAATCTCTGTTGAATAACCATAGATATCAAAAATATCTGCGATATCCTGGATAAGCTCAATACCTGGCTGATTGATATCGTCAAGTCTGCCAAGGAATGGTGATACATAAGTAGCACCGGCATTTGCAGCAAGAATAGCCTGGTTAGCTGTGAAAATTAAAGTTACGTTAGTCTTGATGCCCTCAGCTGAAAGAACCTTTACTGCCTTGAGACCTTCAAGTGTCATAGGAATCTTTACAATCATGTTTGGATGAAGAGCTGCGATTTCACGACCTTCTTTAATCATACCTTCTGCATCAACTGTTGTAGCCTTTACCTCGCCAGAGATTGGTCCATCAACGATAGAAGCGATTTCCTTGAGGATTTCTTCCTGGCTGCGGCCGCCTTCTTTAGCGATAAGAGATGGGTTTGTAGTAACACCACAAATCACGCCAAGATCGTTTGCCTTCTTAATGTCCTCGATTTTTCCTGTGTCAACAAATAACTTCATTTTAAATCTCCTTTTCTAACCTTGCCTTGATGAAGGGTCCCCCCAAGTCAAAGCCGTACCTTTATTTTTCAACGCGATATTCATTCACGTTAAAATTGATTTTAATTCTAAACTGCAAATACCACAATCCCTTTTATTACCTGATGATGTAATATTATTTACCATAAACGAGATTTCCAAGAGCAAGGTCTCTCTTGAAATCGCGAATCTTAGTGTCTTTGTCAATGAAGACAGCTTCGATTCCCATGGCTGCAGCCCAGTCGCCCATCTGCTCAGCAGTAAGATCATAAGAAAATGCTGTGTGATGAGCACCACCTGCAAGAAGCCAAGCCTCTGTACCTGTATAGAAATCTGGCTGTGGTGTCCAGAAATTAATAGCTGTAGGAAGCTTTGGAAGTGGCTTTTCAACCTTCTTGCAATCCACATCCTGAATAATGAGACGGAAGCGTGTTCCCAAATCAATAAGAGAAGTTGCAACACCCTTGCCTTCCTTTGACTGGAATACTAAGCGTGCTGGGTCCTCTCTGTCGCCCATTGAAAGAGGCTGTACCTTGATTTGGATTGGTCCCTGAGAAATAGATGGGCAAATCTCCAACATGTGTGCCTGGATGATTCCTTCCTTGCCCTTAACAAGATTGTATGTGTAGTCCTCCAACATTGAAGTACCCTTTGCGTCCTTCATGCCAGCAGACATTATCTTCATAAGGCGCACCATAGCAGCAACCTTCCAGTCACCCTCTGCGCCAAAACCGTAGCCTTTTTCCATAAGACGCTGAATAGCAAGACCTGGAAGCTGCTTGAGACCGCCTAAATCACCAAAGTGAGTAACGATTGCCTGATAATTCTTCTCCTCAAGGAATCTTTCAAATCCAAGCTCAATCTGAGCCTGAACAGCAACATGCTTTTTGAACTCCTCTGGATCTCTTCCCTCTAGGCAAATTTCATACTTATCATAGTATTCATCTAAAAGAGCGTTTACATCTGATTGAGAAACAGCATCAACTGCCTCAGTAATTTCATTTACTGGGTATGCATCAATCTCCCAACCAAACTTAAGCTGTGCCTCAACCTTGTCGCCTTCTGTAACTGCAACATTTCTCATGTTGTCGGCAACTCTCATAACTCGAATGTGGCTAGACTCTAAAATACCGATTGCTGTGCGCATCCAAGATGCTAACTTATCCTGCACCTCGGCATCCTGCCAGTAGCCAACGATAGTCTTACGCTCAACTCCCATACGTGAAAGAATGTGAGCATACTCTCTGTCACCATGAGCAGCCTGATTTTCATTCATGAAATCCATATCCATTGTCTCATAAGGAATCTCACGATTGTACTGAGTGTGAAGATGACATAAAGGCTTTCTAAGCTCCTGATGTCCAAGAATCCAAGACTTTGCAGGTGAGAATGTGTGCATCCATGTGATAACACCTGCACAAGATCTGTCATTGTTTGCTTCGTTAAATGTCTTTCTGATTACTTCGTTTGTAATCATAGTTGGCTTCCATACAACCTCAAATGGAAGACGTCCTGACTTGTTCAATGTCTCAACGATTTCTTTTGAGTGCGCAGCAACATGTGCTAAACACTCATCCCCATAAAGATCCTGAGAGCCTGTGCAAAACCAAAACTTGTAATTTTCCTGTGTCTTCATAATTGATTACCTCCCAATCAATAAAAATACCCCGACCTCCGCTTTAGATTCTAGATTACCATCCATTTCCTTTGCAGAACGTCATTAACAACTATTATAAGGATACAACTTGTATGTTTAATAGCTCAAGTTGTATTTATTTAGGAGTGTTTGTTGTAAATTGGGGATTTTTCAAAATGTACAAGTTGATTTTTGGTGTACAAGTTGGCATGAAAATCATTGGGCCGAGAAAAAGTTAAAGAGCCCACAGCATGCTGTGAGCTCTTTTGAAAAAATTATAGAGAATAAAATGAAGAAAGTAAAAATATATTTACTTCGCAATTAGAATGGTACAAAAGCCGAAAGAAATCTTTCAACTCATGTATCATTATTTAACTGCGTTCTTCTTGTTATTAAGAATCTCGAATACTACTGCTCCAAGTAAAACGACGCCCTTTACAACCTTCTGCCAGTTAGCATCAATACCCATGAGGGACATACCAAGATTGATAACACCGATAAGAGTAGCACCGATAATCATTCCAAATACTGTACCTGAACCACCGTAAGCAGAAACGCCACCAACTACGCAGGCTGAAATAGCATCCATCTCGTAGTTTGTACCAGCTGTTGAGTTAGCAGCCTGGAAACGTCCCATTGTAAGGAATGCAGATACAACTGTAAGTACTGCCATGTTAAGGTAAGCAATGAACATAATCTTCTTGGTATCAATACCTGAAAGACGAGTTGCCTCAGCATTGCCACCGATTGTGTAGAAGTAACGACCAAAGTCAGTCATTGATGTAATAAAGCTGTATATTACAACGATTGCTGCCACCCAAAGGAGTGCAAATGGAATACCGCCTGCAAGTGAAAGCTTATATGCAAACAACATAATTGCTGCTGTTATAACTACACACTTAACAACTACTGAAAGTAAGCTGTCTGCCTGATATCCCTTCTTAAGCTTTGTAGCACGTCCCTTTAAGAGGAGGAATACTGCTACGATACTGATGATGATACCTACAACAATACTTGTCATATTGTATTGCACACCGCCAATTACTGGTCCACCAAGCAAGTCGTTAAGCTTTCCTGTAAAAGCAGTGCTGAAAGATACTGGAAGTGGGCTGATGTTAGATGCACCATTCATAAGTGCTACACCCCATCCTCTAAGTGCAAGGAAACCTGCCAAGGTTGCAATCCATGGTGGAATATTAACATAAGCAATAATAGCACCAAGTAAGGCTCCATAGATAACACCTACAATAAGCATTACTAGAACACCTACAATAACTGGCATTTGCTTTTCTACCATTACCTTTGCACCAATAACACCTACTAAACATACGAATGAACCGCAAGAAAGATCGATGTTACCACCAGTAAGCATACACATTAACATACCGGTTGCAAGTACATATACATAAGCATTTTGTGTGATTAATGCATTGAACTGACTAGGCTGAAGCATCATTCCTTTAGTTGTGAAATTAAAGAAGAGGACAACTGCAACTAGTACAATGAGCATTGTATTTTCTTTTAAAACTTTTAAAACTTTGTCTCCCATTTTGCTCCTCCTTCCTACTTCTTTTCTCTCTTAGATACAACGTCGAAGATTACTGCAAATAAAAGTACAAGACCTTTTACTACCTTCTGATAGTTGGCATCAACACCCATGATAGACATACCCTGGTTGATAACACCCATAAGAAGGGCACCGACGATTGCTCCAAATACAGAACCTGTTCCACCGTAAGCTGATGCGCCACCGATGAAGCAAGCACCGATTGCATCCATTTCATAGAACATACCATAAGTAGGCTGAGCATTTGTTGCACGAGCAACTGTAAGGATACCAGCAATTGCTGTTAAGAATCCCATGTTTGTATAAGCAAAGAAGTAAACCTTCTTTGTATTGATACCTGAAAGCTGTGTAGCCTTTTCATTACCACCGACAGCGTACAAGTAACGTCCCATTGTAGTCTTGGTTGTAAAATAGTGATAAGCTAATACAACTACAATAATCCAGATAAGTGATGTTGGAATACCCTTGTATCCTGCAAGCTTGAAAGCCATGTAAAGTACAACAACTGATACCAATACAAGCTTTACGATAAAGGCAACTGAGCTTGTTGTTGAGTATCCTTTTCTCTTGGCAGAGATACGAGCTCTAAGCTCGTTGATAACAAATATTGCTACTCCAATGACACCTGCAAGCATACATGTAATGTTGAAGTTTCCGCCGCCAAAGAAATCTGGGATATAGCAGTCAGCGCCACCACCAAATACATTAAGGAAGGTTGTATTAGAAATAGCAACTACGTGACCATCAAGGATAACATTTGATAATCCCCTGAAAGCGTACATACCAGCAAGAGTTGCGATAAATGGTGGAACATTTATATAAGCAACCCAGAAAGCCTGCCATGCTCCAATAAGTATTCCGCAGATAAGCATCGCAATAACTGCAATAACTACATTATAGCCCTTGCTCATTAATAGCGCGCCAAGGCCACCGACGAAACATACAACCGAACCAACAGAAAGGTCGATGTTACCACCTGTTAAAATACAAAGCAACATACCTGTTGCAAGAATGAATACGTAAGCATTCTGCGAAAGCAAATTGTTGACATTCTGTGGTAAAAGGATTGTTCCTTCTGTACCGATATAGAAAATTCCAACAATAACCACCAGGGCGATTACCATGGTGTATTTTTTTAATGTGTTTCCTATGTTTGAACCCATGTTTTCTCTCCCTTCTATGATTTCAAGATGCAAGACATGATGCTTTCCTGAGAAGCCTCAGCTCCTGACATCTCTCCAACCATCTTGCCCTCATTCATTACATAAATTCTATCTGACATACCAAGTACCTCTGGAAGTTCTGAAGAAATCATAATAACTGACTTTCCAGCTGCTACAAGGTCATTGATGATGCAGTAAATCTCGTACTTAGCACCAACGTCGATACCACGAGTTGGCTCATCCAAGATAAGTACATCTGGATTTGCAAACATCCATTTTGCAAGAAGAACCTTCTGCTGATTACCACCTGAAAGGTTACCAACATTCTGCTCTACTGTAGGACATTTTGTCTTTAACTTGTCTCTGTAATCCTCTGCAACTAAGTACTCCTTATCCTTATCGATTACTCGATGGCTTGTAAGTGAACTTAGGTTTGCAAGAGTAGTATTAACCTTGATTGGATTAGATAGGATAAGACCATTACCCTTTCTATCCTCAGTAACATAAGCAAGCTTATGCTTGATAGCATCCTTGATGTTTTTAAGCTGTACTTCCTGTCCATTCAAGAAGAGCTGACCAGAAATGTTTGTACCATAAGCCTTACCAAAGATACTCATTGCAAGTTCAGTACGGCCAGCACCCATAAGACCTGCAATACCAACTACCTCGCCCTTGCGAACATTCATTGATACGCCGTCAACCACCTTACGTTCTGAGAACTGTGGATGGTATACTGTCCAGTCCTTAACTTCCATAGCGATATCGCCAATATGAACATCATTACGCTTAGGGAAACGGTCTGTCATTTCACGACCAACCATTCCTTTGATAATTCTATCCTCTGAAATATCATCTACATTCTTATCAAGTGTTTCGATTGTAGAACCATCACGGATAACTGTGATTTTATCTGCTACGTAAGAAACCTCATTAAGCTTATGTGAAATGATTATAGAAGTCATTCCCTCCTGCTTAAACTTAAGTAACAAATCAAGAAGTGCCTTTGAATCAGTCTCGTTAAGAGATGATGTAGGCTCATCAAGAATTAATAGTTTTGCATGTTTAGCCAAAGCCTTGGCAATTTCAACAAGCTGCTGTTTACCAACACCAATGTCCTTTATAAGTGTTCGGCTGCTTTCTGAAAGACCAACCATTCTTAAATACTTATCAGCCTCTGCATATGTCTTATCCCAATCAATGGCAGATTTACGTCCCTGCTCGTTTCCAAGGAACATATTTTCACCTATTGACATATAAGGTATTAAAGCAAGCTCCTGATGTATAATTACAATTCCTTTTTCCTCAGAATCCTTAATCTTCTGAAACTGACAAACCTCACCATTATAAACAATATCACCAGTGTAAGATCCAAATGGATAAATACCACTTAAAACGTTCATAAGGGTAGATTTACCTGCACCATTTTCGCCAACAAGTGCATGAATCTCCCCTTCTTCTACCTGAAGATTAACGTTATCAAGGGCCTTTACTCCTGGGAACTCTTTAGTGATGCTTTTCATTTCAAGTAATATCTTTCCCAATTAAGTCTCCCTCCTTTTCTTTATTTCACTAAAAGAACAAATAGCAATTTATTCTCTTAAAAACATTCTCTTCTTTAAAATAGGGCAGGTTCCCCTGCCCTATCTAATTCCCTTCTGATATCTGCTTTCCGTATTTACGATAGGAAAATCAGATGATTTTACTGAAGCTGATCCTCTGTATAGTAACCAGAATCAATAAGGATTTCCTTGTAGTTGCTTGCATCTGCGAATACAGGATCGCAAAGGTATGAAGGAACAACTCCGTTACCATTGTCATATGTCTCTGTATCGTTAACATCAACTGTTTCACCGTTAAGGATCTGACCTACCATCTTAACAACCTGTGAAGCAAGAGTACGTGTATCCTTGAAAACTGACATAGACTGCTTACCAGCGATCATGTTCTTTGTATTCTCAATATCACAATCCTGACCAGTTACGATTGGATAATCTCCATTGTAGTTTGCTGCAAGTGCGTTCTCAACACCAAGTGCTGTAGAGTCATTTGAGCAAAGGCAAATGTCAAGGTTTGTACCATCAGCATAGTAAGAAGAAAGAATATTCTCCATACGTGACTGAGCTGTCTCTGTTGCCCACTGTGCTGTAGCAACCTCTGAGAATTCTATCTGACCAGACTTAACTTCGATTGTTCCATTATCAATGTATGGCTGAAGAACATCCATAGCACCCTGATAGAAGAAACCAGCGTTGTTATCACCAGGATCACCAGCTGTGATTTCCATTGTGTATGTGTCTGTTGCGTTAGCAAGATCAAGCTGCTCTTCGATGTATTCACCCTGAACAGTACCAACCTTGTAGTTATCGAATGTTGCGTAGTATGAAACAGCATCTGTGTTCATAATCAAACGGTCATAAGCGATAACAGGAATACCTGCTTCTGAAGCCATGTCCATAGCCTCACCAAGTGAAGAAGCTTCGATAGCAGCAACAACAAGAACGTTGCAACCTGAGTTAATCATGTTCTCAATCTGAGAAATCTGTGTCTGTGTATCGTTTGAAGCGTACTGTAAATCTACTTCGTAGCCAGCTGCCTCAAGCTCTGCCTGCATATTAGCACCATCCTGATTCCATCTCTGGAGATCCTTTGTAGGCATTGCTACACCAACCTTTGTTCCTGTAGCTGCAGTTGTTGTACCTGCATCCTCTGTTGTTTCTGTAGCTGCAGTATCTGTTGTTGCAGCACTTGTGTCTGTTGTCTCTGTACTAGTGCCACATCCTACAAACATTGAAGCTGCAAGAGCACCTGTCATAAGAACACTTAATAACTTTCTTTTCATTCTTGAAAAACCTCCCTTTCCCTTTAGGTGTGTTTGTTACTGTAATTACGATATCATGTAACCATCTGAAAATGGTTGTTACTTTCTTCACATTTTTGTTGGAATTTATTAACAGATAAAAAAGGGATTAGCACATTTTTGTGCTAATCCCTTCTAAAAATTGCAAATATTTGCTATTCACTTACATTCATATATACGTCTTCATGGGAATGGAACCCGCTGTCTATAATGATTTCATCAATATTCTCACTATTTACTGCTACAGGCTCAACAGCTATATAAGGAATTTCATTTTGTCCATCATTTATAACTGTTTCTACATCAATACTTTCATTATTAGCCAGCTTAAATGCAAAACTTGCGGCCTGTTCTGCTAATTTATCAACCGGCTTATAGACCGTCATAAGCTGGGTGCCTTCTACAATATGCTGACATGCAGGAAGATCTGCATCTTGTCCCACTACTGGTTTAACTCCTGCAAGCTGGGAAACAGCGAGAGCCCTGATAACTGACGATGCCACATCATCATTTCCGCACATGATTGCATCGGCCTGCTCAACAATATCCATGTTGTCATATACATAGGCTCCACCTAATTCTGCCTTCCAGCCTTCGCAGTAATAGGTGTCAAGAACTTCTATATTGTTCTTTTCCATCACGTCATAAAAACCAGAATTTACCATTGGTACATTACCGTCGGTAAGAGGTCCACATATCATAACTACAGAATTAATATCTGATGATACCAGAGCTTCTCCAAGCATTTCACCTACCATGTAATTATCAAAGGAAATATATAATTCCGTATTTGCGTTAGGAATAATTCTGTCATATGAAACAACAGGAATATCTTTTTCCTTTGCCTCTTTTACCACATCCGTCAAAGCTTCTCCGTCCACCGGAATTATAACCAGGCAGTCTACTCCTTTGTCTATAAGGTACTGGATTTGTTCTATCTGCTTTTCAGTATCTCCATTAGCATTTTGCACATTTACTGTGGCACCTAATGAAGTGGCTGTGTCCACAAATACATCCCTGTCCCTTTCCCATCTTTCAATAACAAAGGAATCAAAACATATTCCTATTTCAATTTCATCTTCTTCCCCATTTTCTTTTTGGCTGACTTCTGTGCTATCACTGCTACACCCAGTAAGTAAAACTATCGTTGTAAGCAGTGCAGTCAACGCTCCAATTAGTCTTATGAAAAGTCCTTTCATATATATTCACCCCATAATATATTTAGTTACATTTTGAGTAATCAGTAGGTGTCTTACCTGTATATTTCTTAAAGTTTCTTGAGAAATAGTTAGGATCTGTATATCCTACCTCCGCTGATATTTCCTTCATGGATTTATTTGTGGTCTTGAGAAGTTTTTTAGCGGCTTCAATTCTAAGCTTTGTCAAATAATCTATGAAATTTTCCCCGGTCTCTTCTTTAAAGACTTTTGAAAAATAATATGAACTTATATTAACAACCCTCGATACATCATCCAAAGTTAATTCCTTCATATAATTTTCGTCTATATATTGTTTTGCTTTGTTGACAGCACTCATAGACTGCTCTTCATGTTTGTTGGAAACCCACATTGAGCTTTCTTTGATTTTGTCCACAAACCATAATTTTATTTCTGTAAGGCTGCTAAGATTAAGTAATATTGAAAGATAGTTTGCTCTGCTTTTGAACTCATACATTCTACCTGTCTTCTCGTAAGATAAATGTTCAGCCCAAAGTACAAATTCAAGGCATTTTAATCTGATACTGTCAGTGTCGTTGGCATAGTTTTCTTCCATCCACTCAAAGAATGTCTGAGCCAAGGCAACAGATTCATTTACATTTCCAAGGGATATTTCGTCAAAGAGCCTTTTTTCTAATTCCATTGGATAGTTTTCTTCGTACTGACATGCTACAGGCATATCATCCACATGGGCCACATGGCTTGTAGTGGAAATTAAAACCGCATTTGCCTCCTCATAGGATTCAGACATTCTATTTAAAGGTTTCACTGAACCAAAACCAATTCTAAAATCCATGTCGAACCTGTCAGATAACTTTCTGCACAAAGCCCTGGCACTTTCTACCACTTCATTACGTTCATTATAGGAAAGAGTACTACTATCAGTCGGAATCAAAATTGGGATTTTGTTGGACATTACCGCTCCCATTATTCCTTTTATATAATCCTCTGTAATAGTATGAATCTCTCTATATGCTTTTTGTGCCTGGATAGATACTGCAACAGCACTGGTCATGTAGTTGCCTACCAGCTCTCTACCAAAAACCATGGATGCCATATACCCATATTCAGAGTCAATTCCAAGAAGAGTTTTATAATTATCAATATCCTCTTTGAAAAACTCTTTGAATAATAAATCCTGAATAAGTCCATTTTCGATTATGGGTACAACAGTCTCAAGCTTTTCTCGAACCTTAAGATCATTACTTCTTTTTGTTCTCTCCTTATCAAGCTGATTCATTGCCTTTTTAAGAATATCAATGATTGATTCCCTGCTTACAGGCTTGTTCAAATAGTCCAATACCCCTAGTGAAATTGCTTCTTTGGCATAATCAAACTTGTCATAGGCAGTCATTACTATAAAAACTATGTGGTTATTAGTTTTTCGAATCTCCCTCATAGCTTCTATGCCATTGATACCTGGCATTTGAATATCCATAAAAGCAATGTCCGGCTGAAATTCCTCCGCCACTTCTATAACTTGTCTGCCTGTTTTTGCAATTCTGATATCACACTGGCTGCCAAATTCCTTTTCAATTATAAATTTAAGGGAGTCAATTACTATACCTTCATCATCCGCTAACAATACTTTATACATAACCTATTCCTTACTCACTTTTCTTAATGAAATCTTTTGGAAGATATAAAATAGTCTCAGTTCCTTTATTTTTTCCTTCTGATATAATATCAAGAACCTCATCCCTTTCATAGAAAATATTTAACCTTTCTATGCAATTATTTAGTCCAATTCCATTGGAACCTGACTTTTTAGGGTCACTTTTATAGCTTCCATTTAAAACTTCATCTATAGTTTCCTGAGACATTCCTATTCCATTGTCTTTTATACTTACGCAAATATATTCTCCAAGTTCATATACGGCCAATTCTATCTTTTTGGTCCAATCTATGTTCCTTAAACCTGAGTTGATACTATTCTCAACTATCGGCTGCAAAATCATACTTGGGATTTTCACCTCCAACAGGCTTTCATCGATTTCTTTTTTAAATTGTATTTCTCCGGCAAAACGAACATTCAATATGTAGATATAAATATCAACCAACTGAATCTCATCTTTTAGAGTAACAACATCCTTATTTTTTTGGATATTGTATCTGAAGAAGTCTGCTACACGCTGAATGTAATTGCTGGTTCTGTCTGCCCCTTCCATCATGGCAAGTTGTGCACCAGCATTTAATGTATTAAATAAAAAATGGGGATTAATCTGGGATTGCAGATATTTAAGTTCCGCATCCTTAATATGGTTCTCCATAATAAGCTCATTTTCTCTAAGCTTACGTTCAACCTCCATAGATTCTGTAAGTTTTGCAATATACTCCCTTAAAGAAACTACCATTTTATTAAAAGCTTTTGTAACAACACCAACTTCATCATTATTCTTTACAGACAAAAGCGGAACATTGAAATCCCCCATTGATACACTGTTTGCTGCAGTTGCAAGCTTAACTAAAGGATTAGTAATTGTAGCTGCTATTAAAACAACAAAAAGCACATTGGCAAATCCAATAACCACAAGGGTTAAAATGTTAAGCTGCTCTAATGTCTGTAATGCCGACATCATTGCACCGTAGGATTTAGAGTTATTAATAAACTGCTGATTATTAAGTCTAACAATTGTTGCATCAATATATCCGTAGGTTCTGGTTGCCTCTTCATAGATACTTTTATATTTTTCAACATTACCGCCTCTTTTACTTTCCACAGCCTGATTAACAAGCTCCAGATAGTTAACCGACATTCTCTTAATATTTCTTTCCATTACACGATTTTCATTATCATCATTGTTGTCATCAATGTCTGATAATAAATTCATGTATTCCTGCTCTTTAATATAATATTGTTCCAAAGCATCACTGGTTTTGGTATTAAGATATCCCTCAGTGGCACTTTGTAAAGCCTCAAGTCCTATGCTAAGTTCATTTAATGAATTGTTACTTTCATAAATTACATCCAATGAATTCAGCATCCTGGTAGTGCCTGTATACAAAATCATGTTTACCAGCAAAAGAAGGATTGTAGGCAGGCAAAAATAAATAATCATTTTTTTACGAATGGAAATGGATTTAAATATATCTCTACTCATCTTCCACCTCCTGTAAAAATTCATCTACATTAGATTCATCTATTATATTTGCCTCAACACTTATGTAATCAGAAACATAGCCATTATCTCTGTATTCAATAAAGGCCTTTGCAGCTTCCTCTCCTAATTTTTCAGAATCAACATAAACGCTACCAATAATAACTCCCTGCTTTATACCTGTTAAAATTGCGGAAGAATTGCTACTTCCAAGAAGAATAATCTGTCCTACCTTGTTGTAGTCAATCATAGCCTGATAAAAAGTTGCAGTGGTTTCTCCATCGAGACATATAACCACATCTGCCAGGTCATTTTCCTTAAAGAGGTTTTTGATGTATTCTTCTGCTGCAAATTCATCAGTACTTTCAATGCTTCTTGTTTCAAATTCCAATGGAACATTTTCAAAGTCCATACTTTTTATAGCTGTTTGAATATTTGTAACAAAACTACCTACATCTGTTGCATTAGTATTGTTACTTCCAAGCACTAAAACTTTACTCTGGTCAACAATATTTTCTATTAAAGCCTCTCCATAAAGACTGGCTCTTGAATAGCTGTTTGGGCCAATATAGCTGATTCGGCTTTCAATTTCAGTATCTACTTCTAAAGTAAATACAGGGATATCCTTCTTCTTGGCCTTAGCCAAAAGCAAGGCAAATCTCTCACTATCGTCACCCTCTACAAAAATAGCATCACAATCTGTTTCAATTGCCATTTCAAGATAGTCTTCTTTTGTATAGGATTCATCTATGCCATCTGATAATAAATCAATGTACACTCCATGCTCATCACCGTATTCCCTGGCTGATTTATAAACCTGCTGCCAAAAATCTGAATCGTCATCTGAGGTAACCATTACAACATAAGAATCATATTGTTCATATGTTGATTCAGCTAAAAGTTTTACTGCCTCATCCATTCTCCGATTGTACAAATAAATACTTATTATTGTGGCTATAAACATAAAAACAACAGCACACCCTGCTGCAATTACAAGTGCACTGTTGCTTTTGTTTTTTGATTTGCCCCCAAAAACCTTCATTACATTAATTCCACCCTCTAATTGATGAAATCATTATAAGTAAACTAGGTTGCAAAATCAACGTGTTGAACTCCACCGGCATGTCCGTCGGACTCATGTAGGAATATTCCTGATTCCCTTATTGCCGCCCTGGCTTCGTGCTCTGAGTCATGATTTACAAATTCTGTATTTACTCTACCAAGATAAATAGCCCCCACATCAGAATGTTGAAGAGTATATAATTCCATCTCTCCTTCCTCGTTCATGCTCCATATTCTTAGCTTATTAAAAATACTATCATTCTCATCAATCCAACCATTATGGTCTTCATCAAATAATGCAAGCTCTTTGAATCCATCTCCTGTTTTTGCACCAAACAGTTCTTTTCCATCATTGATTTCCCCATCACCATTTCGATCTAAAGCCAAAAATCCTGATCCCGGTTGAAGCTGATTTATTTCATCCAAGGAACCATCTCCATCCAAATCAAAATAAAATCTTTGGTCTGAAATCTTAGTAGGACTATCTGATAAATTTACCACAAGTGGATCTATAAAATTTCTATAACGGCTTTCCACTGATTGAAATTCTTCATGAAAAGACTCTGACATCTCAAATCCATACTCAAATGAAAGCTGCCTTCCATCTGCTGTCATTGCTGAACCTGTAGCAGAAAAACTTGTAGATTGAATTTCTGTATACTCATAGCTGGTGGAAACTGTTTCCATGTAACCAGAATTCCCCCAAAATATCTCATTAAATAGTTCTTTAAATTCAGAATTATCTTCAAATAGTTTTCCGTAAATTAATAGCCTAAATAAATAATCTAAAGTTTGTAATCGGGTCTGCCGATTAGCTGAGACTATTTCTCCTGCCGAACTATCTCCTACCTCCTGTACATCTCCTGAAGGTGACAGGGCATAATTTAAAGATGATAAAAATCCACCTCCTCCATCATCTACAGTCAAACCACCAAATTTTTTCTCTGCTTCAGTTGTAGAAATTCCATCTGTTTTTAACCAAAAGGAATTTCCTATTTTTAGTGCTGGTGTCTGGGTGATTTGAACATTCACCTTTGTCGCAGCTGAATAGCTGCTTTTTGAGGTCATTTGAACCTCAGAATTTTGAATAATCATGTTCTTTCCTCCTATAAATGATATTGATTATTTATAAAGGGAAAGTCCTTTTTCCATATCACAGCCTGCTTCTATAAAAGAAGAACCAGGAAAGCCTTAGGCCTTCCTGGTCCTGTGATTATCGTCCGTGTAATTATATATCGGATAATATATTGTCTTCCTTAATAACTGTAGAGCCTTTTCTTAAAAGTAATATTGAAATATATGTGACTACCAAGGCTCCTAACATCCATAGGAAAAATGATATTAATGTATTACCGCCAATAGGTAAATAAGTCATACCATAAGTTCCAAGGAAGTTATAAATAATATGTATAAACATTGTTAAAATTATGTTGTCATAAAGATACATTATGTATCCTAAGCCAAGGCCAATAACTATTGCATAACTGGCCTGTAAAGCATTCATATGGAACGCACCAAACAAAACAGCCTGCACAATTATTGCAAGGTAATAAGGCATTACTTTTGTGGCAGCCTTGTAAGTTATACCTCTAAAGATTAATTCCTCACATATAGGGCCAAGCAATATTGTGTAAATAAACATTGCAACAGTCATTTCATTGCTTATTCCAGCCATCTCAATGATTTCCTGATATTCTTCAAGCCATGATGGAAAAGCTACTGATAAGGAGTTTAATAAATAAACACTTACATACTGCATGCCAAGGCAAAATAAAACAACGCCTCCTACTGTAGCTACTACATTTTTAGATATTCCTTTAAAGGAAAGTTTTATTCCATTCCCAAATAGCTGCTTATACAAAATAGCAAATACAACTATTCCTGGGATTACATACAATAAATATAGCATGTCATTCATTTCATTCATCATTACATTGGCTAAATGAGTGACAAGTTCTAAATATGATTCACCTTTAAAAGAACCTATAGCCAAAACAACACAGCCTTGAATTGTCATTATTCCCGCTAAGAATTGTATTACCAAAGCCAATATACAGGGAATAAAAATCCATGGTATGTATTTTCTTCTGTTAAATTTTGTCTGATTCATTATGCATTCCTTTTTAACTTATCTTAAATCCAGCTTATCTAAATGCCAAAT
>JAILGH010000028.1 GCA_024697025.1 Pseudobutyrivibrio sp.
CTTCATTTCTGATTTCCTCAGTGTTTTCTTCAAGAAGCTTCTTGAGATGGTTGGTACCATTAAGCACTGCAACTGTTGCAAGAATCATAACTATCATCTCAATCATGACTGTCTCTGCTTCCATTACTGGTTCAGGCGAAGATGCCATAAGCATAGCCAATCTAATGATGTTGATAATTAAAGCGATAATAACAGATGTCTTTGCAAACTTAGTGTTAAGCATCAATACTACCGCAATCAAGAAAGGTAATATAAATGGATATGTTTGTGTACTAGCGCCAAAAAGTAAGCAAGCTGCATAGTTGAGCATAAACCAAATACCACCTATGCGCAGCAACGACATTGATTGCCTGTTTTTAAAGTACAAAACGTTGTAAAAAATAATGCCAAAAATTGACATGAATATTGGAACAAGACTGCGCCATTTTGCCATTGTTGCAAAAGGTAATTGAGATGCATTTCCAATAATCCAGAAGATACTTGTTACAATAAGGATAACGAACAAAAACTTGTTGGCTCTTTGAATCTGATTACCGTTCATATAAACGCCCCCCCGTCTCAAAAACATAATATTTTGTAAAACATAAATTTTTACGACTTAAATTATAGCACATAGGATTTTTTAATAAAACATAAAAATGCTTTATTTTAAAGGATATTTCGTGAATTTTTTGCGTCCTATTTTTCGTTTGCCACCCTAGCTATGGTAGCATTTTTTTGTTGATATAAGATTATAAAATTTCTATAATTAAAAAGTCGGTCTTACCATTTTTTGTAACGACCATAATACAATCATTAGAAAGTGTGAATTCATTGAATAAGAAAGAAGTAAACGAAATAAAGCGACGTTTTAAAAAGGATTCTTGTAACTTTGACAAGATGGTTGGCTGCTACGTAGATGCCAACAAGGAAATGGTACTTACCTTCAAGGAAACATTCCTAAATCTTGAGGACGAAGAATTCCATAAATATTTAGAGATTGCCAACAAGGCATTGTCCGGAACAATCGGAAACAACCTCTTAGAGCTTCCATTTGCTCCTGAATCAGAAATTGAAGGCAGTGGCCACGATTTATTAATGCGTCTTAGGGAAAGTCGTCTTCAAGACGAAAAACTTTTAATCGAATATTATAACCGTATAATCGAATCGTATGATTACGTTGGAAACTTTTTGATTGTGCTTTTCCACGACACCTACGATGTACCTATGAAGACCACCGATAACCTCACACTGGATGAATCCGAAGAGGTTTATGATTACATCATCTGTGCAATCTGTCCTGTGCAACTTTCAAAGGCAGCTTTAGGCTACAAGGAGGCAGAGAATCGCATCGGCGCCCGTGACCGTGACTGGGTAGTTGGTCCTGTGGATACAGCCTTTACTTTCCCTACATTTACAGAACGCTCAACAGATTTGCATGCTTGCCTAGCCTACACTAAAAACACCAAGGAGCCTCACGTTGAGTTCTGGGAAAACTGCATCGGCTGCGGCACTCGCAAAACTTCTACTCAAAAGAAAAATGCCTTCAACAACATGCTTGACCAAGCCCTTGGAGAGCAGACAGATGAAACCTTAGAAAAGAAGCTTGATATCCAGCAAAATCTCTCTGATTTCATAACTGTTGAGACTGAGCGTCTCGGCGAGGAAGAGCCTATTATTCTAGAGCCACAGGATGTTGCAAATATTCTTACTGATTCAGGTCTTTCTGATATCAAGGTCGAAAAGATACAGGCTAACTTTGAAAATTATTTTGATACAAGTCTTCCGCTTGCTGAAGAATTATTAGACGAAAAAGCTCTCAAAAACAATGAGATTCGCCTAGAAAAAAATGTGCTAAAGGAACGTGTTGTTGACCTTACAAATCAGCTCAAGGAAGTCGGTGCAATCACAACCGAAGGCAAGGAAGCTGACGTAGTTTTAAAGGTTTCTGAGGACAAGGCCGCAACTGTTACAACCGCTTATGTAGACGGCAAGAAATGCCTTTGCGTACCTATCGAACCAGACGACCTTTTAGTGTTAAATGGAGAACAAATTTAATATCGTATATACGTAAAGGCCATGGAATAAATCCATGGCCTTTTTATTTCCAATTCTTCGCTTCGCTCGATTTGAAATATCACCTTATCGTCGGCTTCGCCTCCTGACATTCCAATTCTTCGCTTCGCTCGATTTGAAATATCACCTTTATAACTCAGCAACCTGTGCATTTATGTCATCTTCACAATCCGCCATAGACTGCAAAGTCATCTCTAATAGCTTATTTAAATCCCAGTTTAACTGCTCTGCGCCTCTCTCGATAACTTCTCGAGAGCATCCTGCTGCAAAACCTTTACTTTTATATTTCTTTTTAAGAGACTTTAACTCCATATCCTTTGTGCTCTTTGAAGGACGCATAAGTGCGGCCGCACCAATCAAGCCTGTCAATTCGTCAACAGCAAACAACACTTTTTCCATCTCGTGCTCTGGCTCTACATCTATTGTCTTGCCACAGCCTACCGTAATTCCGTATCCGTGTGAGCATACAGAGTGAATAATATCATCCTCAACGCCTGCATCCTTAAGTAGCTCTGGAGCCTTAAAGCAATGCTCATCAGGATATAATTCAAAATCTATATCATGGAGAAGTCCAACAACTCCCCAATGTGTAGCATCCTCACCATAACCAAGCTTATCAGCAAACCATTTCATAACGGCTTCAACTGTAATTGCGTGCTGAAGATGAAATGCTTCCTTGTTATATTTTTTCAATAATGCAAAGGCATCTTCTCTTGAAATCATAGCTTCTCTCCTTTTAATTAACTAGTCTTCATTTAAAGCTTCTACATAGTTTATTTCAGCTTTTTTATCCTCGCTCTTTGATTGTGTCTTAGCTAAGTATACACCTATTAACGTAATTACGATAGCGACAATTGCCTGTGAAGAAAGCTCTTCTCTAAAAATAATCCATGCATATACAGCAGCTACTACAGGTTGAGCTAAAGTAAGTAACGAAGAAAGACTTGCATTAACCTTTCCGAGGCAGTGAGCTAACAATCCCTGGCCTAAAATCTGTGAAACTAAAGCAAGTGCAATCAAAGGCCAAACCGCTCTAAATGAGGTTGGGAAATAAAATCCTTCTGTAAAGGCAATTACTATTCCAAGCACAATCAAGCTTCCAAATGCGCTTATAAACATAATTACATTACTCTTTACATAATCTCTAAGCTTGTATACTGTGAGCATAAACATTGCATAAAAAACAGATGTTGTAAGGCACATAATGTCACCCATCATTCTCTCCTGAGAAAGTGTAACCTTGTTAGACATCAAAATTACAACTCCAAGTAAAGTTATGAAACCACCTAAGAGAAATCTCTTAGTCATCTTTTCCTTGAAAAGGAAATAACTACATGGAATAACTGTAAATGGTGTAAGGTTTGCTAAAAGGTTAGCATTTGCAACGCTGGTATATGAAAATGAAATATTCCAAAGCGCCAAATCTCCTGCAAGGAAAGCACCAGCAAGCACAATTGTAATCACCTGCTTTTTCGTTAAATTAAGATCACCTTTTTTAATAAATGGAAATAACATAGGGATTGAAAAAAGTACCCTGTAAAATCCAGTATTAATTGGTGGAAGCTCACTAAACTTTACAAATATTCCTCCTGTAGCCAAAAAACAAATAGCTACAAAAATCAGTATAAAATACTTTGTTTCATTTTTTCTCATATCTTGTAGTTCCTTTCTTAAACATTAACTATTAGTTCATTAAATAGTTCTTTGTCTTTATACATTTTTAACTTTATATTTTTAGCAGGTTTGATATATGGAATCTTCACGTTATTACCAACTCGTGATTTAATGCTTCCTCCAGGGTTAAATTCCTCCATTTTCAAATATACCTGACCATATCCATCTCCATATGGATTTTTCAATTTGACAAGTGGAGTTTTTCCTATACTTTTTAATATTGTCATTATTGTCACATCTCCTTGTTTTTTATAGAATGTATATGAAAAACGGGGAGCATAAAAGTGCCAGTACTTGTTTATTTTTGGGTACCAGTTTTAAGGGATTATTATGATTACATTAGACAAAGATATTAAATCTCCATTTTATGAGCAAATATATGCACAAATAAAGAATAATATACTGCACGGATACCTTAAGCCCGGCGAAAAGATAATGGGCACCCGCTCTTTAGCAGGTCTTCTTGGCGTCAGCAGAAATACTGTAGATAGAGCATATCAGCAGTTATCTGTAGAGGGTTACATTTTAAGCAAACAGTCTGCCGGCTTTTATATTTCTGACTTACCTTTTGCTTTTCCAGTTGAAAAAAAGGTGGAGGCTCCCAAAGCCAAGCCTGTCAGTGTCCCTAAGCAAAAGTCAGTTGATGTAAAATATGACTTGACCAACAATAGCTATACCAACAATCTTTTTCCAGTAAAAATTTGGAAAAAGCACTATCAATATGCCCTTGATGTAATTTCCTCAAAGGAGGAAATCACTTCTTTACAATCTTTCCAGGGGGATTTATCTCTTAGAAGTGAAATCAGCCGCTATCTAGAACGTATACGCGGAGTAAAATGTTCTCCAAATCAGATTATTATCACTAGCGGTCTACAACAATCAATTGATTATCTATGCCTGTTTTTAGGTGACAATCAACCATCAGTACTGATGGAAAATCCAACTTACCCAAAGGCCAAAGAAATCTTTATAAAAAATAATTACAATATTTCCTACGCTCCAGTCGATGAAGACGGAATTAAAATCCATGATGTTATGGGTTCTAGACATTACGGCTTTGTCTATACCACTCCTTCACATCAATTTCCTCTTGGCATGACCATGTCCTTAGAACGTAGATACGAATTGTTAAAGTTTGCCAAGGACAACGACACCTATATTATCGAGGATGACTACGACAGCGAATTGAGATATTATCAACGACCTATTCCTGCCCTCAAGTCCATCGACTACTATGAAAAGGTAATTTATCTTGGCACCTTTTCCAAAATACTAGCTCCTTCATTTCGAATGAGCTATATTGTGCTGCCTTCGAATATTACCGAAGCTTTTCTTGAAAAATTCAAAAACTACAACAGCACTGTAAATCTTATTAATCAAATTGTTTTATCTGAAATTTTAGCATCGGGAGATTACGACAGACTTGTCAGAAAAATGAATTACATATTCAAAAAACGTTTTGAAGCATTTAAAGAGGGCTTTAAAACTTTTTCAATCCCTCTTTCAATTACTCAAAACGTTAGTGGTCAATATTTCTTAATTGAATTGCCAAAAGAGTATGATGAAAACGACAAGCACTCTCTAATAGAAAAAGCCCTTGAACATGGTGTCCGGGTGTACGACTCTATGCACTTTTGGCACGAGGATTTCACCTGTCCATCCAACAGTCTTTTCTTAGGCTTTAGCAAAATATCAATCGAAGATATTTCAGACTGTATAAAGCGACTAAGATTGGCTTGGGATTCCTAGTCGCCTATAGTCTCAAATTATTAATAAACATCTCTTCAAACTCTGGGTTAGTTGCTAGGATAACTATCTTGGAGTTTGTCTTTATTTCATCTAAGGCAGCCTCATCTCTATCCATGATAAACGCAATTCCTCCGAGTAAAGAGGTATTGCCTACAGATTCAAACTTTGACAGCAATTCTTTTGGAAAAATTCCAATGCCTGCTGCAGCCCAAACACCAACAGTGGCCCCTAATCCACCTGCCACATATAGGTGTTCAATCTCACCTATATCCACACCAGATTCCTTAATAAGCATCTGAATACCTGAGCGAATAGCAGCCTTAGCAAGAAGCACCTGCTGAATATCCTCACCAGTAATCACAACACCATCAGCAATTGGATAACCTGTATCAGCATATTCATCAACCAAAAGTCCGCCGTCATCTATCAAGCCATTGCGACGCAATTCATGAATCACATCAATAATTCCACTGCCACAAAGTCCAATAGGCTTCTCACCGCCAATAGTTGTATATTTACATTTCCCATCTGAAATAGATAAATGATTGATGGCACCCTTAACAGATGCTGTTCCACAACTAATGTTGGCCCCTTCCAAAGCTGGGCCTGCAGATGCAGAAGAACAATAGTAAGTCTTACCGTCAAAAAGCACAAGCTCCGCGTTGGTTCCCAAATCCACCATGAGGAATTTGCCCGCTGGTTTACGCTTTTTAATGTAATATAAGCCAGATACGATATCCCCACCTACAAAGGCAGAGATTGATGGCATGAAAAATATATTTTTATGCTCAGTAACAAAATCAGCACCATCTAAGGTATAAGGCACAAATGGATATTTGGCCATGCCGTCAACTGGATATTTAAGTATCAGATGAGTCATGGTAGTGTTTCCTGCAAAAACAATCTGATGCGCCAGAAAATCTTCGCCGATAATTTTGGTTCCGATATTTCTCAAATCCGCCCGCACACAGCTACTAAGCTCTTCTGATTTGCCGTCAATAGACGCCTTGATTCTAGTCATAACATCTGCACCAAACTTGGTCTGACTGTTGGTACAGTTCACTTGCCTAAGAATCTTGCCAGTCTTTAAATCTACAACTGCTGTGGCAATAGTTGTAGTACCAAGGTCGACTGCCATAGCAATATTAGTCTTGTCTTCAGGCAACTGCTCATCAGTAAAAACACCTGCAGGTGAGGTTATCTCTCCTACAAGAGCTCTAGGCACTTGGATTTTACAATCCTTGGCAATGATTGCCTTGCAGCCTAGTCGCCAACCGTTTCTCAGTTCTGCAAACTCCAAAGCTCGCTCGTCATTTACGGTAATTTCTGGCGCACCGTACACAAATCTAACGGCACAGCTCATACATTTGCCAATGCCGCCACAAGGCCTGTAAAAAATTTGCCCTATCTCATCCATGGCATCCACAAATGATATTGGTTCTTCACTTACTACAACATATTCTTTTTGAGGCTCCGCCCCGTCAATAACAATCTTAATTTCCATGTGTCCTATCGTATTCCTCTAATGAATGCAAATCCATTTTAAACTCACCTTCATTATCAACTAAAATTGTCATATAAGTGTGTTCTCTAGAATTTTGCCTTGGCATAGAGATACTTCCAGGGTTTGCAATAATAAGCTCCTGATATCTATCTATGGTAGGCACGTGAGTGTGACCATATAAAGCCACATCACAGCCCTTTGCCCTTGCTGCCTCAGCAATTCTCTCATAGCCAAAATCAACTCCGTAGTAATGTCCATGAGTCAAAAGGAACTTGTGATTACCAACCTCAACTACGGCATCACTTGGAAGATTGGCTCCCCAGTCGCAGTTGCCGCAGACGCACTCTGTAGGTGCCTCAGTCATCATCCAAATCTTCTCCTCCACGCCTTGGCCATCACCAAGGTGAAAAATTCTATCTGGCCTTTCAATTTCAATAACATCCCTAAGATTTTCCGCTCTACCATGGGTATCACTAACAACTAATATTTTCATGTTTAATAATTTCTTCCTTTATCATTCTAAGTGCCTGTCCTCTGTGGCTAATTGCATTTTTATCTTCTGGAGAAATGCTAGCTGTGCTCACATCCTTGTCCCATAAATAAAAAATTGGGTCATAGCCAAAACCATTTGTGCCCATAGGCTCCCAGCCAATGTAACCCTCTATTGTGCCGCGAACTGCTTTTTCTGCTCCATCAGGAAATACTGCAGATACCGCACATACGAATCTGGCACTTCTGTCTTCCTTAGCAACCCCATCAAGTCGCTCAATGAGATTAGCATTTTTAATGTCATAAGATGTATCTTCGCCCATGTATCTGGCAGAATAAATGCCTGGCTCCTTATTAAGGGCGTCAATCTCCAAACCGCTGTCGTCCGCAAGTACTATGGCATCAGGAACGCATTTTGAAACCGCCCTTGCCTTTATGAGAGAATTCTCCTCGAAGGTAGTTCCATCCTCCACTATATCGCAGTCAACTCCAGCTTCCTTCATGGAAAGAATCTGGTAATTCTCCTCCCCAAGGATTTCTTTAATCTCGCGCATCTTGTTTGCATTGCCAGTAGCAAAAATAATCTTAGTCTTCATTTCTAACCTTTCTATCTGTAAATATATTCTAAAATAGCATCGTACAAGGCCTGAGCTGCCTTTTTCTGATACTCTTTATCCTGAAGATTGTTAAGCTCCTTAACATTGGTCATAAAGCCTACCTCCACAAGGGCAACTGGAGACTTAGACTCTCTAATAATATAAACCTCATCGCCTACAACTGTGCCTTTGGACTTGCAATCAAGCTTTGCCAAAAGATGGTCCAAACATGCCGATGCAAAGGCCTTTGATTCTCCAGTTTCATCGCCGCCTTCGTACATTACCTCGGCGCCATTGATTGAAGACATGCGGCCTGATGCAGTGGAATTGTTGTGCACAGAAAGGAACACGTCCGCATCTGTGTCATTGGCAAGCCCTACTCTGTTTTCAAAAGAAGGATTGCTATCTCCTGTCCTAGTGTAATACACACCGATATTTTTATCACATCTGTCAAATAGCTTTTTCAATTCCAAAACTATATCTAGGTTGATATCCTTTTCACTGACTCCCATTTTGGTAGCGCCAGGAACGTTGCCGCCATGGCCAGCATCTACCACAACCACATAATCATATATCTCATGTGGATCAACAAAATCCAGATAAATATACTCACCTTCTGAGGACATTGAAACCTCAAAAACGTCATCAAGCATAATATCAATAACACCTACTAGGTCTTCACTGTCGTAGGTGACATCCTCAATGTTATCTGATTTTCCAAGAATAGGATACTGGGTGAAATAATCCTTTCCTATACCCTTGATAGAAATTTGAATATCTCTGTTGACATGTATGTTGTTGATTGAAACTCCCGCTGCTGTAACATTTGGAGGAAGCGTCAATCTAATCTGGTGACCTTTTAGTAGACTGTCCCGGGTAGCTTTTGGCTGCTCCTGCAAAACATCCTCACTTTCTGTGAGCATATCCATAATAGATTCCCTGCCGCCAGTCATACGGCTATCCTCAAATCTAAGGGCAATTATGTGCATATTGGGCACATAAATCAAAATGCAGCTAATTATTACGGCCACTGCAAGAATTATGACCGTAAATGCCCCCATCACTTTTTCTTCCATAACCTAAACTCCGCTATTCTTCGTTGTCATATACCTCTACCAAATTGTTGGCATAGGCTTTTATGCAAAGGTTGGCACTTTTTACTTCTTCAACGTGCTCCCAATTCAAACCATTGTTGCTGATGAAGCCTTTACCATCAGTCAAATCTACCACCTTATCCTCAGCCTCGTATTCTACTGCAATAGGTCTGATTGTATCTGGTGTGTTGAGATATAAAACCACGGCAAATTCTTCATCCTTGGTAACTGGCTGTGGTGAATTAAACTTGATTGTGTAGTAGCCTGGCTGTTCTACCTTGCCTTTGGCCACAAGGACTTTTTCAGAAAGGCTGCCTGTATTTTCGTATTTTGGAACAAAGTACACATGATAAGTTGTATCCTTGCCAAGGGCGTAGAAGCCCGTAGCCTCCACCTGCTGGTCTGCCTTGGCCATAAATGTATTGGCAGCATATGCCCAAGCCTTGCCAAAGCCTACCTGTCCAACCCAACCGCTTAAATCGCTCTGATAAATATAGCTATATGTGTTGTGGGTATCAACAGAAACATAAGCCACCGCCTGATAGCCTATGTTGGAATCATAGTAAGAAATATAAAAAACGCCGTCATCGCCAAAGCCGTCACCCCAGCTGTTTTGGCATATAAAGGCTCCATTACCCTCTACATTGCTGCTGAAATTCTTGGCAGGATAATTATCATCCCAGCCAATAATAACCACGTCGTGATTAGGCTTGGCACTACCGTTGTAGCAATATGAATTTGTAAAACTGTTATAACTAATAGAACCATTCAGATTTGAAGTAGATACACTTGCGTAGATTGACGTAGAAACTCCGCCATAGTTGTAGACTGCCCGCTTAATCTCATCAAGATTTTCTGAATCAAAAAACTGGGCAGACTGAAGATGAACCGGCTTGGATTCCACATTATCGTCCTCCTCCACTGGTCCCTGCCAAGAAAGTAAATAAGCTAAAGCCTTGGTGTATTCTCCACCTTTGGACTCATCCCCTTGGCCATTTTCGTTAATCATAGCATCCACTGAAAAAGTGTGAGGATAAGCTGGCAGCAATGCTGACTCCAACGCCTCTACAGACGCACACGCCCAACAAGTAGACTTGGAGCCCTGATTTCGAATATGACTAACTCTGTTTAACTTACGCAAATCGTAGGCTGCTGGAAGCCTTGGCTTGGTGTGATATTGAATATCAACTGTATACTTGGCCTTGTCATAGCTGTACTCATAGCCAAAAATCTTGCAAAGGTCCTCTAGGCCAAGATAAATCTGGCCTTTTCGCATAGATGGCGCAACGGTAATATCTGCCTCTTCACCATTTTTCGTAATTACGTTTTCGCCAACTGTAAACTCGTATATGTCGTTGGTGATTTGCACTATTGCGCTTTTCTCCCCTGACATAAAAGCAGAAGAGCCCATAATTGTACGAACAAACTCAAGGGAACCTACGGGATTTAGCCCGTCGTCAAGAATTGCATACTGCTGAGAATTGGAGTAAGTCTCTCCGTTGATATTAATCTTTAGCTGCTCAGCATCGTTAAGATTTTTGGACATCAAAGGATACAGCACATCCTCATTCAGTGCTGCACCTCTAAATGCTTCAACGGCTGCGTATCTATCATTCCAATTATTAAATTTCCAAATTAGTGCAAATACAATTAAAATTGTAAAAACAAAAAAGCGTTTGGAAAATCTCATCTAACTAGTCCTTCTTTTTAGGCTTTGGTCCAAGGAACTGATAAAAATAAGTCTTTATCATTCCATTATATATCTTGCGGTTCTTGTCAGCCTTTCTACCGATTGACTTTGGTGCGTCCTCGTAACTTGTTATGACATACATTGACCAGCTATCAAGGCCTTTAAAGGCTGCACCAAGCTTGCCATAAATCTCTGGTAAATCCTTTTTGTCCTCGAGACGCTCTCCATAAGGTGGGTTGGTGAGCACAAATCCAAACTTCTTTGGATGTCTAAGCTCTCCTACGTCGCGAACCTGAAAATGAATCATATGGTCAACACCTGCCTGCTTGGCATTTAAGCGAGCAATCTTGACCATCTCTGGGTCAATATCGTATCCCTGTAAATCGCACTCAACTGAAGTATCCACCTCAGCCCTTGCCTCGTCAAAACAATCCTTCCAAATCTGTGGATTTATAAGGTTAGTCCAATCCATAGAGGTGAACTCGCGATTAATGCCAGGTGCAATATTGGCAGCCATCATAGCCGCCTCTATAAGAAATGTTCCCGAACCACAGAAAGGGTCCACAAGAATTCTGTCTGGGTGCCATGGAGTAAGTTCAATTAAAGCTGCTGCCATAGTCTCAGAAAGAGGGGCCTTGCTAGTGTAGGTACGATAGCCTCTCTTGTGAAGTGGAACTCCTGTTGTATCTAAAGTAACTGTAACCTGATCCTTTAATAAAAATATTCGAACTGGATAGTCAGCACCACTCTCCTCAAACCATTGAACGTCATAGTAAGATTTCATTCTCTCTACCATGGCTTTTTTGACGATGGACTGAATATCTGTAAGAGAAAACAGCTTACTCTTAACTGATGTGGCCTTGGTAACCCAAAACTTTCCATCCTTTGGAATATACTCTTCCCATGGGAGAGCCTTTATTCCCTGAAAAAGCTCCTCAAAAGTTGTAGCCTTAAATCGTCCAACCTCTAAAAGAACTCTCTCTGCTGCACGCAAATGAATATTTGCTCTGCAAATCGCCTCTGCATCACCTGAAAAAGTAACGCGACCATCAGTAACCTCTGTCACATCATATCCTAAATCATATATTTCTCTTTTAAGAGGTGCCTCCAAACCAAAGTGGCATGGTGTACAAATATTAAAAATCTTTGCCATAAATTCTCTTTCTAATTTTCAAATACTAATATAGAAATATCTTAGCCTTTGGGGGAAATAGTGTCAATTCAACTTTAACAATTTTGATTAATTGCCAACAACTAATTCTTGCTCAATTTAAAGTTTTTATTGCATTAGTGAGAATTCTATATTATAATCGGTTTCGTGGTTAGGAGTTTCCTTTCCGCACCCTTATTAATTATTTATACTCCCCTCAAAAAGACCGAATTTTTCGGTCTTTTTACTTTTATAAATAGCAATTTTTAATAATTATATAACAACAATTGTGAATACAGTTTCCATTTTTGATATTAGTTACAGCATGAAAAAAGGACTGAAAATCAGTCCTTTTTTAGTACTTTTTATTAAATTATCATTTAAAATGTTCCAAGGCTTCCGCAAATCTCGCCTCGTCGAAAGGTTTAATGACAAAATCTTTCGCTCCAGCCTCAATAGCTTCAATGACATAACACTTTTGTCCCATGGCACTGACGACTAGAATCTTGGCATCTGGATCGATAGCCTTAATCTTCTTAATAGCGTCAATACCGTTGGAACTACGACCAATGGTGCGTCCGTCAATTGTCATAGTAATATCCATCGTAACTATATCAGGTTTGCACTCAATGTACTTCTGCACGGCTCCATCGCTGCAGTCCGCCTCAGCAATAACAGTGCAACCGTTTCTTTCAACTTCACCTCTGACGACAGCTCTCATAAACTTTGAATCGTCAACTACTAACACTGTCTTATTCAAGAGAATCCTCCTCCCACTTACAAAATAGTACGCGGTTTCCCTGCCACCATTAAAGTAAAAATCATATCTGGAAGTGTAGGTATATTATAACACACTATCCCTCGAACTGATTATGAAATAATTGTTAAAAGAGTGTTAGCAAATTCTAGGCAAGCCCTCCCCTTGAAGAATATCAAGGAAACGATGGCCTCCGATCTCTGTTTTCATAACGAGAGCTCCAATTTCGCTGTCGTCCTCTGGTTGTATTACTGTTCCTATCATATCGGCATTTTCACCGTATTTACATCCGCGAATTATTTCAACTGCCTGAACAGCATAGTCCTTTGGCACAATGGCAACTAGCTTTCCCTCGTTGCCCATATAAAGTGGGTCTAAACCAAGAAGACCGCAGAAGGACTCTACCTGAGGGTCTACTGGTAGATTTTCGTGAAGAATATCAAATTTGAGGCCGCTTGCCACAGCAAGTTCCTTCAAGACTGTTGCAAGGCCACCTCTTGTAACATCTCTAAGAACATGGACTGGTATTTCATTTTCTATTAGCTTGCTTACCATCTCCTGCAAAGGAGCATTGTCACTCTTAATAGAATTAGTAATGTTCATGCGCTGGCTAAGTATAGTTGCATGGTGGTCCCCAAGATTTCCTGAGACAATGATTACGTCTTCATCCCTAGCGTTACTTGCCTTAATATCAACACCGTTTGGAATAAATCCAACACCGGATGTGTTGATTATCATTCCACCATTGCCTTGAATTACCTTGGTATCTCCTGCAACGATAGTAACTCCTGCTTCCTTAGCAGTATCTGCCATAGATTTCACAATACGCTTTAAGGTTTCTATTTCTACGCCTTCCTCAAGAATAAATCCGCAGGTAATATATTTAGGCACTGCTCCTCTCATGCAAAGATCGTTAACTGTGCCGCAGATACTAAGTCGTCCAATATCGCCACCTGGAAACTCCAAAGGAGTTACCACAAAACTATCTGTAGTCATTGCGATAGTCTCATTGCCTGGCACAACCGCAGCATCCTCCATCTGAGATAGTACATCGTTATCAAACTGTGCCTCGAATATCTCTTTTATTAGTTCGTTAGTAGCACGGCCCCCTGAGCCATGCTCCATTAAAATTTTTTCCATTACATTCATCTCCTAACATATAAATGCGTTAAAACAAGAGCCCTCTTCAGATACCATGCAAGCTCCCTCAGGCGACATTGGTGTACACACCTTGCCAAACAATGGGCAATCCGCCGGCTTTGCCTTGCCCATGAGAATCTCTCCACAGCGACAAGCCTTGTTACGTTTATTGTCCTCGTTCAATCCTGCACTGCCAGCATCATACTTGCTATATTCTGCTTTCAAAAGTAGCCCCGATGATTTGATACTACCCATACCTCGCCATACTACATCCGCTGGCTCAAAATATTTATTTAACTGCTTTTCTATGATTTTGTTCTTGTCGTTTTCAACCACTGAGGTGTAGAAGTTCTTAACCGCCGGCTGGCCTTCCTCAATCATCTTTACAAGGCCATATATGGCTATTACAAGCTCCTTAGCTCCAAAGCCTGACACTGCAAAGGGGATGTGATATTTGGCAGCCAAATCATTGAAATAATTCGCTCCAGTGACAGCACTTACATGCCCCGGTGCAATAAAGCCATCAATAAGCGCACCATTATCACACAGGAATGAAATCGCCCCTGGCATAGTCTTTAACGCCGTCAAAATCTTAATATTTGAAATATTGTTTTCGATTATGTTGTCTAGCAGCAAGGTATAAACCGGTGCCGTTGTCTCAAATCCCACTGCTGCAAATACGTAGCTGTGCTCTGGATTAGCCTTGGCAAGTCCAAGCACATCCATTGGCGAATACACCATCTCAACTGAGCCGCCTCGGCCCTTTGCCTCATTCAAACTCTCCTTGGAGCCTGGCACTCTAAGCAAATCTCCAAATGTAACTACAGTTGTATTATCCTCCAGTGACAGTTCAACCAGCTTATCAATATAAGCTGTAGGTGTAACACAAACTGGGCATCCTGGCCCAGAAAGCAATTCTATTTGTGGCGAAAGCAGATTTCTTATACCATGCTTTGCAATCGCATGAGTATGGCTTCCACAGACCTCCATAAGCCTAACCTTCGGTCCGCTATAATTTTTTAAATAATCAACAAGCTGCTCTATTTCCATTTATTATCTTATCCTTCTAACCCACTCATAAGCTCAATAATTTCTTCAGCTTCATCTTTCTTTAATGTTTGGATTACGCAGCCTGCATGAACTAGCGCATAGTCCCCTTCCTTTACATTAACAAGTCCCGCATAAGCCTCAACTTCATTGCCGTTGAAGTCGACAGTAACCTTTCCGTCCTTCAACTTTTTAACCAATCCAGGAATCGCAACACACATAACCTTTACTACCTCTCAAAAAATATCATTCATCATGAATATTCTTTAATTATAAGTTAATCTAGTTCATTTTCCAATCAATAATAAGGTCACTTTCTCTTCATATACAGTTTTTCTTGATAAATTGGTTCAAAAACTGTATAAACCAACAAATCTCCAAATGAAGATACAGTTTTTTACTGGTTTTTTCCCATTAACCCGTATCTAATTCTTTCAAAAAAAATATGAGTACAGTTTTCTATAAAATAATTCCCAGAAAAACTGTACCCAAATATTCATCATACAGTTTATTCCAATATTTCTTTGAAAAAACTGTACTCAGTTATTTTTCATACAGTTTTTTCTGATATTATCTCAAAGAAACTGTACTCTACCATATCCTACTAATTACATAATCGAATAATTACAGTTTTATGAAGAAAAATTCTATAAAACCTGTGATTATACGTATTAATTCGATTATTAATCCTCCTCGAGTTTTTCAAATGCATTATCTACGTGAATATTTTTACCAGGATACACCTTACCGTCTTCATCCACAACAAATGAATCTGAATCACCCTCATTTTCAATCCCCCTAGTCCAATGGACCGTAAAAATTATCTATATTTGGCTCTGGCAATTCCACTGGGTCCTGCCCGTAATCTTGGAATGCCTTTAGTTCAAGATTATTAACGTCTGAATAGTTTGCAATAACTTGTGCTCGTATATTCTTACAGTAATCCTCATCAGCTTTAATATTTATAAACTCCTCATAATGGTCGCCAAAAATCTCCTTGGCTGATGAATCGTAGTCTGAGCCATCCTCTACTGCCTCAAATCCGGTCACCTTATAGCCATCACCAGAACCGTCAAGATGCATGCACCCAGGATGAGACCCGCCTGAAATGCAATCTAATATATCGTTATTAAGTCTGTAATTATATAATTCAAAATCAGCCCAAACCTTTATATCGCTTTTATCTGATTCATCCATGGCTACAATGAGCGGACATGGAATAGCGACATCTGCCGACTCATAATTCTTTCCAAATTCATCGATAATGTACTGATACAATACAGAGTAGAAAAGCTCTGGACCGGGATACTCGTATGGTGGAAGCCCTCCTCTGTCGCCTACCTTAGCAATCTTTACGCCTGCTCTATCATCCTCATTTTGGTTTGCACTAGAATTTTGGTTTCCACATCCCACCAAAATCATCATTAATACTAACGCTACACTTAATACCCTTCTCATAAATACTTGGCCCCCTCAACCTTATTTAATCACATCAAATCCGATAACTTCTCCTTCTCCCATATCATCGAACATTTTGTTTACCATGTCCTCTGGTTCACCTATTTCTGAGCCGTCGGAGTAATTGTCGATTCTATCATAGTTGTAAGAACTATTTCCTGCTGAGTCGTATTCTACTGCGCCATGCTCAATCATCAACACCCTGTCATCCACTATCATATATTTTGCAATCCAATGATTAGATGCAGACATGAGCTTGCCATCCTTAATTGCAAGTGGGTAAGCTGTTCCACCAGAACACACCTTGCCGGCCTCCAAAGGTACCCCATCTTTATATATAAAGATTGTTCCGTCAATTGCGGCCATATTGCCATCTAGATTGTCGTAGGTTGAACTACAAACTATCAACGCATCCACACCTTCGATATTGATATTTGCATAACCCATTCCTGCTGTTAATTTCTCATCAACAATCTGCGTAAAAGTATCACAGCCCTCTATATCGATGGCTGGAGCATTCTCTTTGGCATAATTTATAATCGCCGCCTCCGAATCCTCTTCCTCGAGGGCATCGGCTATTATAGTGCCTTCATCATTTTCTGGGAACTCTATATCACCAAAAGTTACATCTACATCATCTTCGTAATCATCTTGCTTGTCATTTGATGAATTTCCACAAGCAACCACGATTAGTACCAAAATTATGATTAACGAAGAAGCAAATAATTTTTGAATTACTGAATTTTTCATACCTCAACCTCCGAATCCATTTTCTTTCAACAATATTACAGCCGACTTTTTCGCATTATATACCCTGATTATAGATTCCTGTCTATTAATGTTGCAATAGCTGTCACAAAATCAGCACATTATTCTATGGAGTTATCATATAATTTATATGTTAATCTTGTATGTTGCCAAGTTGAATAGTATATTGATTTTTAAAGGAAACAAAAAGGAGAGCGGCGATGCACGAACTTGCAATTACAGAATATGTTTTTAAATTAGTTTCAAAACAGGCTAAAGCCAACAACGTCCACAAGGTCAGCAAGATTCATCTTGAGATAGGGGACCAATGCGATTATGTGCCTGAAATAATAGAAGAATATTTACAGGTGATGAGTGAAGGAACACCTCTTGAAGGTGTTAAAGTTGACGCCACAGTCAAAGAATCTACCGTCATTTGCAAGGACTGCGGTGCCACTTTTACACGTCATGAATTTACAGATAGCTGCCCTAAATGTGGCAGCCAAAATTTGCGTTTAAATCGCTGCACCGATTTTATCGTGCAGAAAATAGAAGCAGAATAAAATTTATTTATCTATTTTTCTTTATAGGATATTACAAGGCTATTACCTATTTATCAAAAAAGCTTGCCCAAGACAAATTCCTCCATCTCCTGGAGGCAGCTGCTCTGCTATGTAAACCTTGTAGTTTTTTGATTCTAATTTATCTATTGTCTGTTCCAATAGGATTCGATTAAGGAATGTTCCTCCTGAAAGCACGACCTGATTTATTTTATTTTCGTCTGCTATGGCAACTATATAATCAGCTACAGCATTGATAAATCCGCGCGCTATCTTGGCCTTATCTTCTCCGGCGGATATCGCATATACGATATCCGCAAACAGGGATTTAGTATCCCCATCCCTTGGTAAGGATAGTTGATAGAATTCCTCTGTTGTAGCGGCAAGATTTTCCAATTCTATTGGCGCTTGGCCTTCATAACTATTGTAGTGACACACATCAAGTAATGTAGATACTGCATCAAACAATCTGCCCATAGAAGTTGATTCCACAACATTTATATTGTTATCTATTGCAGCCATTATTAATGAAATATCATCAGCTCCTACAGCCTTAATTAATGTATTATCACTAGCTTGTGTAATTTTATCTCTATCGTTTTCATTAATTATGCTTAATTGCTCTGATAAAGCAATTCCATTTCCATAAAGCATCGCTGCCAATATAGTATCGCAGTTCTTGGCTCCTTCATCACCGCCAATTAATTTCACAGGCTTTAGATGCGCCACTCTCTCCATTGAGCCTTCCCCATCCCAAGTAAAGACTTCACTTCCCCATATTGTACCATCCTCACCAAAACCAGTTCCATCAAAGGCAAAGCCTAGAACTGGCCCTTTAATCTTATGCTCGGCAATTACAGCCGCAACATGAGCCTTGTGATGTTGAACCAAAGCAACATTTTGCCCTTTAGTCTGGCCACTTTCCTTGGCTGATGCATAATCTTGCTCTACACACTTCCTACTAAAATACGAAGGATGCAAATCTGCCACCGCAGCCTTAGGCTTAAATCCAAAGATTTCTGCCATGGCCTTCTTTTCATTTCGATAGAAATTTTGACAGCTTACCGATTCTAAATCCCCTAAATATTGGCTCACATAAGCTAATCCATTTTTCACGTAGCAAAAGCTGGACTTAAGATCTCCTCCAGCAGCAAATATTTCGCCAGTTATATCCACAGCAATAGGACTTGGAACATGGCCTCGACCTCTACGAATAAACTGAGTCCTTCCTTGCACCACCTTCATTACCGAATCATCCATTGGACGTAAAATCCGCCTATCGTGACAGAGAATGCCCAAAGGAACATCCTTCATCTCCTGAGAATGACTTCTTTCCTCTAGCCATGCAAGCATCTTATCATTGTCTATTTCAAGCACATCACCACTTGCATTTCCACTGGTCATTATAATTGGCCCGCACTCCTTTGCCAGAAGAATCTGAACTGGATTGCAAGGCAGCATTGCCCCAATATCTGGACTTGTTAAGCACACTCTAGACGACAACTCTTTGCCTTCTTTCCTACGCTTTAATAGCACAATTGGCCTTGCAGGGGACTGCAAAAGTTCAACCTCCTTAGCGTCTACAAAACAGAACTCTCTGATCTGCTCAATATCCTCAAACATCACAGCAAATGCCTTTGCTTCTCTATGCTTTAACGCTCTAAGAGAAGCTACAGCTCTATCGTCAAAAGGATTACACACTAAATGAAATCCACCTATATCTTTAACAGCCAGTATGCCACCTTTTTTTATTAAATCAACCGCCTGATTTATGGCATTTTTATCGGTATTTTTAGCCGAATTAATGCTTAAAAATGACAGTTTTGGACCGCAATTATGGCATCCAATGGTCTGGGCATGACGTCTTATGTCATATTTACTAGTATATTCAGACTGGCAATCAGGACACATTTCAAAGTCAGCCATAGTAATCGTCTCTCGATCATATGGCAACTTTTCAACAATAGAATACCTTGGTCCACATATCGTGCAACTAATAAAAGGATGCAAAAATCTGCGGTTATTCTCATCCAATAATTCCCTTTTACATGTATCGCAAGTTGCAATATCCGCAGGAATCAAAGGCAGATTCATCGCCCCATCATCATCTGACTCCACGATCTGAAATCCCTTACCCTCAAACTGTGGCAAGCCCTCTACCTCAATATCCGTCACAAATCCACCTGTTGGCACATCAGCAAAAAGCCTGTGGTAAAACTCCTCCAAATCCTCACTTCTGCCACAAGCCAACACCGTCACAATACCTCCGGTATTCCTGACCCATCCATCTATATTCAGTTCCTCAGCCAGCCTAGCTACAAAGGGACGAAAACCAATCCCCTGCACCAGGCCTTTCACAGTATACTTTCTAGTTTCCATATATTTTTAATCCTTCCCCGGGGGCGGCTCAGACCGCCTCCTAGGTTGCCCCATTATGTCGCATAAATATTTTGTTTTTCTAATGTGCAATCATCACATCTAAACAGCATATGTCTTTTACACGGATGGACAATTTTGCATCGGCTTCTTTTTCCCAGCAGACACTCCTAAATTATAACAGAATGGATTTCATCTTTCATAATTTGCATTTGGGTGATTTTGGAATGAGCATAGTAAAATAGCAGCTGATTTTGCACAGTATAAACACGCCGAGCCAGGACGGCGAGGCGAGCCCGAAAATGAGAATGGACTCGATTTAGAGGGCGATGCTTATACTGACAAAATCTGCTGCGTTATTTTACTTAGCGAATGGAACATGAACCCAAGTGCATATTATGAAAATGAAATCCATATTATTAACACAATGTGTCCGCTCCAAAAAGAATCCTTGCAAAATAATTCATCCGAGTACAAAGACACATGCTAGATGTTCTGATTTTGCACAAAGAAAAACTAAAAATATTCGCTCAATTATAATGGGGCTCCCTAGGAGGTGGCCTGAGCCAGCCCCGGGGAAGCCCTTAAAATTGTTGATATTTGAAATTATGCTTGCTCGGTTGGTGCAGGGGCCGGTTTAGCGGCGTCTGCTGGAGCAGCTGGCTTGGCAGCTGGTTTTGGTGGCTCGTAAGGAACCTCAACGGAGTAAGCGAACTTTTCTGGCCCTGGCTCTTGATAACCTGGGATAATTGATAGACACTTCTTTGGGCATTTTTCTGCGCAATATCCACACTGAATGCAGTCAAAGCGGTTGATTGTCCATGTTTTGCCAGCTCTGTCCACATTAATTGCTCCTGGAGGGCAGCTGCGCATACACATACCACAAAGGATGCACTGATCTTTGTCTATCTCAATATGACCTCTTGTTCTTTCAGGATACTCTTTAGGTTGAAATGGATATTGTGTCGTAGCGGGTTTAGAAAAGAGGTTCTTAAAAACTTGTTTTGTAAATGGTAATATCTGTCCCATCTAATTACACTCCTTTACATATTTATCAAACTAACGCTTTGAAATTATCGTTCAGTACAACTGATACATGGATCTATAGTAAGAACCAAAAGCGGAACATCACCATACTGGCATCCCTGCAAGGTCTGAGTCAAGGCAGGAATATTTGCAAAGGTAGGAGTGCGGACTCTAAATCTATCCAAGAACTTTGTTCCGTTAGCTCTTACATGATAAAATGCCTCTCCTCTTGGCTGCTCAACACGGATAAATGATTCTCCATTTGGCATACCAGTAACCTTAGTGTTAATTTCAGTGTCAGGAATCTTAGCTACACACTGACGGATGATTTCGATGGACTGGAAAATCTCTCCAATACGAACCTCACATCTTGCATAGCTATCACACTTATTGCTTGTAATTACTTCAAAATCAAGGTCGTTGTAGGCTGCGTATCCATTCTTGCGCATATCTACATTGATTCCTGATGCACGCATCATAGGACCAACGGCACCACGGCGGATTGCATCCTCGCCTGAAATAATACCTACATCAACAAGGCGGCTCTTTACTGTGTAGTCGTTTAGGAAAATGCTTGTTGTCTCACGAATTTCCTTTTCCATGTCGTTAAGTTGGCTAACAAAATCATTTAGCATGTCCTGAGGCATATCCTTTAACACACCACCGATTGTGTTTACCGAAAAGATAACTCTACCGCCAGTAGAAGCTTCAAACATATCAAGAATCTTTTCACGAAGTCTCCAAGAGTGCATGAAAAGTGATTCAAATCCGAAACCATCGGCAAGTAATCCAAGCCACAATAAATGAGAATGTAATCTACTCATCTCAGCCCAGATTGTACGTAAATAATCTGCACGTCGAGGCACCTCTACATTCATGATCTCCTCAAGTGCCATGCAGTAACCCATGCCGTGCATGAATGAACAAATACCGCATATACGTTCCGCAACATATACCATCTCATTAAAGTCCTTCTTGCTTGTAAGACTTTCAAGACCTCTATGGATGAAACCGATAGAAGGAATTGCGGCAAGTACCTTCTCATCCTCCAAAACTAAATCCAAATGTATTGGCTCTGGAAGAACAGGATGTTGAGGGCCATAAGGCACAATACTTCTTTTTCCCATCTTACTCGCCCTCCTTTTCGATAAATGGTGTCTCTACGTCTATACGATATAGCTTATCGTGTAAATCCACCTTGATATTTTCTACATTGAGCCCCCATAGCTCATGCATTTCGTTTTCATAATAAATTGCTGCCTTATATACACGAGAAATAGATGGAATCTCTTCCTCTTTTTCAGCAATCAATCTAAAGTTTGCAATCTCATATCCATTGGCAAAAGAATATGTAACCTCATAATGATTCTCTGCTTTTGGATAGCTACAACAGATTTGACAAAGTCTCCAAAGTGCATTTTTCTTTTCCATGATAACCTGTAGGAGCTCTGCCTTATCAATTAAATATAAATCTTTTCCTATCTCTTGCATGATACCCTCCTACTTCCTTTCAGATGCAGCAAGCGCTGCTGCCTTCTCTTTGAACAGAGCTACACCTTTAACAACTCCATCAATTATAGACTCTGGTCTAGCCGCACACCCCGGAACATAAATATCTACAGGGATTACCGTATCGGCACCTCCCTTAATGTTGTAGCACTCCTTAAAGATACCACCTGTGCAAGCACATGTGCCTACAGCTATAACGACCTTTGGCTGTGGCATCTGCTCGTAAATCTGCTTAACAACATCAGCGTTCTGTGAATTGATACCTCCTGTAATAAGGAAAATATCGGCGTGCATAGGATTACCAGTATTGATGACACCAAAGCGTTCAACGTCATAAACTGGTGTGGTACATGCCAGAACCTCTATATCACATCCATTACAACTACTTCCATCATAATGAAGTAGCCATGGGGATTTATGAATTGTACTCATTTCATTTTCCTCCAACTATCTAAGAATTTGCTCTAATAATCTCTAACAAGAATAGGTTCATGCCAGCAGCTATAATTGTTACGCCCCAGGCAAGCTTTAGCATCAACTGCCATTTTACTCTCGCCGAAGTATTATCAATGACGATTTCCAAGAACCATACCACAAGAGCTGCTACAATTGCGCCAATCAATGAAAGTGGATTGTTATTTAAGAAGAATAATCCGATTATTCCGTATAAAATTGCACTTTCATACCACTCTGCAAGCGTTACCATGGCATATTCTTTTCCCACCATTTCTGCTGTAACACCCTTTACAACCTCCTGGTGTGCATGGTGTGATGTAGAAATATCAAATGGTGATTTTCTAAATTTGATAGTGAGGATAAATACAAATCCTACAAAAAATCCTGGCAAATAAATAATATTTGCAACAGACGACTTGGCGATAATATCAGATACATTAAAGGTACCTGCTGCCAAGTAAAATCCTACGGCAACCAATAATTCCATTGGCTCACAGGACATCATCTGCACCAACTCACGGTGAGTTCCCTGTGAAGAAAATGGTGAATGTGTTGCTGTAGATGCCAAAATCAAAAACATTGCTGCTGTAGAAATAGCAAATACTACAAGCAAAATATCAAAGCCAGCAAAGAAGATAATTCCTGAAAGAATCATCAAAGCCAAATATGAGCGAATCATAAATAGCTGTGTCTTGTTTGCTGTCAAAAACTCTTTTTCAAAAAGCTTTTTTAAATCGTAAAATGGCTGTAAAACAGAAGGTCCTTTGCGGCCCTGCATACGTGCAGATATCTTTCTATCAAAGCCATCTAATAATCCGATAATTATAGGAGCAAGCAAAATGTAGCATCCTGCAATTATCATTCGTGTACTAACTGCCATTAGAATGAACCTCCTATTACAATAATTAGATAAACAATAATAATGAATGATGAAATGACAATAGCTGGTGTAAATAATTTCTTTTCACCAAGGAAATCTTCCATATAGAAGTTGGCGATGTGCATCTCCTTTGGATCACCTGTAGATGAAATGAAATTGAAGTTGTCTCCAGCGTTTGCACCACCCATGTATGTAATAACTTCTTTAGCTTTGGTGTTTCTTGTAAACAAGTAATTAATACATGGAATCACAAAGATACCTACCAAAAGCACAATCATAATAATTATATTTTGATAAGAAATAACCTGCTTGAATGTTCCATACATATCGTGAGTAAGTGGCTTTAACACATGCTTTGAAAGCCATGGGAAGCCAAGAATCAATGTTACCAAAAAGATTGCATGTACAAACATTGAGATATACTCGTTTTTCTTGGTTAAGTCTCTAGACTTTTCACGAGGAGAGATACCAAGAATCTTGGACATCCACTTGGTCCAATAGAACATTGTTGTTGCTGAACCAAAGCAAATAAACAGTACCATAAGTGTTGAAACGTAAACTGAATTGGTATCGATAAATGCCTTTAATGCTGCCCACTTTGAAATCAACATACCAAATGGTGCTAAGAACATACCTGCAATACCTACCATTAGTATGAATGCAAGCTTAGGGAAGATGGACATCAATCCCTGCATATCCTCAATATCACGGCTGCCAGTTGTGTTTTCAATTGCACCAACGCACTGGAACAACATTGATTTTGAAACTGCATGGAAAATTACAAGGAATACTGCTGCCCAAATTGTTTCCTCATAGCCACAACCTGTACATGCAACAATAAGTCCCAAGTTTGAAATTGTCGAATAGGCCAAAACCTTTTTGCCATCTGAAACTGTAATAGCAAGGCAAGAAGCCGCAAGGAAAGTAAAGCCACCAATCAAGGCAACCATGTTTCCTACAAAGTTGTCTGCCATTGCTGTTGATATTCTGATAAGAAGATATACACCAGCCTTTACCATTGTTGCACTGTGCAAAAGAGCTGATGAAGGTGTAGGTGCCACCATGGCTCCAAGTAACCATCCTGAAAATGGGAACTGAGCTGACTTGGTAATAGCTGCAAATGCAAGACATGCAATTGGAAGCAGGCAAATCATTTCACTAGGGCTACCTATTGCAATGTTAATAAACTCATAGAGATTAACTGTATGCAAAGCAAGATAACCAACAGTGATTGCTGCTGCTATACCGCATCCACCAAGCAAATTCATCCATAATGCTTTGAATGAATTTGCAATGGCCTCTTCTGTTCTTGTGTAACCAATTAAAAGGAATGATGTAACTGATGTTACCTCCCAGAAGAAATACATTATGATAAGGCTCTGTGAAAATACCAGACCAAACATAGCTCCGTAGAACACAAATATCATAGCTAGGAAAAAGCTTCTTCTGTCAGTAAGCTCTTTATGATGGTGAATATGGTAACCATGCATATAGCCAACGGCATATATACCAATGAGAGAACCAACAACACCAATGATAAGAATCATTACAAAAGTAAGCCAGTCAAATCGCAGAGCCACCGTCTCTGCCACCTCTGGCCCCCACTGCTCCAAGCACGCAACCAAAACAGTCTGAGCAATTGCCAGTACTGCTGCATAATACTTTTTGTACTTGAAAGCTAAATATGTGATAAGACACATTAAGAATAAATCCCCTGCCAGGAATAGATGATTAAATAATTCCTGATAAGGCAGGTTTAACTCAAGTGTTTTGCCCCCCTGCAGATACCACTGCACAGCTGTAATAACCGATAATACCATAACTACGCCACAGCCAAGGTAAACGAAAAACGCCCTGCACTTTGAATTGTGAATCAAAGCAGGAAGAATCGCCCATAGAAATGGCAAGCAAATCAATGTGGTAACCAATAATTCCATTGATTTCCCCTCCTCATTACATTTAATAAAATTCCCTATATTATTAAACTCTATCTGACTATAGAGTTATAGGCCCCATATTGTTAAAATTTTCTCAAAAAGACACTAGAATAACTATAACATATTACGCAATATCTAAGGTCGATTTTTTTACTTTTCGAGGTAAAATTATCATGCATTAAATTGTATGATTTTACCAAGATTATATGTATTTTCTCCACATTCTAAGAAATAATCTAAATTTCGTATTTACGTTATAAAACCAAAAACTCCTAGGAACCTTATGGATTCCTAGGAGTATATAAAACCAAATTATTCACTTAACCCTAAATCGGATTATTCCATATGACCATCTCTGTACATAGAGAACTTATCCATTGGGTAATTCTCAAGATTTGCAAGAATCTTTCTTGAGTCTGCCTTATTGATAAGATTTGTTCTAGCCTTAAGGATTTCTCTTTCAGCCTTGTGCTTAGAAGGGCCACCTACGCAACCACCTTCACAAATCATACCCTCGATAAAGTCAGCATCAAGTTTTCCACTCTTTAAGAGCATAAGTGCCTTTTTACACTCAGCACCACCATGGCATGCCATAAGCTTGATATCGTCTGTGTTCTCACCACGCTCCTGCATGCACTCGATAACAGCCTTTGCAACACCGCCTGATGAAGCGAAGTTCTTACCAAATGTAGATGATTCCTGATACTCTTCCTCAACTGGCTCAAACTCAACACCCTTTGAACGCATAAGCGCACGAAGCTCACCATAAGTGATTACATAATCTGCATTTCCTGGAACTGTCTCATCAGCAGCCTCAGACTTCTTGGCGATACATGGACCAACGAATACAGTAACAACGTCCTCACCCTCTGTAGCCTTAAGGAAACGTGAGATGGCACACATTGGAGAAACAGTTGAAGACATATTGTTTTCGAACTGCTCTGGGAAGTGCTTTCTAAGCATGTTGATGAAAGCTGGGCAGCAAGATGTTGTCATCTGATGTCCTTCCTTCTTAGCCTCTGACCACTCAGCTGACTCGTAAGCTGCTGTCATATCTCCACCGAGACCAACCTCAATCATATCCTCAAAACCAAGCTTCTTGCATGCAGCCTTAACTGCTGCCATTGAAATATCCTCACCGAACTGTCCTTCTGTAGCAGGTGCGCACATAGCGTAAACCTTCTTGCCCTCAAGGATAGCCTTGATGATATGTACAAGATATGTCTTTGAACCGATAGCACCGAATGGGCAGCTGTGGATACAGTGACCACATGAGATACACTTCTCATCATCGATTACGCAGTGACCGTACTCATCGTAAGAAATTGCGCCAACTGGGCAAGCCTTCTTACATGGTCTCTCAAGGTGAACAATTGCCTGATAAGGACACTCTCTAGCACACATACCGCACTCCTTACACTTTGTAGGGTCGATGTGCATTCTTCTCTCACCTGGTGCAATAGCACCAAACTTACAAGAGTTAAGACAAGCCTTTCCAAGACAGAAACGGCAGTTGTCTGTTACTGAATATGATGCAATTGAACAGTCATCACATGCAGGCTGAATAACCTGAACTACATTCTTTGAATCTGGATTTGTTGGAAGATTCTCTGCGCAAGAAAGGATAACACGCTGTCTAACGATTTCTCTTTCCTTATATACGCAGCAACGATATGTTGGTCTTGGACCAGGAATGATTTCATATACCACCTGCTCCTTGTGCTCTGCATCAAGCTCACCATTCCAAGCAAGCTTGCAAACTTCTTCCATAATGCTGTGCTTCAAACGTACAATACTCTGATCTGAAGTAACCATCTTTTTCTCCTTTTACATTTATATTTGCCAGTTAATTTAATACTTTTAGACTTCTGTCTAAGATACCAGTAAATTCCGCTATGGCCATCCCATAATTGACCACTGGAACATTTTGCGATTTGCAGTGCTTAACCCGGTTTTGCATTTCATTAGTATTTGCCATACATCCACCGCAATGAATCACAAGCTTATATTTTGTTAAATCCTCTGGAAAATCATTTCCAGACGAGAATTCAAACCTAACGTCCTTGCCAGTATATTCCTTAACCCAGTTAGGAATCTTTACTGTGCCAATATCGTTGCACTGTCTGTGATGAGTGCAAGCTTCAGAGATAAGAACTGTATCCCCGTCATCCAAGGCCTTGATGGCAGCTACGCCCTCAAGCTGAGTAGCTAAACTACCGCGATACCTTGCCATAAGAATACTAAATGATGTAAGTAAAATATCCTCTGGAACAATGGCAGCCACCTGCTTAAATGCCTGGGAATCGGTAATTACCAGGGATATGTTTTCATCCTCTTTTAAAAGCTCTGCCAACTCCGAAGGCTGACAGCAAAGCACCTTACATCTCTTATCTAATAAATCCCTAAGAACCATCTGCTGAGGAAGGATTATCCTATCCTTTGGCGCAGACTCATCTATTGGAATTACTAAAACAACCGAATCCTTCTCCTGAACCAAGTCCGCCACTAAAGCGGGCTCCTTTAAATCAGGTAAAAGCTTTATCAACGCTTCCTTGACCTTAGTCATATCATCGTCGGTTGCATCCACATATATCAGGCTTTCGCCCTCCAACTCTGGAAAAGAATGTGGTGCAGCTTCGTCTACGTGATTTTCTATTATAATGTGAGGCAGATTTCTGTCCCTTATAATCTGTAAGAAATCGATTTCTTCTAGAGTCAAGCTAGTGTTTCTGGCATCCAATACCAGTACCACAATATCAACCTCGTCCAAAATACGATAGCTACGGCCTTTTCTGAGTTCGCCAAGCTCACCTTCATCGTCAAATCCCGCTGTATCGATAACAACAACCGGACCGATTGGCAAAATTTCCATAGCCTTTTTCACCGGGTCTGTGGTAGTGCCTTTGTGTGCCGAAACCAGCGAAACAGTTTGATTGGTCAAGCCGTTTACTATGCTGGATTTACCAGCGTTTCTGATTCCAAAGAAACCAATATGAACTCTCGCCCCACTAGGCGTATTATTTAAGCTCATTTCATTCCCTCTTAGTAAATTATCAATGATATAAACTAATGATTATATAAAATATTTGGAATTTGCCTTCCTCATATTTCTTTCATTATAAATCTTAGAATCTAAAATCTCTTCTGTTAGAATTCTTGATTGCCTGAATGTTTTCCTCAGCAGTCTTTCTAACACTTTCCTTAGGAATCTTTTTCAATTCCTCTTCTATCATCTTAAAGCCAGCCTCTTTTGTTTCCTCTGAAGCGTAGTCTACCAAATATTCGGTAAGTGTCATAAGTGCATTTGGATGACAGCAGTTGATGATTTGTCCGCTCTTGCAAAGTGACATAAATCTATCGCCTGTTCGGCCTGCACGATAACAAGCTGTACAGAATGAAGGAATGTGACCTGTCTCCATAAGCCAGTGAACGACCTCATCTAAAGTTCGCTGATCAGAAACATCAAACTGCTCTGTATCGTGTGGTCTCTCCTCCTCAGTGTAACCGCCAACTGATGTACGGCTGGCACCTGAAACCTGAGAAATACCAACCTTAAGCATCTGACGGCGAACTTCCTCAGACTCGCGAGTAGAGATAATCATACCTGTATATGGAACAGCGATTCTGATGCAGGCTGCAATCTTTGTGAACATGTCATCTGGGATTGAGTTGTCAAATACATCAGGATCGATATCATCTGCATGTTTTACGCGTGGCACCGAGATAGTATGTGGTCCAACGCCGTGAACCGCCTCAAGATGCTCTGCGTGCATCAAAAGACCTGTAAACTCATACTTGTAGCTTTCAAGTCCAAAGAGTACGCCAAGACCAACATCATCGATACCACCTTCCATGGCTCTATCCATGGCCTCTGTGTGATAAGCATAGTCGTGCTTTGGTCCTGTTGGATGAAGCTCCTCGTAGCTCTTTTTGTTGTATGTCTCTTGGAAAAGGATGTAGGTACCAATACCTGCGTCCTTGAGCTTGCGATAATTCTCAACTGTAGTTGCGGCAATATTGACATTTACTCGTCTGATATCGCCGTTCTTGTGATGAATGCTATAAATTGTATCGATGCACTCTAAGATGTACTCAATAGGATTGTTAACAGGGTCCTCGCCTGCCTCAATAGCAAGTCTCTTGTGACCCATATCTTGAAGTGCTATAACCTCAGCCTTAACCTCTTCCTGAGTAAGCTTCTTTCTAGCGATGTGCTTGTTCTTTAAATGGTAAGGACAGTATACACATCCATTAACACAATAATTTGATAAGTAAAGTGGTGCAAAAAGCACGATTCTGTTGCCGTAGAAAGCCTCTTTAATCTCCTCGGCAACCTTGTACATCTTTTCAATGTAGGCTTCGTCTTCGCATGCTAGAAGTACAGCAGCCTCTCTGTGGGTAAGGCCCTTGCAAACGCAGCCTTCACCCTGCTTAACCGGTCTTGCTTTCTCTAAAAGCTCATCAATAAGCTGAAAGTTGTTTTTGTTTGCTTCAGCATACTCGATAGTATCAAGAATCTCTTGATCGTCGATAAACTCCTCTGCCTTTAGTGATTTAACATTGTACATTTTTTAAACCTCTAATCTATATAAAAATAAATAATCAAGGTAAGCTTATTTCTCAAAACCTGCCCTGTTGCCAGCATTTACAACTATCTCATAGCCTATGGAAGAAACTCGTCCCTTTAGGCAATTGATACATTCAGCAGTTTCCTCGCCAGTACAAATCTTGTTGTCATATAAAGTGTATTTCTTCCTAACATTTGTAGGAGAAAGATTGGGCATAAGCACATTGGCTCCAGCTAAAATCCCCTTCTCGCGCCCCTTGGCATCTATAGTTCCAAGGGCTGTCGTTGCAGGAAGTAAAACTTCGGGATAAATAATTCTGATAAGTGACAGGCAAAACAAGGTCGTGTCTGCCTTGCCGCTGTCTTCCTTTGCAAATGGAGTCTGCTTGTGGCTAATAAATGGGCCAATGCCGCACATATCTGGCTTGAACTCCTCTATAAACTTAAGGTCCATAGCCAAATCTTTGCTAGTCTGTCCTGGTGACTCTACCATAAATCCAGCACCAACCTGATAACCAATATCCTTTAAATCCTTTAGGCAGTCCATCCTGTGCTGCCAAGATAGCTCCGCCGGATGAAGCTTGGCGTAAAGTTTTGGATTAGCTGTCTCGTGTCTAAGCAAAAATCGCCTTGCCCCTGCCTTAAAATATGCCTCGTAGCTTGCCCTGTCACGCTCTCCAATAGAAAGAGTGATAACCATATCTGGATGGGCAGCCTTGATAGCCTTTAGGATATTGCAAATATCATCATCAGAATATGCCATGTCCTCGCCGCCTTGGAGAACTATTGTCCTAAAGCCAAGCTCGTAACCTAAATTTGCACATTCTAAAATGGCATCCTCCGATAATCGGTAACGTTCACAATCACGATTGTCCCTACGAATGCCACAATAATAGCAATTGTTTCGGCAGAAATTGGTAAACTCAATTAATCCTCTAATAAACACCTGCTTGCCATAATGCTTTGCTTGAAAGCCCCGTGCATACTCTGCTGCAAGGTCCATCAACTCCTGGTCCCTATTATCTAAAAGGTACTGATATTCCTCTAAAGAAAGAGAGTGCTCTGTATTGAGTTTATCCAGCAATTCTCTTGCATTTAAATCCATAAATCTACCAAAAATAATATTGTTTATTTTTTCACAAAGGATACTATACCACAAATTTATTACATAAATGCGTTTTCGCCTGTTTTCTTTTAAATACAATTCTGTAGCAAGTAAAAGTGGGAGAAATGAAGATTTTACCTATTAAAAAAGTATGTAATGTGCAAGAAAAAGACGTGGCAACTCAATCACCACGTCTTTTTAAGAACTATTCTATTGATTTAACTTGTCAAGTATTCTCATTGCTGCTCTACGCTTTGCCTCGAATGCTGCTACACCGGCTCCAGCTGTAGAAACAGTTCCAAGACCAATGAACCAAGGTAATCTTTCCTTTACGCCAGCTTTGGTAATAGTTTCTTTTTTAGATTCCTTTGGCTTGTTATCACCTGTTTGAACCTCTGGCTTAACATCAACAAAATCATCTAAACCAGAAACAATTTCCTGTACTAAAGGTACGGCTGGTCCGTAATTATGTTGACTAGAAGAACCACCTGAAGGAACAAAGTCTGCCACCACCTCATTCTGAAGGACTTCGACTTCTTCCTCAATTTCCTCCTCTTCCTCCAGCTCTTCTATTTCTGCATACTTCTCCTCAAGAGGTTCTCGCTCAAAGGCTGGAACTGAAGGAATATCATCTTTAAATCTTGATTCAAATCCTGCCTTTGCTAAATCAAGTGCCTCCTTAGCATCTACAAGGTTTTCTTTTGCTGTATCAAAATCGTCCTTGGCCTTGTCCAATTTAACCTGAAGCTCTGCAAGTCTAACAATTGCCTGAGTATCGTTGGCCTTTTCCAATTCCTGAATCTGATTTTGCAAAATCTCAAGCTGCTTTGCAGCGTTTTCATATTCGGACCTTGCATCAGCAATCATGCTCATAAGATTGTTGTATGCTTTTATCTTAGCCTTAGCATTATTAACAAATGACATGTATAATCCAGCACCGCTATCAACTATTGGCATACCATATTCTATATAGCTCGACTTTAACGGAGTTGAAGTAATAATGACATTAGAATACATTTCATCAATTCCTATTGCATTGTCTCCTCTCGACTTTCCCATGGATTCAACTGCATTAAAAGCAGCTCTATAAGAATTGTATGAGACACTGCTTTCAGCAGGAGAAATATCAAAGCTTTCTTTCTTGCCATCAACCACCTTGTCATACTGAATGTCGTAGCTAAAGTTCAAATTATAGGATGAAGCCCAACCATTTCTATGTGAATATCCTTCGCCATAATAATACCAATTGCTACCAACAGGTGCGATATCATAATCATCGCATATCTCACAGAAGCCATAATTAAAAGCCTCTTTAGTATCGTAGCTTCCAGTCCTATAAGTCCCGTTATACAAAACATCGTTCATTTCATACCTAGGAACGTATGAACCTGATATATTGTATGCTAGATATGTCTCTGGCTGACCCTCTATTTCAAACTGCTCCGCTTCATATGGAGTAAAGAAATGGTACTTGCCATTAGAATCAACATACCAATAGAAAAGGCTTGCTCGAAAAATCAAAACATTGTCCGCACTAACGTTTACAAGGTAACAAAAATCTTCCTCTACTTGCCTAGTCTCACCAGTTTCATAATCTTCTATGAGCTCATATGTAACATGTATTGAATCCATTCCAACATCATCAGAGTGCTCCCGCGCTACCGCAGAAAAGTTTCGCACATTTTCCAAAGAACCATGTTCTACTGTAAGGTAGTAATATTGAATTAGATCTGCCACATAATTCTCTACGCAACCATCTTTATTGGCCTCTGCTGTAAGAATCACCTCAGCACTTTTCTCAACCAACTCATTTTTGGTTTCCGAAAGCTTAACCTCCAAATCATCTAATCTACTTAAGGCACTATCAAATGATTCTTTTGCTGCCTTTAAATCTGAAGATGTCCTTTCCTTATTCGAAATGTATGCCTGCCTTGCCACCTCATAATCTAGCTGAGCCTGCTCATAATCCTCTAGAGCCTTTTCATAATCTGCTTTAGCCTCAGCAAAAGCTGCATCAGCCTTTTCTATTGAATCCTCAGCCTCCGCTACAATTGATAGAGCAGCTTCCTTGGTTGTGCCCTGTTCCAAAACAATCAATGCCGCACTCTCTGCCGAAGATTTTGCGTCTTCTGTAACAGACTTAGCACCGTCTGCTGCCTTTGTGGCGCCGCCTATTGCAACATCCGCATCACCATCAGCCTCATCCATAGCCTTATCTGATTTAGCAAGACGTTGCGAATCTATTGTTGCATCTTTCAAACTATTGTCTGCGTTATCAACATCGGTATCTATTTTCCTGGCTCTGCCTAATACACTTGCCTCAAGAGCTAGTGCTTGAGCCTCCAAGTCTTCTTCTAATCCACAATGTATCGCCTCAAACTCAGGCTCATCGTCCGATGTATTATCTATTTTGCCATATTGAGTATCGTCAATTTCTTCATCTAGAGTGTCATCGATTTCTCCATCTAGAGTATCATCGATTTCTTCCGTGATTTTTCCATAATAATCATCATCTGTATCGCTATTGTCATCATTTCCTGGCCAAATAATATCATCATCTGTATCTTCTTCTTCAATTAGCTCCTGATCCAATTCCGGATAGTCAGTTTCTTTTTTAACCTCTGCATTTGGATAAGGAAATACGTTGTCCCAAAATTCTTCTGCTGCCGCTTCATCCTCGGGTATGTGGTCATAATCACTGCGATAATCTAATTCTAGATAACAATCTTTTGAAATAGTATCATTGGACTCCTCGGCTGAATCAACCAATTCCTTAGATGTTCTTGAAGATGAGATATTAGACGCTAAATCTGCGATGCCTGATGCCACATCACCGGCATTTACATCGCTAGTCTCCACCCCTTCGCTAGGCACCAAAACAGAGCTGTCAGAATTCTCTGCAGCTAAAACTTCCATTGGTGAAATTAAAGTACCTATGGTGATTGCCGACAAGCCAATTGCTGCGGCTTGCGAAGATCTTTTTTTCATAACATTATGCCCTTCTAAATAACTAAATCCTTATAAAACTCACTTCCCCCATAACTAGACTACCAAAAAAAAAGCCAGAATCAATAGTCTTGGCAAAATTGGTTAAATTTTGGCAAAACTATTTCTCTAGCTGACCTTTATCTATTACTAAATTGATAATTCTTTATCTGTTGAGTAATGTCTGATACTTTTCTGGCTGAAATAGGGAAAATAGTTTTGTCATCCATATATATATCGCCACCATCAACCTGATTAATATAATCCATGTTGATGATAATCCCCCTGTTTATCATAAGGAAACGTTTGTCGCCGCCAGTCATCTCCAAAAATTCTCCCGATGTGAGACGCGTTCTTGTGGTGGTGCCATCGTCCTTATTAATTTCTAAATAGTGACCATCCGTGGTAACAGAAATTATTCCTTTAAGATATATCTTTTCATTCACCGGCCCAATGTTAATCTTGATGAAGGCCTCATCCATTGGTGAATGCTCGATTATTTCCGTTAATACCTTGTCAATTCTTTCAAGCGTAAACGGTTTAGTGACATAATCGAAGGCATGTAAGGAAAAGGCATCGGGGTAATGACCATCGGAAGCGGTCATGAAAACCAAAAACGTACGCTCCGTAAGTTTCCGCAGCTGTTTGGCCGTCTCTATGCCGTCCATGTCCGGCATGTAAATATCCATAAAAACAATGTCGTATCGTCTGTCCCCTAATACCGCTATAAAATCACTACCGCTTGCAAACTCTTCCACCTCAAGTGGAATCTCCTTACTGGCTGCAAGCTTTTCTACCATCATTTTAAGCTGCATTCTGAAGATGCTTTCGTCGTCTATAACTGCAACTCTCATGTAGCCCTCCCTAACTGTAATATCTCTGCAATAAATAATAACATAAAATTATAATATTGATAATGAAAAAATTTAAAAAATTACTTATAATGTTATTATATAATCTAACGATTATCTATGTAGGGTTGAAATTTGAAAAAATTGTAGGGAAAATTATATGTTTAATTTAACAGATTACATCCTCTATCTGAACATCATTATTTTGGTTTTAGGTACCAGTTCTATGCTGTTAGGTTGCAGCTTTTTAAGGCGAGAATGGAATGCGAAGGGATTCTTTAAATATTCCGTTTTCTTTTTGTCAATGGGTAATGGTTTATGCTGTCTGGGATATTCTATGATGTCCCTCAGTCCTCATGTGGAAGTTGCATATATCTTTCGTCTAATAGGCCTTATTGGTATAGACATGTATATCGTGGCCGAAATAATTCTTATGACCAGCTGCCTTAATTTTAGCAAGATTGCAGAATATTTAATTACTGCTATTGCTTCTATTGCTGCATGTTTTGATTTGTTTATTTACGGTCATCCAGATGCCAACGTCTTTATCCGTCACTTTAATTACACAAGCTATATAAGAAACGATCCATACAGACATCTTTTCCACTATACATATATTGGAATTCTCACTCTCTGTACATGTATCATTGGATTGTTCTGGGCTTTCAGCTGTAAATACAAGCGCGACAAACAGTTGGTATTTTTTGCTTTCGTTTCTAATATTATTTTGGCAGCATCTGCCATTCCTGATTTTTTGAAATTCAAATATCAGATGAACTTTTCACATTTCTACTTCTGTGTGGGACTGACTATCGCATTTACGGTATTCTTTTTTGCAGCCAACAACTACATGACTTTTTATATTACCGTCAACAGTATCAGTCGAGATATTTTTTCTACCTTAGGTACTGGTCTTTTGGTCTTCGATACCAACTACCATCTTAACTTATCCAATGAGTACGCCAATAAGCTTTTAGGTCTAGACAAGGACCCACATCGTATTCGTTTAAAAGAAATCTTTAAATTGAAAAGCGGCGAACCTATGAAGATGTTTGAAAAGGCAACTGAGGGCATCGCCATTGATTATAGACTTACAGCGGAAGTTACCGGCAAGGTCACTCTTGTTAACTTCTCTTGCAAAATGGATAGAAGCAACCAACCTATGTGCTACATTTTGGTTGCCACAGATCTTACGGAGGAAAATCGTCTCGTAGAAGAGGCTAGAGCTGCCAACGAGGCCAAATCCGCATTCCTTAGCAATATTTCCCATGAGATTCGTACACCTATCAATATTATCTTGGGTATGGATGAGCTTATAATGCGCGAATGCAACGACCCTACTATTATAAAGTATGCAGAAAACATAAACGTTGCATCAAGAAATCTTACATCACTTATTAATGATGTTTTGGACTTCTCAAAAATTGAATCTGGCAAGCTTGATATCATATCAACTTCTTACAACGTAGCTTCCGTTCTAAACGATTGCTACAATATGTTCCTCAATCTTGCCCAGGAAAAAAATCAGGACTTCTCTCTTATATGCGACCCAAATATTCCAAGTATTTTAAAGGGTGATGAGGTTCGACTAAAGCAGATTTTGTCCAACCTTATTTCTAACGCGTTAAAGTACACTCCTGATGGAAATATCGTACAGGTAAAGGCCAACTATAGGCAAACTTCTTCCGATTCAATTATTTTGATTTTTGATGTCATTGATAAAGGTATCGGAATTAAGGCTGATGATTTACCTCACCTGTTTGAGAACTTCCAGCGATTTGAAATATCTAGAAACCGCGCAATTCAAGGTACTGGTCTTGGTCTTTCAATCACCAAAAACCTTGTTAGCCTGTTGAATGGTACTATCAATGTAAAGAGTGTTTACGGCGAGGGAACAACCTTTAGCGTTTCTATCCCTCAGCTGGTTGTGGATGCTTCACCTATCGGCGATCTCACTGAACAATATGCTGAAGGACGCACCAAGAAGTTCACCTCTGCTTTTACAGCACCACTGGCTCATGTCCTTGCTGTTGATGATGTGCAGATGAACCTGGATGTATTTATCGGATTGCTCCGTGATACTATGATGCAAATCGATTGTGCTCTAAGTGGCGAAGAAGCCTTGGATTTAATGGCTAAGAACCACTACGATATCATCTTCCTTGATCATATGATGCCAGAAATGGATGGTATCGAAGTGCTCAAGCGACTTAAGATAGATGAAAATAATCCAAATATAAACACTCCTATTATTATGCTTACAGCCAACGCTATGATGGGTGCAGACCGAAAATATTTGGAGGAAGGCTTCAACGATTACATCTCAAAACCAATTCGTCCTGCCACCTTGGAAAATATCCTTTTAAAGCATCTGCCTGAGGAATTAATTATTCCAAATGAAATATCTGGAGAGGAAGATGCAGATGGCACAACAGGCGGTAAAGGTTCATTCTTAAAGAAGATAAGCGGCTTCCTTGACACCAAAGCTGGCCTTGAATTTACAGCTGGCGACGAGGACTTCTACCACCAGATTCTTGTCACTTATTTGAATGAGGACAAGCGCCCAAGATTAGAGGAATTTAAAGCAAACGAGGACTGGCCTAACTACCAGATAGTTGCCCATTCTCTAAAGGGTACTTCCCTTACTATAGGGGCCGAGGACCTATCCTTAGCTGCAAAGGGATTAGAATTTGCCGTGAAGGAAAATCGCTTGGAATACATAGCAGAACACCACGACGAAGTTATAAAACAATACAGTGAACTTTTAGACAAACTAAAGGAGGTGCTTGGATAGCACCTCCAATTTTTATTAAGAAACTCTCTTATAATTCCTTATGTTTATTCTTCATGTAGTCACGAGCACTGACGATAAGAGCTCCGATAAGCATAAATGCAAGAGCCATACCTGCCTGTATTACTAAGAAAAATAATCCAACCATCGGTGTCCTGTAGCTTGAATCTTTTGTAAGATAATACATGCCTGTAGCCACGCCCTGTGCCACTCCTATGGTGATAATCATGCTCCAGCCGTTTTTGTATAAAGCATTCTTATCCTTGCACAAAAAGACATTTACAATGGAAATAAGCACTATCAACGCCATATTAAAGCCTATGGTATCCAACTTGAAAAGCACTCCCACAATAATAACTACTGCTGGAATACAGTTGACAGCTAATAATATTTGTTCCTTTGAATTCATGTACAACTCCTTAAATAAATTCTTAATATTCTATTTGAATCAGTTTATTAGACTAATCCCTATATATATTACCACATTTTATTGTAAATTAAGAATTTCTGTGTATTTTGGCATATCTCCACTGCAAATTTTATCTGTTAAACCTATAGCCGCCTTCCTATCTGCTATCTTTTTATCATATTCTTCCTTTGAAATAAACTTTATATCTTTAAATTCTTCCATGATGTTTTTATAGAAGTCTTTATCTTTTATTTTATTAACATCTACTATTTCATCGCGTTTATTGTAGAACTCTACGCAATAATACTTCTTCGCATTCTCATCCATTATATTGTCCACACTAGGAATTTTGGCTTCATAAAACATTGGTACTACTCCATGGGCATCTGCCGCTTTACTTAATTTATCGCATTTTTCATAATCCATTGAAGTAGCTTCTATTTCATAAAACTGTTCCAAACTTAATCTAGGCTCCCCATCGTAAGAGCTATATCCATACTTATAATAGCCTTCAGCATCAATCAATGCGTCCACATAGTATCGTGTCGTTGCTATTCCTTGTCCACTTGTCATTATATATCCAAACTCGTTTAAGTCATTCCAACCATTAGCACCGCATTCACCATCTAACATATAGACTAGCTGTAGTTCTCCATCAATATCTTTTATCACAACATAATCATTTTCATATGGAGCTTCTCCGTCGCCCGATTGAATCTCCAAAGCTAATTCTTTTTTCCCATCGGCACCACAATCTATGTAAGAATATGCTACCGCGCTAATTTCTATATATGCCTTCTTTTCAAATTCTTCTAGAAACTCAATGAATGTAAGCGACTTATCTCTTATGTCGCTGAAATCATGTGTATCATAATTTTCCTCATCGAAAATATTATCGCAGTAAAATGTCAAACTTAGCTTGCTCTTTCCATTAATAAAATCCCTATATATTTCTGTGTCTTTGGCAGTATCATCCTCTGGCAGCTTAGGTGTAGCACCTATGAATCGCTCTTTATTTTGGCTGTCCTCAGTTTCTTCTGGCTGCACTTCAGGATGTTCATTTACAGTTTCTTCCTTGTCTTCATCTTGTTTGACTATAACTTTAGTATCGCCAGCTTTGTCTGATGCTCCGCATGCACCTAACAATACAGTTGCTGTTGTGATTAATACCATGCTGATAATTTTTCTGCTTTTCATAAACTATTATTCTCCTTTTCTTTAAACAGCTGATGTTAAAAACTGTCTATAAACATAACTCATTATTGGCTATTTATCAAAAAGTCAAAGAAAAAGAAAATACCCCTAGTAAAACTAGAGGTATTTTTCCTTCCATGCCGGCTGCGGGACTTGAACCCGCACGATGTTGCCATCAACAGATTTTGAGTCTGCCTCGTCTGCCAATTCCGACAAGCCGGCGTCCGAAGAATAGTATACTAAACCACCCTTCGATTTTCAACCAAAACCTGCTAATTTTTAAGAAAAACTATATCATCGTGGTCTTGCTTTTGTAAGATTATTTTTTTTCTGCATACCCTGTGTGACATTAGCTTGCTTCTGCAACTTACTATGTGAATCAATTTCTTTATTAGAATTACCATATGGCACGCCGTATTGCTTGTCCTTAAATGCTAATGGATCATTAGATTGCTCTTTATTCTTAGCTAGTTCCGCGCTTACTCCCATCTCCACTGTAGGTCTATTTCTAGCATCTTTAATTTCCTTAAAAAAATCTCCTACTTGACCTTTACTTAAATTATATCCTTTCGTTAATCCTTCAGCTTGATTATGCGTATATTCTAGTGAACTAACATAATCTTTATCCAGCGTATTACAATAACTCTCAAGTTCCTTAACCTTCTTCTTTACAACAGCTAGATTCTCGTTAGATGCCAATTTGTTTTTTAGCTCTTTAGCTGTTAGTAATGCTCCACCATACATTTTTTCGTATAGCTCATAAGGAACAACTGTAACCATTTCAGAGTCAAATGGACTCCTTGCTATGGCGTCAGCACAGGCTTTAGTTTCTGTACTTCTTCTTTCAATATTCCCTATCAACGCATCTATGCGTCTATCTAAATCACTCATAAAATTTATTACTCCTCTTTATGTCCGTATTTCTTCTATCTATATTAAGTCTAAAATAATTTTCACTATCTTTAGAACGATTCGTCTTATTTTTTCCTTTAATAATTTTACCCTATTTATTAAATATATTTTATAGTTTTTTTCTTTTCTATTTATAATTCAAAAAAATTTATCATTTTTTTCCATTTTTTTAAAATTTTTTCGTTTTTTTTTAATTTTTTTTGTGCCAACAATAATTATTGACCCCTACATATATTAATTCAAAAAAACATTACCCTTTTTTTCCAAAATACCCTATTTTTTTTATTTTTTTTAAGGAAAAGAATATTTCCTTTTTTACTTACTAGAAAAAAAGCTTTCGTACGCAAACAAGAAAGAGTTTTGCTTCGCAAAACTCCAGTAGTGCGAGGCGACAATTGCTGTAAGCAATTAATTTCTCCTGTCGACGAGACACATCTTTCACACAAAGTGTGTTTTTTACTTTATAGGAGATTGCAAAGCAATTTCCTATAAAGTAAAAAAGAGTTAATTAGAAATAAATCTAACTAACTCTTAGTCTACTCATGAATTTGTAAACAGCTGCAATTATAACAAGTTATCTACTATTCCAAGATTGTCAAATGTTGAAAGATAATCCTTGATTGTCTCAGGGCGACGGATGAGCTTGAAGCTGCCATCCTCTTTAAGAAGGACTTCGGCACTCTTAAGCTTGCCGTTGTAGTTGTAACCCATTGAATATCCGTGAGCACCTGTATCGTGGATAAAGATGTAATCTCCCATATCAATCTTTGGAAGCTGTCTGTCTACTGCAAACTTGTCGCAGTTCTCGCAAAGTGAACCAGTAATATCATATACGTGATCTGCTGGTGCATCTTCCTTTCCAAGGACTGTTACGTGGTGATATGAGCCATAAACTGCTGGACGCATCAAATCTACTGCACATGCATCTACACCGATGTACTCCTTGTAAATGTGCTTTTCGTGAATTGCCTTAGTAACAAGTCCGCCGTAAGGTCCCATCATGAAACGGCCCATCTCAGTAAAGATAGCAACATCTCCAAGACCTGCTGGAACGAGCACCTCGTCAAATACCTTGTGAACACCTGCACCGATGGCTGCAATGTCGTTTGGTGTCTGATCTGGTCTATAAGCGATACCTACACCACCTGAAAGGTTAACAAATGAAATGCTGATGCCTGTCTCTTCCTTAAGCTCAACAATAAGCTCAAAAAGAGTCTTGGCAAGTGTAGGATAATAATCGTTAGTAACTGTGTTTGAAACTAAGAATGCGTGGATACCAAACTCCTCAACACCCTTGTCTCTAAGAATCTGGTATGCCTTGAAAATCTGTTCCTTAGTCATACCATACTTGCTATCGCCAGGGTTGTCCATAATACCATTTGAAAGCTCATAAACTCCGCCTGGATTAAATCTGCAGCACATTCTTTTTGGAAAATGGCCAACTGTTTTTTCAAAGAAATCAATATGTGTAAAATCGTCAAGATTTACGATAACACCCAAGTCATCTGCATACTTAAACTCTGATGCTGGTGTATCATTTGAAGAAAACATGATGTCATTGCCCTTGAAACCAAGCTCGTTAGAAAGCGCAAGCTCAACATAAGAAGCACAGTCAACACCACAATTCTCCTCCTGTAAAATCTTAAGGATAAATGGGTTTGGATTTGCCTTTACTGCAAAATACTCCTTGAAACCTTTGTTCCATGCGAAGGCTTTATTTACAGCCCTTGCATTCTCTCTGATTCCCTTCTCATCGTAAATGTTAAATGGAGTAGGAATCTGTTGTGTAATCTCTTCAATCTTTTCTTTTGTGACAAATGGGGTTTTCATAAATAATTCATCTCCGCTAAAGTATTCTTTAAGACGGCGTATTCCTCCGTCTGTGGAAGCTCAGATAAGAGCTTCTTTAAATCAGCCTCTACATCATCTTTGGAAGCTGTACGAGAAATGTAATTGGTATAAGGCACATCTGCTCCTCGAGACATAATAGCCTTAACGTTCTTAACATAACTCCTGGTCTCGCCGTAAGGTGGAACACCACCGTATCGTTCCACAACGCTACTACCTGCATTGTAAGCTGCAAGAGCCTTATCAAGATTTCCCTTGTACTGCTTGAGCTTCTGGGAAATGTACTTGGCACCTGCCATGATATTTTCGTAGGCATCATAAGGATGTTCAAGGCCAAGCGCCTTTGCAGTTTCGGGCATAATCTGCATAATCCCCATGGCTCCAGTCTTGCTAACTGCATCCTTGTTAAAGCCTGACTCCTGCTGAGCCATGGCAGTTAACAAATCGTAGCTAACTCCAAACTTTTTACTAGCCTCAATAAAAATATCCTTGTAGGATGTGGCTGTTGATGTACTCTCGGACACCATCTGTGTGTTTAGCGCCTTTTCAAAGGCTCTGCTAATACCTGAAACATCAGAAGATTTTGCCTCTTCCTTTTGGATGCTTTCAATGATTTGCTCGTAGGTGACACCTGTCTCTGGCGATACTACCGAAATTTTCATTTTCTCTTCCCTTTTCCCCTCTGAATTATACATCATCACCCTTGACAGCAAAGACCAACTTTGATATGCTTTTTCTTGCTGATTAAAGCGTGCTGGTGTGGCTCAGTGGTAGAGCACTTCCTTGGTAAGGAAGGGGTCACGGGTTCAATTCCCGTCACCAGCTTTTTTCATGCCCAAATTTATTTAGGCATTCCTTCTTAAAAAGCTTCCCTATCAATTCCAACTCTAATATCGCTCTTCACTTTACCATAATGAAGCAATGATGTAAACTCAAAATCCATTTGAAAATTCATAACTCTGCCTTTATTATAAAGTATGTATAACATGAAATTCAATTCGGAGGAATATATGAAAAAATACATTGATTATATGGTCAAACAGACCGTTGATATTTTGGGAATAGATAGCCCTACAGGCTTTACTAAAAATGCAGCCGACCATCTTATAAAGGAATATGAAAAGCTTGGTTACAAGCCTGTTATGACCACTAAAGGAGGCGTGCTTGTTGACCTTGGTGGAAAGAATGATGAGGATGCCATCCTTATTGAAGCCCATATGGATACTTTAGGCGGCATGGTTTGCAAAATCAAAGAAAATGGAAATCTTGAGCTTACTCCACTTGGCGGATTTAGCCCTAACAATGGAGAAGCTGAAAACTGTCATATCTATACTCGTGATGGCAAAATCTACGAGGGTACATTCCAGCTTAATGATGCCTCTGTCCATGTAAATGGAGACTACCAGACAGCCACCCGCGAGTTTAAGGGTATGGAAGTTGTTATTGATGAGGAAGTGTCAAATGCTGACGATACTAAAAAGCTTGGCATTATGATTGGTGATATTGTGGCCTTCGAGCCTCGCACCCGAGTAACTAAATCAGGCTATATCAAGAGTCGTTTCTTAGATGACAAGCTTTCTGTTGGTATTCTCCTTGGCCAGGCAAAATACCTTTCAGACAACAAGATTACACCTGAGCGAAAGATTTATCACCACATAACTGTATATGAAGAGGTCGGCCACGGTGCCTGCGGCACAGTTCCTGCTGGCGTTACTGAAATCCTCTCTGTAGATATGGGATGCATTGGAGATGGCTTAGATTGCAAGGAGACACAGGTAAGTATTTGCGCCAAAGATTCTGCCGGACCATACAACTACGATGTTGTTTCCGCTCTCATAAGCGCTGCCAAGGCCAACAAAATCGACTTTGCTGTAGATGTGTATCCACACTATGGCTCAGATGCTGATGCTGCCCTTTCTGCCGGCTATGATGTGAAGCATGGCCTCATCGGAGCGGGTGTCTACGCAAGCCACGGCTACGAGCGCTCCCACAAGAAGGGCGTGGAGAATACGCTGAAACTATTGCTAGCATACGTGAAATAAGACAAATAAAAAACACCCAGTAGCTATCAAGCTTTAAGTGTTGCCGAAAGAGACGTTTTAGTCGATGTAGGCAATATCTTAAGCTTGAGAGTGTAACTGGGTGTTTTAATTATATTTTCTAGATAAATCCAAGTACTCCTGCGGACAGCACTATGATTCCAAGCCCAATTCGATACCATCCGAACACTTTGAAATCATGCTTTTTAATATAGTCCATAAGGAACTTGATTACAAACATTGATACTATAAATGCTACAACCATTCCTACAAGAAGGATAACTGCTTCCCTGGAAGTGAACGCCAAGCCCTCCTTGACCTGCTTGATAAACTTTGCCACCTTCAGCAAGCTTGCACCAAGCATTACTGGAATTGCTAGATAGAATGTATACTCTGCTGCAACTGTACGTGCCACGCCAATTATAAGGGCGCCTACGATTGTAGCACCTGATCTTGATGTACCAGGGAATATAGCTGCCAAGAGCTGGAATATACCTATCAAAAGAGCTGTAGTATATGTTATATCTGCTACCGAATTAATATTGGCTCTATGACCAGCTTTGGCTGTTTCTACTATAATAAATGCCACGCCAAATACTATAAGCGCAATGGCAACGCATGGTGGATTGTAGAACAACTCCTCGAAGAAATCATCCCAAAGCACACCCACAATGGCTGCTGGCACACAAGAAACTAAAATATGGAACCAAAGAACAAATATGTCTTTCTTTATCCATGCTCCCACACCATCCTTTGCAAGTGGTGCCACATTGTCCTTTTTGCCAAATGGCCAAATCTTTTTCCAGAAGATAATCACTACAGCAAGGATTGCTCCCAACTGAATTACCACCTGGAACATGCTGTAAAACTCTTCTGATACATCAAGCTTCACAAGCTCATCAAGTAAAATCATATGTCCGGTACTGCTGATAGGAAGCCACTCTGTGATTCCTTCCACAATACCAAATAAAATCGCTTTTAAAATTTCAAACATTACTCGTCTCCTTATTATGTAAGCTTATTCCATTTTAGCCTAAAAATGAAAAATAGCAAACTTTACAAAAAAACATCTCGTCGTGCTTAACTGCATAACGAGATGTTTATATTAGTTCTTATATTGCGTATTGCCTTCAACAACTTGTTCCTGCCATCCGTTGATATGGCGCTTTTCCTCACGCTGCTTCTCTTCCTCTAGCTTGGTCTGCATGATAGCATTGTTAAGCTGAAGCATCTTGGTATCCATCATTGATACAATCTCGGAACACTCACGCAAATCTCTACTGATGTAATCAGGTGCGTTACCCTCAAACTTGTAGTAAATTTTGTGCTCAAGGCTGGCCCAAAAGTCCATACCGATTGTACGAATCTGAATCTCCACCTTGGTGTCTACCGTCTTGTCCGAAAGATAGATAGGAATAGTCACAAGCATGTGGTAGCTCTTGTAACCAGACGCCTTTGGATTCTGGATGTAATCCTTTATGGAGACAACTGTAACATCTGTCTGGCGACCAATCATCTCTGCTATCTGGTAAATATCTGATGTAAAAGAACAAACTATCCTAACACCAGCAATGTCATTACAATGCTCAATCATACTAGGAATTGAAACCTCGTATCCATTCTTCTTGAGCTTCTTGACTATGCTCTCTGGTGTCTTAACTCTAGTCTTGATGTATTCAATTGGATTATATTGATGCACCTGCTGGAACTCATCATTTAGAATCTCAACCTTGGTACGGAATTTTTTGATGGCTGATTCATACAGCAACATAACAGTGTTCCAAGAATTAACCCCATCATCTGGAAACATACCGATGTCCAAACTGAATCACCTCCTGTAATTTTTTGCAGATTAAAATGCTCTTTAGCCAAACATCTCAACCTGGGCTTTAAATAATAATTCAACCCTACCTTTACATTTTACCATATTCCGCCCAATAAAATTATTAAGACTTTCTAAAAATATATTGTAGCTTCAGTCCTCCTCAAGCACATGTATTTCCAAATAATCAAAATCTACAGAATCCACAAAATTATCCTGGGTAAAGCGGGCTTTGCCGTGACGCTTAAACTCTCTAATTGTAGAATCCAGCCAGACTGGCTTGCTGGTGTCAAACTCATAGCTAGCCTTATCCACTGCATTAAATATCTTGTGGGTGCGGGTCTCCTCGGAATTGTCCTCAACCACCATATCATTTAGCATGCGGTTTTCCTTCCAGACCTTAAACCATATTCTCATCTCATTATCTCCAAATCTAAAGAATGTATTTATCCAAGTCTTTGCTTACCTGTTATATCTTTCTCTGCCTGTGGGTTTCGTACATAAGAAGGCTGGCTGCCACAGATGCGTTAAGTGACTCCAGCTGGCCTTCCATAGGTATCTTTAGATAAGAGCTGGCATGGCTTGCCGCCTCATCTGTAAGGCCATTGCCCTCGTTTCCTATCATAAAGGCTGTTGGGCCTGTAAAATCTAATTCATCGTAAAACTTTTCACCCTTGAGGTGAGCTGCAAAAACGGAAATACGATAATCATTTTTCAGAGTCTCAATTGTGCTCTCCAAATCTGAAGCCACAATGTGTGGCACTCTAAAAATACTGCCCATAGTAGAACGCACAACCTTTGGAGAATAAATATCTACAGTTGTGTTGTTCATTATAATGCCTGTGGCTCCTGCTCCCTCTGCAGTGCGGACTATTGTGCCCATATTGCCTGGGTCCTGCAAGGATTCAAGAATCATTACATGAGAAACCTTACCAGTAGTCTTACCAACTACATCATCCAAGGTGAAATCCTGCATCTTCACAAGAGCAAGAACTCCCTGTGGTGTAACTGTATCACTCATGGAATTAAAGACAGACTTCGCCACCTCTTCCATTGAAACCTCTGGTGCCTTGGCCAATATATCTGCTATAAAAGCCTTTCCCTCTGCACTAGAAGAAAAGCCTTCCACATAGTAAACTGCAAAAAGCAAATGACCTGGAACCTCTGCCACAGCACGAATTCCTTCAATCACAAAAAGCCTTTGAGCTTTACGCTCTCTGGCTTTTTTGATTAGTGATGTTATGTTTTTAATTTGGTTGTTATTAGTACTTGTAATCATTGTTCAAAGATTTGCAAATAGTGTACTGATACTCATCAACGTCCTTCTGCATTGCAAGAGCCTCATCGATATCAAAATCAACGAACTCACCGTGACGATAACCAACTACACGGTTAGTCTTGCCTTCGCAAAGAAGGTCAACTGCCATAGCACCCATTGTAGATGCGTAAACACGGTCCTTACATGTAGGTGAACCACCACGCTGCATGTGACCAAGGATAGTAGCACGTGTCTCGATACCTGTAGCTGCCTCGATACGCTTTGCCATAGATGTTGAGTGGCCGATACCCTCAGCATTGATAATGATGTGATGCTGCTTGCCCTTCTTACGTCCCTCGATGATGTGATTTACAAGCTTCTGCTCGTCGTAATCATATCTCTCTGGAAGAAGAACATCCTCTGCACCGTTTGCAATACCGCACCAAAGAGCGATATAACCAGCGCCACGTCCCATAACCTCGATGATAGAGCAACGCTCGTGAGATGTAGAAGTATCACGAACCTTGTCGATAGCTTCCATAGCTGTGTTAACAGCTGTATCGAAACCGATTGTATATTCTGTACAAGCGATATCAAGATCGATTGTACCTGGAAGTCCAATTGTGTTGATGCCGTACTTAGAAATCTTCTGAGCACCCTTGAAAGAACCGTCACCACCGATAACAACAAGACCATCGATACCAGCGTTGATAGCATTCTTAGCTGCCTTCTCTTGGTACTCTGGCTCAAGCATCTCTAAACAACGAGCAGTCTGAAGAATAGTACCACCACGTTGAATAGTCTCGGAAACACTGTGTGCATCCATATCTATAATTTCGCCGGAAAGTAATCCTGCGTAACCTCTTCTAATACCTTTAACTGTCTTTCCTCTAGCGATAGCCTGACGAACAACGGCACGGATTGCTGCATTCATACCAGGAGCGTCACCACCAGATGTTAGAACACCGATTGTGTTTATTTTATCTGCCATTTTGATAAATCCTCCTAAAAATAAATCCCTCTTCGAAATAATTCCAATCTATTTTATCCTCTTTTGATTAGCATTTCAATATATTTTATGCCAAAAAAATCAATATCTACGCTTAGGAAATTCAACCTTTTTATCAACTACCTTTACATTATCCTGTCCAAATTGCTGATAAAGCACCTCTAAATTTTCCATTGAGCTGCCAACTCCCCAATTAGGTCCCATGCGTTTTACGGCCTTTTCCTCGGTGAGATAAATAACAAGATTGTCGCTTCCATCCATATCTCGTATTGTATCTGCCAATGTCTGCTCAGCATTATCATATGCAGCTTTGTTAGCAAACTGAATCCAAACTTCACGCTTGCAATCGTCAAAGGACTTGATATCCTGACAGATAACCTTGGCGTCCTTTTCCTCCTCAGCTTGAACACGTCCCTTTATGAAAACTTTGTTGCCCTCTGAAATAAGTGCGCGAGCCACTTCATAGTTATTCGGAAATACGATAACTTCAACAGATCCTGTCAAATCTTCCAAAATGATAAAGGCCATTGTCTTGTTGTTCTTGGTGTACTTGATTGTCACATCGGTAATCATTCCGCCCAAGACAACCTCACTATCATCCTTTACAACAGCCTGCCCTGCCTCCTCGTCAACAATAAACTCGTTGGCGTGGGCTGTAACATTTTTCTCCAAAAGAGTAATGTAATCATCCAAAGGATGCCCGCTAACGTAAACACCCATAAGCTCCTTTTCAAATGCTAGAAGCATCTCTTTATCAAACTCATCCACATTTGGCATGGAGATTTTTAAATCTTCTTTTTGCTCATCGCTGGCAAAATCAAATAACGACATCTGTCCCTCGATATCGTGCTTCTTTTTGCTGTTAACCGAATCCAAAATCTGAGGGAAAATCATGCACTTTTGTCTGCGATTTCCATCCATAGTATCAAGTGCACCGGCCTTGATAAGGTTTTCGATGGTGCGCTTGTTGGCGTCATACTTACTGATTCGGTTGATGAAATCTTCCAAATCTCTATATGGTCCATTCTTCTCACGGTCGTATTTGATTGCATCAATAGTAGGGCGTCCCACTGATTTGATGGCATACAAACCATATCGAATCTTGCCACCGTCAACGGAGAATCTGCCATCTCCATTATTGACATCTGGAGGAAGCACCTCTATTCTGTTGGCGCGACAAACAGCAATGTAGCCTGCCACCTTGCCACTGGAATCAATAACTGATGTCATTAAGGCAGCCATAAATTCGATTGGATAATATTTCTTTAAATATGCAGTCTGAATGGCAACAACCGCATAGGCTGCTGCATGTGATTTGTTAAAAGCGTACTTGGCAAAATCAACCATGTGGTCGTAAATCTTGTTGGCAACATCAGCAGAGATACCCTGAGCTACGCAACCTGGAATCTTAGTGACCTTGCCAGTAATATGATTTTCTATTTCACCACCATTGACGAAAATCTCACGGTTTTCGTTGATGACATACTGCTTTTTCTTACTCATGGCGCGACGAATTTCATCAGCGCCACCAAGAGAATATCCAGCCAAAGACTGAACTATCTGCATAACCTGCTCCTGATATACGATACAGCCGTAGGTCTGCTTAAGGATTGGCTCTAGCTCTGGACAATCATATTGAATATTGCCCTGGCTGTTTTTGCCCTTGATGTAATCTGGAATGAAATCCATTGGACCTGGACGATACAGAGAAATACCGGCGATGATATCTTCTATTGAATGAGGCTTAAGCTCCTTCATGAAGTTCTTCATGCCAGTTGATTCCAGCTGGAAAATACCATCGCATTTACCAGAAGCAATCAAATCCATCACCTTGGAATCATTGTAATCAATCTCGTCCATATTTAGCTTGATACCGTGGTTCTGCTCAACCAGCTTTACGGCATCGCTAATAACTGTAAGCGTACGAAGACCAAGGAAATCCATTTTTAATAGTCCAAGCTCTTCGATTGTAGTCATAACAAATTGAGTAACTATAGTGCCATCGCCGCCACGTGAAAGTGGCACGTACTCATCCATTGGCTTTCCGGCAATAACAACACCAGCAGCATGCATACCTGTATTACGTGGCAATCCCTCGAGAGTGCGGGCAACATCTATAAGATTGCGAATCTGATCATCAGAATCATAAAGAGCCTTTAGCTCGTGATTTACCTCTAAGGATTTGTCCAAGGTCATGCCCAAATCCATAGGAATCATCTTAGCAATAGAATCCACGTAGCCGTATGGCAAATCCATAACTCGGCCAACATCACGAATTACACCTCTGGCCTTTAGAGTACCAAAGGTAACAATCTGGGTAACGCAGTCCTTGCCATATTTTTCTACTACGTAATCGATAACCTCTGAACGACGCTCGTAGCAGAAATCGATATCGATATCGGGCATGGATACACGCTCTGGGTTAAGGAAACGCTCAAACACCAAAGAATATTTGATAGGATCAATGTTGGTGATACCAGTTGTGTAACTAACAAGGGAGCCTGCGGCAGAGCCTCGGCCTGGTCCAACTGGGATACCGTGAGTTCTGGCATAGTTGATGAAATCCCAAACAATAAGGAAGTAATCAACATATCCCATGTTTTTAATAACCTCAAGCTCATAGTCTAGGCGAGGCTTAAGTTCAGCTGCCTTGTCACCATATCTGCGCTCTAATCCTTCTGCACAAAGCTTGTTAAGATAGGTCCAAGAATCATATCCCTCTGGCACCTCAAAGTGTGGCAACTTGGTCACGCCAAACTCTATTTCAACGTGACATCTGTCAGCTATCTCCTGAGTACGAGCCACAGCCTCCTTGGCATAAGGGAAAAGCTCAAGCATCTCCTCCTCAGATTTAACGTAAAATTCAGATGTCTCAAAGCGCATTCTATCTTCGTCTGCAAGCTTTTTGCCTGTCTGAATACAAAGAAGTACATCGTGGCTGTCAGCATCCTCCCGATTAGTGTAGTGACAATCGTTAGTTGCAACAAGAGGTATGCCTGTCTCTCTTGAAAGGCGCATAAGCCCCTGATTGACAGTCTTTTGCTCCTCAATACCATGGTCTTGAAGTTCTAGGAAATAGTTGCCTTCGCCAAAATTATCGCGATACTTAAGAGCAACCTCCTTGGCCTCGTCGTAGCTTCCTCTATCTAAAAGACGCGCCACCTCTCCAGCCAAACAAGCTGATAGACAGATAATGCCCTGGTGATACTTCTCTAAAATCTCAAAGTCCACACGTGGCTTGTAGTAATAGCCATCCACATAACCAGCAGAAACAATCTTGATTAAGTTTTGATAGCCTTCGTTATTTTCTGCAAGCAAAATAAGGTGATAGTATCTATCCTCACCTTGAACGCGCTCTCTATCAAAGCGCGACCCTGGCGCTACATAAACCTCGCAGCCAATTACAGGATTGATGCCTTTCGCCTTGCATTCCTTGTAAAAATCAATAACACCATACATGTTGCCATGGTCGGTTATTGCAGCTGCAGTCATGCCTAAGTCTACGCATTTTTGAACGTATGATTTAATTTTGTTGGAACCATCCAGAAGTGAATACTCTGTATGGGTGTGAAGGTGTACAAAACTCATTATATATAAGCTCTTTCTATAAATTTAGTCCACTCGTTACAGTATCAAGCCTGAGATATTGTCTACGGTGACTAACATGTCACCTGCGACAACACTCAGAGCTTGATACTTACGAGTTCACTTAATTATTTAATTATACTAATACTTGATATATACGAGCTCATTTAAACAATATAATTATTCAAATCAACTCTTATGTAACAATTAGTTTTAGTCCACTACAAGGGTGGCTAGCTCTTGAACTATAGTGCCCATCTTAGCAAGGGCAGATTCTATAGGCGCTGGTGTAGTTAAATCTACTCCTGCGATTTTAAGCAGCTCCACTGGAGCATCAATGCAGCCACTTGATAAAAACTTCTTGTAAGCTGCCACTGCAGGCTCACCTTCGGTGAGAATCTTTTCTGCTATAGCAACTGCTGCACAAAATGAAGTTGCATACTGATATACATAAAAATTGTAATAGAAATGTGGAATCCTTGCCCACTCGTATGCGATTTCATCGTCTGAAATCATGTCTGGACCATAATAACGCTCATTGATGTCCTTATATAGGGAACTCAAATTTTCTGCGTTAAGACTCTCGCCCTTTTCCACCATTTCATTTGTAATTTTTTCAAACTCCGCAAACTGTGTTTGACGATAAACTGTACCCTTGAAGCTGTCTAGATAATGATTTAAAAGATATGCTCTTTCTTTTTTATCTGTGCAATTCTTCAAAAGATATTCTAATAATAAAATTTCATTGCAGGTAGAAGCCACCTCGGCTACAAAAATCTTGTAGTTGCTATAAATAAATGGCTGTGCCTGATTAGAATAATAGCTATGTATAGAGTGCCCCATCTCATGGGCTGTTGTAAACATGTCATCGAATGTATCTGTGTAATTCAAAAGCATGTATGGATGACAACCATAGGCTGTGTCTGAATATGCGCCAGTTCGCTTGCCCTGATTCTCATAAACATCTATCCATCTGTTGTTAAAACCCTCTTTTAAAATATCTACATAGTCATCACCAAGTACAGCAAGCGCCTTGCAGATTGTCTCCTGAGCTTCTTCGTAAGTAACCTTCTTTGCCACATCTGCAATCATTGGTGTGTAGATATCATACATGTGAAGCGCATCTACATTTAAACATTTCTTCCTAAGGGAAACGTAGGCGTGTAATTTATCTAAATTCGCATTTACGGTATTAATCAAATTATCATAGACCTCTGGTGACACATCGTTTGCATCAACTGCTGCCACAAGATTTGATTCGTAATTGCGTATTTTGCTATGGAAAATTCTCTGCTTCACCTCGCCACTATATGATGCCGCCAAAGTATTGATAAAACCTTTGAGTGTGTCATAGTAAGCCTTAAAGGTATCCTGCCTAACCCTTCTATCGGCTGACATGAGAAGTGGCACGAAACGGCCCTGAGTAATCATTACATCCTCGCCGTCTTCACCCTTGATTGTTGGAAACTTAATATCAACGTTGTTGAATGCCTCATAAATCTCGTTTGGAGTGTTGGACATCTCTGTTGTCATGGCAACAACTCTTTCCATATCTGCTGAAAGAGTGTGCTCCTTGAGACGCTGAATCTCCTCAATCTGCTTTCTATATAACTCAAGCTCTTTATTAGATTTGTAGTATTTCTCAAGCGTACATGTATCACAAGCTAAAATTTCAGGGTCAATAAATGACATTTCCGTGCTAATCTTGGCATATAATCCTAAAACCTTCTGATACATACTCTGATGAGTTGAATTGCCCTGATCTTGGTCAAATAATCTTGCCGCATATGAGTATGCATAAGTAAGCTTTTCCGAAATAAAGGCAGAAAGCTCTAAAACCTTTAGTAAATCATCCGCAGTTTCGCATACTTTCCCTTGATATTTAACCAATTCTAAAGCCTTGTCTTCTATTAATTTTAAATCAGATTCCCAAAGAGAGTCATTTTCATACATGTCTTTTAAATTCCATGTGAATTCTTCTTGAATCTGGTCTCGCGTTTTAAGTTCTTTTTCCATCATTACTCTCCTTTGCAAACTGTTAACGGTGTCCTGATGATAATTCTAACGCAATGCATAAGGGTAAGCAAACGAATTTAAAATGATTTTTTGTATACATTGAATTGTCGTCGGCTTCGCCTCCCTGGTCGTCGCTTCGCTCCTGGTCGTCGGCTGCGCCTCCTGACATTCCAAATCTTCACTTCGTTCGATTTGAAATATCATATTCACAAAAAAATCAAAAAGAAGTTGTATTCTATTCTTACTCAGAGGATGTTGTTTTATATCTAGGAGGATGGCAATGTCAGATAGTCGTGAAGCCCTTATTATGGGATTAAATGAAGCAATGAATGGCAAAAAGGAGGACGAGTTGGGTCGTCAATTCTTTGCCGACACCAACACTTTGAAAACTGGTGCCGCAGGAGGCAACTCTGAGGTGAGCGTTTTGGTTTCTCAAGCTGAGTTTGCCAGAATAGCCACTGGCGTGGTTAAATATCATATTACTGACCGCCGTGGAATTGAGGCGGGAAATGACATCATCTTTAATGAAGTTGAAGCTGATGGATTTACTCGGACAGGCCACAAATTGGCCAAGAGGGTTCTAGATGTGAAATCTTATCTGCAAATAAATGGCTTGAAGGAAAACTATCACATAGTTTCCTTCTAGTTCTTAATATAAAAGGGCCTTGGTACCTCCCAGTTTAGTTGGAATCCAGGGCCCATTTTCTTTGTTCAATTATAGATTCTTTTTTTGAAAACGAAAGTTCCTACCTTTCGCCACTTAATCTCGTTCGTAGGTTTTCCCAAAGATGTTTCTTTCTATTATATATACATCACTTGCGTCATCCATGGACACCGCCATGTAATCACCTGGCTTGCCCAGATAATAGCTTTCTGGGTCCCACTTGGTAAATACCTTTAGTCGCTTATCAAGCTCGGTGGCATAAATCTTGCCAGTACTCAAGGATACACAACTGTGGGCGTAAGGCAAAATGTCTTTACTCTTGCCGGTCTCCACATCTTTGATTGTAGGCTTGTAGTCTCCAGGATAGATGTACTGCTTGTCCTCTGGCTTGTGCTTGGAAATAAAATTATCCCAGGTCATAGGGTAAATTTCACCTTGAATACCAATGGCAATGACAGTATCTTCCTGAACAGTCAAATCCACATCCCCCTCAAGGGTACGGATAACGCAGTGAGTGCCTGTAGGAACAACATCTGCAGCCTTCACATAGCCCACATGAAGCTTCTTTTTATGATAAATATCCATAGTCTCGATTGGAGCATGATATTTGTCTGTATAGATAATCTCGGTATTTCTAAAGTACGAGTGCATTCTCGCCCTGAAAAACTGCTGAATAGATGGTGCAGCGTAGTCAATCTCCTGCATTTCCAAAAGAGCTCGCCTAATGGAACCGCCTGCCTTAATCTTGTGGCCACCTCCATCACCTACACCAGAACAAATAAACTTGGCAAGCTCGTCAGCCTTCACTTCCTTTACGCAACTGCGAACAGAAATTTTGATACCACCTTCGTGAATGGAATAAACCAAGCAGCAATCCACATCCTCAACCTCTAAAAGCATATCTGAAATAATGCCTAGAATGTTTGGGTCACAAGGATCCGTCTTGACTATAGAATAATGGTGCTCTCGATAATACTCGGAACCAAGGAGCGCTATTCCTGCTATCCTGAGCTCCTCTTGGGAAATATTAGAATTCTTAAACCTTGTGATAATAGACTCACTGTAATTAAGCTCATCCCGCATATCCATGTCAACAGGATGATAAACTTCCGAAAAATTATTGCTGTCAGTCATCAGTCCATAATACAAGGCTGTGGATAGCATAATATCTTCATCTATTGGGTAATTCTCCTGACGAAGCATATCCCACACAACAGTAGCACAGCTAGCCTGATAAGGGCGCACTTCAGCAAGGGCAGGAAGAGTTCCAGAAACCTGATGATGATCAATAACAGCAATATTCTTGGCAGAAAACCTTTGAATATTCCCCTCACCATACTGGCTATCCACGGTAACTATACAATCTGGAAGCAGTCCCTTTTCAATATCTAAAAGCTCATTTAGCTGCTCCTGGTAGCGGACAAAATGCACCACTATTCCAAGCTCAGATAACATAAGCTTTAGATTGCTTTTGGAAATCTCAAAATTGCCACCGTATATGAACTTAAACTTCTTGCCATTTTGCTTTAAAAATTTGCACACTCCCATACCAGATGCCAAGGAATCTGCATCTGGATTGTTGTGGCACTGCACTATTATGTTTTCGAATTGTAATAAATCAGATAACTTCATGTTATTTATTATAGTTAATCCATCTCAAAAATAAAACGACTTGGCCCTTATTGACAAAATCTCAATGTTTTTGGCAAAATCTATCAGTTTTTTCTATCAAATATAGGGAACCGGCAAGACAGACAACATCAGATTTCGATACGAAGCTATCAATTGTTCTTCCCTCATCTAAAACTGACGCTTTGCCTCCAAGCTCTTGAATTCGCTCTACCAATTCCTTAGGTTCCATTGTTCTAACGTTTGGTACCCTTACACAATAAAAATGCTTTGCACTAGGAATCAACTGCTCTAAAATCAAGTCCACTTCCTTATCTTTAAGTATTCCAAGTACAAATACTATCTTTTGATTTGGGAAATACGCCTCCAAAGACTTTCGAAGCGCTAGAGCCCCCTGTCTATTGTGTCCACCATCTACAATAATGGTTGGATTCTTAGAAATAATGGAAAATCTGCCAAACCACTTAGCTGATTTTATTCCCTTTCGTATAGCATTATCGTAAATACGGAATCCACGCTCATTTAATTTTTCAATTGCAAGAATCGCTAAGGCTGCATTATCTAGCTGATATGTACCAAGGAGACTAGTCTCGTAAGTTTCTGCTAAGTTAGCTGCACTACCCACTTTGCCATTTCCTACTACACTAGGCAATCTAAATTTTTGTCCATCCAAGGTTCTTGAAATAGGCTCTGGTAACTTAGCATAAGCTAGTTCAACCTGCTTATCCTTACATACATTCTCAAGAACTTCCCTAACCTCTGGCTCCTGGTTAGCCGACACAACCACAGTGCCTTCCTTGATAATACCAGCTTTTTCTGTTGCAATCTCCGCAAGTGTATTTCCAAGAATCGACATATGGTCGTAGCTAATTGGCGTGATTACAGTCACAAGTGGTGCTGGGATAACATTTGTTGTATCCATTCTACCACCCAAGCTTACTTCCAAAACGGCTATGTCACAGCCTGCTTCCTTAAAATAGCAAAATGCCATGGAAGTTAAAATCTCATATTCGCTTGGGAAAATCCCCTGCTCGGCTAGACAATCGTATTGGGGACGGACTATAGAAAAAATTCTTGCAAAATCTTCATCTGAAATATCCTGACCATCCACTTTAAACAGCTCGTTATAAGAGTACAAAAACGGAGAGGTGAAGCACCCTGACTTCACCTCAGCCTCCTTTAAAATCGTAGCTATATAGCCTGCTGTGGAACCTTTGCCATTAGTTCCAGCAACATGAATGTACTGTAAATCTTTCTGTGGATTACCAAGTCTTTCAAGTAACTTAAGCTCTGCATCCAAAGAAAAGAACTCCTTAAGTGGAGCCCCTGTATTTTTAGGTGGAATAAAGTGAGGCAGATTTTTAAAAAAGGAAATCGCCTCCTCATAAGAATAATTTTTCATAAAATCCTCCACTGCAAAACTATAGCCTGATGCTAGACCGTCTTTTCGTACCAATCTTTGCCCTGAAGTTCCTCAAAAATGTCAGCAAAATATTGATGAGTCAGGGGATTCACTAACCTTGGATTAAGCTCTAATAGTGGCTTTAACACAAAATCTCTCTTGCACATTTCTGGATGAGGAATTGTCAAATCAGACTCCTCCATCACAATGTTGTCAAATAAAAGAATGTCTAAGTCTATTGTGCGAGGCCCCCAGTGAATTTCTCTTGTGCGCTTCAACTCCTTCTCAATCTGCTGAAGCAATCTAAGCAATTCCTCTGGGCCAAGTAGTGTCCTCATAGAACAAACTCCATTTATGAAATCATCCTGCTCCACACCTCCATAAGGCTTTGTCTTGATTAAATCCGACAATACAACCTCTCTATTAAAAGATGATTCCTTAAGCTTTTTCATTGCCTCGTTTATGTTTCCTTGGCTGTCACCCATGTTTGAGCCAACACCAATATAAGCAACGTGCCAGCTTCGCTCTACTTCAACTCCAACGTTTTTAACACCACGCTTGATAGGCGCACTTGGTTTGTCCACATGAACGCTAACTTTTTCAACCATTGAAAATCTAATTAAAATTTCTTTTGCGATAGTATCCGCCAATGTTTCTATCAAGTCATATTGTTCATTCTCAGCAATGGCTGCAATCACATCGCATACTTGCGCATAATTGACTGTCTTGTCACAGTCATCCTCATCCACTCCCTCAGGGGAATTGACTGTTAGCTTTGAAGAGATGATAAACTTTTGGCCAAGCCTCTTTTCTTCCTCAAGCACTCCGTGAAAGCCAAAACACTCTAATTCATCAATAAAAATTTCATATCTCATAATCGTTTACCCTTATTTAATAGTACTTGTCAAAATTGCGTCTGCAATCTCAAGCGCTCTTTTATTGCTTTTAACATCATGGACTCTAAAGAAATCGCCTCCATATACTCGGCCCAAAACATCCAAGGCGATTGTGCCTTCTGTTCGCTCGCCCACTGGAAGGTCACTGATATTTCCAATAATGGATTTGTTAGAAATACCAAGTAGTACCGGATATCCCATTGCTTTCAACTGAACTATTGCAGGAATGCTCCACTTGTTTTCATTAAGTCCTTTTGCAAAGCCAACGCCCGGATCAAGCATAATATTCTCATCTTTTATACCTGCTACCTTTGCGATATCGATTCTCTTTTGCATATCTGCAAGTAGTTGCTTTAAGAATTCCTCCTCGTTTGCGCAATCCATTTTTATTGAATTGTTGTGCATAACGCAAACTGGAACGCCGGCCTCAGCCACCACCTTGGCCATTTCATGGTTAGAATCCTCTGGATAATCAAGGCCCCAGATATCATTTATCATATCCGCTCCTGCTGCCAGAGCTTCCTTTGCCACCTTCCATTTATATGTGTCAATAGAAATCGGTGCATCTAAATTTGCCTTTATCTTTTCAATTACAGGAAGAATTCGCTCAAGCTCCTCCTCCTCAGAAATCAGCGTATATCCAGGGCGAGTTGACTCACCACCAATATCGATTACATCAGCGCCATCCTCAACCATTTGTATGGCCTGCTTCAGCGCTGCATCAACGCTCGAGTACTTTCCTCCATCAGAAAATGAATCTGGAGTAACATTTAAAATTCCAAAAATGTAGGATTTGCCAATGTTACAATCAAAGTCTTTGTTACCTATTCTCATTTTGAGTCCTCCTAAAGTAAGTTTTAAACTAGAACAACCTGATTTCTTTCCTCTACCTTCCACTTACAAGTGTCAGAAGCTTGACAGCAAAAACAGTTTCGTGAAAGTTGGTCTGCCAATCTAAAGCAATCCTTTAAATCAAGCTGCTTCTCCAAACGCATTTCCCTAATATGCTCTACGGAGTCTCTGCCGCGATGGCTGTGTATCAAATCAATTACCTGAGCAATCTCATCATCGGAGTAATCACACTCCGGCAAAACCCTAAGTGCTATTTCTCCGGAAAGCTGCTCATGCTTAGCCACGCTAGGATTGAAACGACCTATGTCATGCAAAAGGCTTGCCGCATATACGATATTTTTGTCGATGGTAATCCCTTGTTCCTGAGCCAAAATAGTACAGATTCTTGCTACATCCAGCAAATGATTCAAATCGTGCTTGCAATAAATGCGATTCTGCTCTAGCTGATTTAGCTTGCCTAAATAATCCTGATACTGTTTGTGCTCAAGTATCTTTTGATACTTCATCTTTAATCTCCTACATCTATAAAGTTAAAAAGCCTCTATTGCAGTTCCTTTTAACTACAATAGAGGCGTAATCTTACACTTCGTATGTAGCAGCGGGATGCGACCATAAAACCGCGGTTAATCCTTCGTCCAAGTGACAACTCCCTGTTCACCTGGCACTTAACGCTTTACAGTCTACTCTGCATTTGTTTTTCTGAATTATACATTGATACAGGTAAAATTTCAATAGCGAAAATTTATAGGACTTATACTGTTCTTAATGCAAGCCATATGCTTTTCGCATGCTGTTAATTTCACTTTCCAAACTAGCAATTCGGGCATTGCACTCATTTATTCTCGCTTGAAAATTATTAATAGCCACCTGAATATTCTGTAGTAAAACAGTTACTGTCATCAGGTGTGATGTAATTCCATTTGCCATATCTAAGCGTAGCTGGTTAATCTGATTATTAGACACCCCCTGCCACTGCCCATCATGCATAGTATCATAGCTTTGCGTATTGCTCCTTACGTTTCCAATAGCATCTGCTTCTTGCTGTATCGTCTCTCTCTTTCTCTGTAAGTTCGCAATACACTGCTGATACCTCTCAATTTGTTGCCGCAAAGAACTAATGTCGTTACTCATATCGCCTATTCTACTCATGTCCAAAATTCTCCCTTACTGTTGCTTCTAAACTCCTCATAGCTTTTCCAGCTGCTTCATCTACATTAATCAATGATTGCTTCAGCGTATCAAATGCCTTTGGCAAAACAGCTGATGAGTGATTTCTATACATTTCCACCAACTCACCCATCTCATATGTATCCTGCTCAAGCAAGTACATAATATTTGTGCTGTCAATCAACTGCGTTTCTTCTATCCTTGCTTCGTTCAGTTCACAGTAATCAGCAGCCTCAGACATATTATTTACAATCGTCTCAAAAGACTCTTTTTCAATAAATACTTCTTTTGCCATAATGCTACCTTTCTACTAAAAAATTTTGTTACTACTAGTTTTTATCCCTTTATCCCTAATCCTTTTTTTATAACTGCAAAAATGTAGATTACAGTATTTACTATTCCAATTAAATATATTACAAACAATGATATGGGATAAAATAAAATGGATAACACCCGTAAAAGCACCCCTTGTCTCTTATACCAATCAATAAAAGCTACTAAACCAAAAGCTATAAATACAAAGAGAATTATTCCTGACAAAAACATTTCAAAAAACACAATAATTGGATTTTCCTGCAGAACGGTAATATTAATGAATAGTAAAGGAAGCAAAACAGATAAAACTAATCCAACCAAAAGTGTAATTCGAAATACTTTTGAATTATGTACTTCTGTAATATCCCTTTTCGCTTTATTACCTTTAGACCTATCTATTAATTGTTTGAAATCTTCAAGACTTCCCTCCAAAAAAGATTTCTTTTTTAACAAAAGCGTATCTTTATTATCAAAGTAAACAAACGCAAAGTTTTTAACACCAATTAATGATTTAACATCTGATAATTTGTGAATTCCCTTCTTCCTTATTTCTTCGTCCTCAAGTATCTCAAATGATATTTCGTTATCACTAATCAATATACAGTGTTTAAATCTTTTATCGCCATACATCTTTGCCGCCTTGTTAGCGGAGTTAACTATCTTAACAATTGTTAATAAATATAATAGACCTATTCCTACTGCAACCAACGTATATTCATCTCGCTGGAGGCTACACACGAAAATATTTAAAAATACGATAATAGTTAAAACCGAAAACACCCTAGCCTTAACTGAGCCCCATAGTCCTTGTTCAATGATTGCTTTTCTTATGCTTTTTTTATCTGTATAAAATTCATTTTTCATTCTTCTTTGTTCTTATATCCAGTGTTTCTATAATCACGCCAGGAGTTACATCTCCTTCTATTGCCTTGAGTTTATCCTGTACGTCATCTAAACTAAGTTTCCACATAAAATACGATGTGCCATCATCATAATTTAGCTCATAAAATTCATTAATCTTTTGTCCTTCGATAGTTACATCTTTTAAATCATCTTCATTACTCCAAAAACCAAAACAATCTACTGCATGGTTTTCATAAAATGGAATAATGTTAAAATAATTAATCCACAT
>JAILGH010000042.1 GCA_024697025.1 Pseudobutyrivibrio sp.
ATTTCAACACCATGCTATTATCAAGATGAATTAACAAGGCGAGTGCAAATAAGGTTTATCCGGAATCGTCTTTTATAAGAACCGCATGGTGCGGATATTTAAGAAGTCATTTATTTGACTTCTTTTTTATTTTACATATACTAGTGTCCCTATATAACCCCACTAAATTTACAATACTAAAAAAGACAGGCGAAGCTTACTAGCTCTCCCTGTCTTTTAATATCTTTATATCACTTAATTAATCATCACGCAACATTATTTAGTGCATTATTCTTCCTCTGGCATTACGATTGCGATGTGTACATCTTCAAGCTGCTTTGGCTCTACAGTTGCAGGAGCATCCATCATAATATCCTGTGCGTTCTTGTTCATTGGGAATGGAATAATCTCACGGATTGATTCCTCACCAGCGATGAGCATAATCATACGGTCAACACCTGGAGCGATACCGCCGTGTGGTGGTGCACCATAAGTGAATGCGTTGTACATAGCTGGGAACTTAGCCTTAACGTCATCCTCACCAAGACCTACAAGCTTAAATGCTTCGATCATGATTTCAGGGTCGTGGTTACGGATAGCACCTGAAGAAAGCTCTACACCGTTACATACAAGGTCGTACTGATAAGCTAATATATCAAGTGGCTTTTGATTCTTAAGAGCATCCATACCGCCCTGTGGCATTGAGAATGGGTTGTGGCAGAACTCAAGCTCGCCTGATTCCTCACCGATTTCGTACATTGGGAAATCAACTATCCAACAGAACTCGTAAGTATCCTTTTTCATGTGGCCCTCTGCTGCCGCACCAAGAAGCTTTCTAAATACACCTGCTGTCTTTTGAGCAACGAGAAGTGGACCTGCTGCAAGACCAACAAAATCGCCTGGCTTAAGGCCAAGTGCATCGATGACTGCCTGCTTTCTCTCCTGAAGGAACTTTGCGATACCACCAACGATTTCGCCGTTCTCATCAAGCTTGAACCAATATGTCTTTTGAGCAGTGGCAACCTCTACCTCTGCAATCATAGCATCAATCTGCTTACGTGTAGCTGTAAGACCATCAACAACAATAGCCTTTACAACATTGCCTTCGAATGGACCAAAGCCACAATCTGCCATAACATCTGTAGCATCCTGAAGTACAAGGTCGATACGAAGATCTGGTTTATCACTTCCGTACTTATCCATCGCCTCAAGATATGGAATGCGTACAAATGGAGCTGTTGAAGCGCTCTTGTATACGCCATATTTTGCAAATATAGGTGGAAGTACGTCCTCGATTACTGCAAAGACATCTTCCTGAGAAGCAAATGCCATCTCCATGTCGAGCTGATAGAACTCTCCTGGTGAACGGTCTGCACGTGCATCCTCGTCACGGAAACATGGTGCAATCTGGAAATACTTATCAAATCCAGATGCCATGAGAATCTGCTTGAACTGCTGTGGTGCCTGTGGAAGGGCATAGAACTTTCCTGGGTGATTACGCGCTGGAACAAGGTAATCACGAGCACCCTCAGGTGATGAGCATGTAAGAATTGGAGTTGTAATTTCCATAAAATCGTGTGCAATCATAGCATTACGAAGCTCTGCTACAATCTTGCTACGAAGAACGATTTTGCTCTTAACCTCTGGATTACGAAGGTCAAGGTAACGATATTTAAGACGTGTATTCTCATCTGCTTCCTTTGAACGATTAATCTCAAATGGAAGCTCGTTGTGAGTACATTTTCCAAGAATCTCTATTGATGTAGGAACTACCTCAATCTCGCCAGTAGGAAGCTCGGCATTCTTTGAAGAACGCTCACGAACTGTACCAGTAACAGAAATAGTGGACTCCTTGTTAACAGAATCGATAACAGCCATCATCTCTTCTGTCTCAACAACTATCTGTGTAGTGCCATAAAAATCACGAAGTATAAGGAAACCAAGATTTTTAGACACCTTTCTAATGTTTTCGAACCAACCAACTAATGTAACCTCTTTGCCTGCATCTGCAAGACGAAGCTCATTACAATTGTGTGTACGTGACTGAGTCATGTTATATCTCCTCTTCTAAAATAAAAATCCGCATGAATTCTTTCGGATTCTTGCCTCAAAAATTGAGCTGCCTAACTACCGCAAAACAGCCCTTTTATAATACATCAGAAACTCTATTTATTCAACCATCCAAATCTGCTCAAAACTATTGATTTTCTCATGCATATATGGTAAAAAATAGCAAAAATACAAAGGAGAATATGATTATGACTAAAAAATTTTTTTCACTATTGGTGTTTAGTACAATGCTCCTTACCATAGGATGTTCAAAAAAAGCACCTGAAAACACAAATGAAGAAACTACACCTACAGAAATTACCGAAAATGAAAATCCTTCAACATCTGATACAGTTGTTAACGATGGTGAAGATAACGATGATATTTCTAACGATGGTGAGATTGTCGTAGATGGTATTACAGTAGGATATAATTCAGATGTTGACCAACTAATAGAATCTCTTGGAAAACCTAATTATGAAGACACAAGCTCTTCCGTTGAAAATTATAATTATAAAAATGGTCTAAATATCTCGGCTTATAATGATGGAAGTTCAAAACAAATATTTGAAATCCATGTTTTATACAATGAAACAATTTCAACCACACGCGGTATCAAAAAAGGTGATTCATTGCAGGATGTATTATCAACATACGGAGAAGATGCTGAAGAATATCAAGATGATAATGTACATTCTTTAAAATATCAGTTTGATGGTTACTCACTTTCATTTGTTCTTGATGGGAATAACAATGTAGAATCATTCTTTATAACAAATACGACAACAGATAGCAAACTAACAAAAAGCTAAAAAAAAGAACTTCCCAAACAAATAATTTGCTGCGGGAAGTTCTTTTTGTTTTGAAAATATTACCTAGTCACTATATCTACATCGCAAGTCGCACTATCTTATTCTGACTATTGATTCGTCCCTTGGCCTGCAAACCTGCCTCTAATATTTCTTGAAGCTCAGCTCGGTCAAAGACCATCTTGGTGTCATCATCCAATGTGACTACAACTCGAGATTCACAGGCTGCGCAATCTCCATCTATACATGGGTTGCCATCGCATGCATCGCCACATCCAAGCTCGCAGTTAGAACAATCCACCTGATACATATTCTTACGATTGATAACTCCAATCTCCTCAAGGGTATTGACCATACGATAAACTGTGGCACTACCGATGTTCTTGTCCTGCTTAACAGCTTCCCTATATATCTCCTTCACGCAGGATGGTTCCTGGTTGAGAATAATATCCAATATAATAAGTCGCTGCTTAGTGATACGGCATCCTGAGTCCCTAAGCTGCTGTATTATCAGTTCTCGCTGATTGTTATCCATAATATCCATAATTAAGAAATCCTCTAAATGTTTAAAACTTTAAAAATCCAGCCCAACGATACTGGACTGGACTTCCTTACTATAAAATATCCTTCAAGAAATTATTTAAGAATCTTATCCTTTGCATAATCGCGGACAGCCTTAAAACTCTCCTTGCTAATAACATGCTCGATACGGCAAGCATCCTCAGCTGCAATTTCCTCATCAACACCAAGCTTAACCAAGATAGCTGAAATAAGCTCGTGACGCTCGTAAATCATCTCTGCGATTTTCTTGCCCTCATCTGTAAGGTAAATATATCCAGCCTCTGTAACAGTAATATGTTTCTTCTCACGAAGATTTTTCATTGCAATACTAACAGATGACTTTTTGAAATTTAATTCGTTTGCTATATCTACTGAACGAACTACTGGAAGCTTTTTGCTAAGTAATAAAATTGTTTCCAAATAGTTTTCTGCTGATTCATTAACAAATGTTCTCAAAATGAATTCCTCCTCGTCCTGATGGATTAAATTGCACACAACCCACCTTTTAAAAAAGGGTAACACATTTACTCCTGCAGTGCAATACAATTAACTATCGTTAGTTTAGCCTAACCACTTTATTTTTTCAAGGTTTCTTAATCAATTCTTAAACGTTTCTTAAATAATGCCTCAAACTGTTGACGTTGGCGTCAAACTGCTGTAAAACTGTAACTAATCCAAGGGACACACAAGTTGTTTTGTTTGATTGATAAAGAAGGTACTACATGTTTGGATATATAAATGCCGATCGAAGACAACTTTCCAATGAAGATAAACAACTGTATCAACAGTTTTACTGTAGATTACGTCGCCAACTTGGTGAAGTATCTGGCTTCAAAGGACAGCTATTAACAAATTATGATTCTTGCTTTTTGGCAATGCTGCTTCAAAGCATATACGAACCAGATATAAACAGCGGTAATTCTAGCAAGGCTATCGAATATGCCGCAGATATGAATATTATTCTTTCATATCATAGTCTCATGGACAAGTTCCTTGATGAAGATTCAAGGTTTGCCAAATTGATTGCACGTCTTTTAACCAAAGACTACAAGAGACTGAAAGTAAAATATCCAAGACAGACTAAGGCTGTGGAGGATTATATTCATAAGCTTTCTTTGGCAGAGTTTTCCAAGGAACAAAACTTAGACATTGTTTCCAGTTACACTGGAGAAATGCTTGGAGAATTATTTAGATGGAAAGATGACGCCTGGTCAAAGAGCCTGCATTGTATGGGCTATTATATAGGCAAGTTCATCTATATTATGGATGCTTATTGTGATTTAAAAAAGGATAAAAAGTTCGGAAACTACAATCCACTGATTTATCTTGAAAATGAATCACCAAGGGAATTTGAGACCTTTGTAAGAGTTAATCTTACATCACTCATGTCTGAGTGCTCTAGATCCTTTGAGCGTCTACCAATCTCAGATAATTCCGCCATACTAAATAACATTATTTATTCAGGAGTATGGCAAAGATATCAGTGCATGCATGAAAAAAATAAAGGGCAATCACTGATTTTAAATTAGTTTACGACAAGGTCATTCGGGCCATTCATATATTTTCTCCCTACATCTGCATATTCGCTAGGAATGTGCAAAAAACAATCCCGGGCTTCAGCCACCCGGGATTGTCTCTCTTTATAGGGAAATTTGATTTTTAAATTCTAAATTATTAGCATTCGCACGCGAACTTCTTATTAGAAATGCTCACATTTGTTAATTTTCCATTCACAAAAGAAAATGTTTCTATCACTTTATCGTCTTCGTAACTAAATGTTACGCCTCCGCAACCTTCTGAAACTGAATCCTTTGGAGGCTCACCGTAGGCAGCTTTTACAGCATCTTCAGAGGCATCCATCTTGATACCATTTTTTAGCACTATACTTTTAGAACTACAGATTATGTCAGCAATCTCTTCTTTACCGTCCACCTCACGAGTTGAAAGAATAAGGCCATCATTTTCATATTTGTAAATATACATTTTAGTAGATTCACCAGTTTCTGCGTTAAGAACCAAATCGTTATCGTATTTTTCATCTGGCTCGCCAAGAGCTTTAACCAAATCTTCTGGATTGCTATCAATACTAATAGATGTACCCTTATATGAAACCTCCTGAATGCTTGCACTTCCTGCAGACTTTGAAACATCAGAAGAAGCCTGTGTATCGCCTACAACATTAGCATCCTTGCCACATCCTACTACTGATAAGGCCATTGCCGCAATTAAGCCTAGAGTAACTACTTTTCTTTTCATTTTCATCATCCTCCGTTAGTTATTAATTAGTAGTTGTTATACTCAAGTGCTATAGAATCGCTAGAAATCATATAATCAGATAGCTGATTTTTTTCAAAAGAAAACCATATGGTACAACCATTGTTGCTGTAGGCTACGTAATTATTGTCATCCTTGGTTGTCTCCTCATCGGGGTCGCCGTAGGCAGCCTTAACTGCCTGAAGGGTATCTCCCACTCGGATTCCCTTTGAAAGCTGAGCAGCATCAGTATTAATCACTATGTCAGAAATCACCTCTTTGCTGCCATCATCAACTGTAATTATATTTATATCCTTATCTGCATAGTAATAATATTTTACTATAGCACCTTCGTATACCTTGTCATCTTCAAAGAATTCATCTGGCTCGCCAAGTTTAGCAAACACCTTTTTGCCACTATTAATGTCAAAAATAATGCCATTATAATTAACCGTACCAAGCTCATCTGGGTCTGCTTGGGTCGGTTCAGCTTTGGCGCCCATAGAAATACTTTTGTCTACATTAGTTTGGGGTTGCTGCCCACAACCTATTGTCAATGCTACTGTTGCTGCTAGCCCCAAAACCATAACGCGCTTATTCATAGGAAAATAACCTCCTTATTTACTAAGCCGCACATTAATTAAATGTATCCTGTCTTGCTACCAGTGTCTTTATTTAATAAGTAGAATGACTCTACGTTGTTTTCGTAATCAAAAATAACTGTGAATGTGTAGTTGTCGTAGTCATAGCTTACGTCATGAACTAGGCCATCATTTGTCTCCTTGAAAGCCTCTCCGTACTTTTCAATAACTGTTTCTAACGAATCGCCAATTTTTAAACCTCTGGCAGTTTCAACAGCATTATTCACGAAAAGATGAATCTCAAGAATTTCACGCTGACCATTGTCGTTAAACACAGCAATATCCAAGCCGTTGTCGTAGTCATAGTATTCAACTTCATGTCCTACATCTTTGAAACGTGGCTCTCCCAATGAATCAAGCAACGCATCCACATTTGAATTGTAAGATACATCCACACCATCAACTACAAATCCGCCGTCTTCTGTAGATTCAGGATTTGCCTGGTCTGCTTCAGCCTGTGTATCCTCTGGAACTTGTGCATCTTCGGCTGCATCTGTCATTTCGTTGTCGCGTGGGTTATTGATTTCTGCTGCATCCTCGATGGTTAGTGAATCGTCATTAAGATTTTCTGATAGATTAACTCCGGCCTCAACCGAGTTTTCCTGGATGGCACCTGCATTATTAGCCTTATGTCCGCATCCTAAGACTAATATCATTAATGCAGTTACCATAGATATATAAATTATTCTCCGCATGTAAATAATCTCCCTCCAGTGTCCTAGTTGTACTAGTCGTTCTAGTACAGTTATAACACGTTTAAGATTCTATTGCAACCTTATATAGAAAGATTTCACATATTTTTTCCAATTATTATCTAGATATAGTATTTTATAGGAGATTGCAAAGCAATTTCCTATAAGGTAAAAAAGCTCCCCCACGTATCTGGGGAAGCCCTTTATTCCAATATAACTTCTTTAAGTATTACTTCATTGCCGGTAACAAGATATGTATTCTCACCGCCGCAATGAGGACATTTTTTACCATGCTTAACTGTCTCATACTCTTGGTGACAGTCCTCGCAAAAGGTAACCGCCTTGATGGTTTCACAAGTAAGTGTACTGCCTTCAAGACAAGGATATTTCTTTGCATTCCAAGACCAACAATCAATCAGGTAATCAGGAATAACTGTGGACACTTCTCCGATGGATAAAATCACCTGACTAACATGCTCCGCACCATTTTCCTTTGCAACCTCTTCCACCTGCTTGGCAACGTGAAAGACAATACCTAATTCATGCATGGCTTATTCCTTTCTCCCATTACTGGGCATGTAATTTTTTATTCATGTAAGTAATAAGCATCTCAAGTCCAACTGTATTTTCACCGCCACGTGGGATAATTATATCAGCATATTTTTTAGATGGCTCAACGAACTCCTCATGCATAGGCTTAACTGTCTGAGAATACTGCTCAAGGATTGACTCTACGCTACGCCCACGCTCAATCATATCACGCTTGATTCTACGCATAAGGCGCTCATCTGCATCCGTATCTACGAATATTTTGATATCCATCAAATCACGAAGCTCTTTGTTCTCAAGAACTAGGAATCCTTCCATTACAATAACTGTCTTTGGCTCAACTCTAACAGTCTCATCGGAGCGGTTGTGATTTACATAATCATAAACCGGCATATCAATTGCAAAGCCCTTGATAAGCTTTCTAACATCCTCTGCCATTCTGTCTGATTCAAATGCATCTGGATGATCATAATTTAAATGACTTCTCTCCTCAAAGCTCATTTCTGGATGAGCCTTGTAATAAGCATCATGGCTAAGAACCGCAATATCCTCTCCAAAATAATCATGCAACTTATTAACTATTGTAGTCTTGCCTGATGCAGAACCTCCTGCAACACCAAGTACGTAAATTTTTCCTGACATATTATATCTCCATCTAAATTTTTTAGAAGGTCTACGCTAGTCCACCTTCATTTATAGCATTTATGGTTTGAATCTCTTAAAGCCCTCACCATATACTGCCTTTGATTCCATTATGACAATAAATGCGTCTACGTCAATCTTTTTTGAAACTCGATTAACCTGATACATCTGCTTGTTGGAACAAGCGCACATAAGCACCTGGCGCTCATCACCGCTATATCCACCCTTGGCAGTAAAAATGGTTGTGCCTCTATCCACAGCAGCATCAATTGCATCTGCAATGGCCTCCGCCTTGTTGGTAACAATCATACACATCATACCTGCGTCTGCAGAAATCATAACCTTGTCCACCACCATAGAACCTATGTAGCTAATAATAAAACCATAGCACAAGGCCTCAAAGGAATGGGCGTACGCTAAAGTATCTATAACAATGATTGTTGCATCCACGTAGAAAAAGATTCTTCCAAGTGAAATATGTGGTCGCTTGGACTTGATTATCATCATTATAAAATCCGCTCCGCCGGTTGAAGAATTGCGCATGTAAACAAGGGCAAATCCAATACCCGAAAATGCGCCAACAACTATAGCGCTAAGCAGCGGATTACCAAGTTGAACCTTAGGAAAAAGTGGTGCAACAAAATCCATCATCACTGTTCCAATGGCCATAGTCTTTAAGCTCTTGTAAAGGAACTTGCGACCAAGTACCTTGTAAGCAAAGAAAATCAGTGGAATATTCAAAACGATGGTCACAATACCGACCTTCCAGCCCCAGTACTGGTAGAAAATCATGGCAATACCGGTAAGTCCTGTCAGTGGAAACTTTGCATCCGCAGCAAAATTGTAAACTGCGATACCTATGCAAAGGCCTGACAAAATATCCATTAATATATCTATAAGTAGTTCTCTTCTTTTTTCAGCTGACATTTTATTCACCTTTTCAAATTATTTTAGAATAACCTTACTCTGATGCAATGTATTTGGTTATACCGTGGAGAACCTTTACCACTGTGTCCATGCCCTCTGCTGTAATGTGCTCCATTGGCCCGTGGAAATTGTATCCACCTGTGCCAAGGTTTGGGCAAGGCAATCCCATGAATGAAAGTCTAGCCCCATCTGTGCCGCCTCTTATGGCAACTGCCTTAGGATTTTCCCCTGCATCTTCAAGAGCTTTGAATGCGTAATCAATTAAAAACTGATGTGGCTTGATTTTCTCAAGCATGTTTTGGTACTGGTCCTTAATTGTAAGCTTGCAAGTACCATCACCATATTTTTGATTAATGATGTTGCAAGCGTGCTCCATAACCTTTTTCTTGTCAGCAAATTTACCCTTGTCGTGGTCACGGATGATGTATGATAGCTTGGCGCTTGACACCTCACCAGCCATATCTGTCAAGTGTATGAAGCCCTGATATCCTTCTGTCTTAGAAGGAACCTCAGTAGGTGGAAGCATGGCATTAAACTCCATTGCAACCAAGGCTGCATTTACCATAATATCCTTGGCGTCGCCTGGATGAATGCTCACACCTGTGAACTCAACCTCTGCACCTGCTGCATTAAAATTCTCGTATTCAACAGCATTTTCCTCGCCACCGTCTACCGTATATGCGAAGTCAGCCCCAAATTTAGCAACATCAAAATGGTCTGCGCCTGCGCCGATTTCCTCATCAGGTGTAAAACCAATGCAAATCTTGCCGTGAGGCTCGTTGCTATTAAGTATTTCCTCAACAAATGTCATTATCTCTGCAATCCCAGACTTGTCATCTGCCCCAAGGAGTGTAGTTCCATCTGTGTGTATGAGAGTGCGCCCCTTGAGACTTGCAAGATGTGGAAAATCAGAAACCTTTATAGTACGGCCAGATGTGCCAAGCACAACATCCTCGCCGTTATAATTCTCCTCTACTATCGGATTTACGTTTTCGCCAGTAAAATCTGGTGCAGTGTCCATATGGGCAATAAATCCGATTGCCTTTTTGCTTTCATAACCAGAAGTTGCTGGGATGTGCGCATACACATAGCACTTGTCGTCAACCTCTGCATTATCAACGCCGAGAGCCTTAAGCTCCTTAACCAAAATATTTGCCAAATCAAACTGTCTAGCAGTTGATGGAACTGTGTTGCTGTCCTCATCGCTAGTTGTATAAACTTTTACGTAATTTAATAATCTTTCGTATGCCCTCATTAAGATATACTCCATTTTCTATCGCCAAGACAACTACTTGCCTTAGCTCATTATAGTCACTAATACAAAGACTTTTTAGCAGGAAAGAAAAAGAGGCTCATGAATAACATAAGCCCCTAATAATTCTATTAAATGATTACGATTACTGATTAATCATAAACTCAAGAAGTCTTTTGGAATCCTCAGGCTCATAAGCGATAATTTCTAATTCTGGAATACTATTTGGATCAGCTTTAAAAATATTTGCTAATGAAACAAACTGAGAAAGCTTTGACTTGAGATTTAATCTATCTCCTTCGCCAGTCACAAGCTCAACTGTGCCTTCACAGCTATCGATAACCTTGAAAAATGCTTCTACGTCCTTGATATTAGTAAGTTTCATACCATTTCCTCCTGTAAATTAAAAGTAAACTATATAAATCGTTACTAATATAATAATTCAAAACTCAAGCTGTGTCTAATGCTATTTTTATGATTTACCTTGTATAAAGCGATTATTTTTTCTGAGCGGAAATAATAATCTATACATTGAATCTGAATGTGATTACATCTCCATCAGCTACAACGTATTCCTTACCTTCCATACGCACAAGGCCCTTTTCCTTAGCTGCAGCCATTGAACCATTTTCCATAAGAGCATCGTAGCTGACAACCTCAGCCTTGATGAATCCACGCTCAAAATCAGTGTGAATCTTGCCGGCAGCCTGTGGTGCCTTTGTGCCCTTTTTAATAGTCCAAGCACGTGTCTCATCCTCACCTGATGTAAGGTAAGAAATAAGCCCAAGAAGTCTGTATGATGCAGTGATAAGCTTATCAAGACCAGACTCTGAAAGTCCCATTGCCTCCAAAAACTCCTGCTTTTCTTCCTCGGAATCGAGCTCTGAAATCTCCTGCTCAATCTGTGCTGAGATTACAAATACCTCTGAGCCTTCCTTTGCAGCGTACTCTCTAACAGCCTGAACATTCTTGTTGTTGGCACCGTCATCTGCAAGGTCCTCATCCTCAACATTGGCAGCGTAAATAACTGGCTTAGCTGTAAGAAGGTTGTACTCCTTGAAGTATCCTTCCTCGTCATCATCATTAAGCTCGAAAGTCTTGGCCATGTTGCCAGCCTCCATGTGCTCAATGAGACGCTTTTGCATAGCAGCTTCCTTTTGGAGAGTCTTGTCCATGCGAGCTGAACGCTCTGTCTTGGCATAACGACGCTCCATAACCTCGATGTCAGAGAAAAGAAGCTCAAGGTTAATTGTCTCTATATCTCTAAGTGAATCGATTGTTCCATCAACGTGAACTACATTGGCGTCCTCAAAGCAACGAACAACATGCACGATTGCATCTACCTCGCGGATGTTGGCAAGGAACTGATTTCCAAGACCTTCCCCCTTTGAAGCACCCTTTACAAGACCAGCGATATCAACAAATTCTATTGTTGCTGGAACTGTCTTCTTGCTGTTGTACATCTTGGTAAGTGCATCAAGGCGCTTATCTGGAACAGATACGATACCTACATTTGGGTCGATTGTTGCAAATGGATAGTTTGCTGCAAGTGCTCCCGCCTTTGTAAGTGAGTTAAATAATGTTGATTTGCCTACGTTTGGTAAACCTACGATTCCTAGTTTCATTTTATATTTCTCCTTCTAAAAGCTTCCTAAGCTTTGTCATTTTTAGAATAAACCTAAAGTATATTACCATATTTATAGGAATATCTCCACCCTAGAAAATGAACCTAGGGGACGGGGTTAGTGGCTCATTTTCATTTTGGTCCTATAACCCCGTCCCTATGGGCCTTCATAAAAAAATTATAAAACGATATTAACTGTTGCTTAATCTCATCTCCACACGCAAAAGTACCGTCTGACCTGTAATGGGGTCAGGCACTTACTTCCATGTCGTACATTCAATAACCGGCAAAACTTTTTTCTCTATGAATTCCACACGATCAAATATCCTTACCTTAAATGAGCCAGTTATTCCAACAGATACATTTTTCTCTTTGTTTACATAGATTATATTTCCGCTATCACCAATCGCAGCA
>JAILGH010000049.1 GCA_024697025.1 Pseudobutyrivibrio sp.
CCCCAGTAACGCTGTCTGTTAAATGCCCAGTCCTTCATCTTGTACTGAACACCAGCCTTACCACAGCCAAGCTTCTCAAGCTCTGTAATCATTCTATCAATAGAGTCCTTCTTGTTGTTAAGACCATTTAAGAACTCTGAATTAATCATGTTGCCTTCGCCTGTATAGGCCTCTTTGGTCACATCTCCACCCTCGATAACAGGGATGATGTCGATGCCAAACTTTGTAGCAAAATCCCAGTCACGCTGATCATGAGCTGGAACAGCCATAATCGCACCAGTACCATATCCCATCATTACATAATCAGAAATGAATACAGGAATCTTCTTGCCAGTGATAGGATTGATTGCATCAAATCCTTCAACTCTAACACCAGTCTTGTCCTTGGAAACAAGCTGAGTACGCTCAAACTCAGACTTCTTCTGGCACTCTTCACGATAAGCCATGATTGCGTCCATGTTAGAAATCTTATCAGCATATTTATCAATATAAGGATGCTCTGGAGCAATAACCATGAATGTTACACCGCAAAGTGTATCAGGACGAGTTGTATAAATCTCAAGCTTGTCCTCAATTCCTTCAAGAGTGAAGTTTACGAAAGCACCCTTAGACTTTCCTATCCAGTTAACCTGCTGCTGCTTGATGTTTTCAGGGAAATCAACCTCATTAAGTCCCTGAAGAAGCTTGTCAGCATACTCTGTAATACGAAGATACCAAACGTCCTTCTCCTTCTGAATAACATCACTATGGCAGATATCGCACTTGCCGCCCTGTGAATCCTCGTTTGAAAGAACTACCTTACAATGTGGGCAGTAGTTAACTAAAGTCTTGTCTCTGAAAACAAGGCCCTTTTCAAACATCTTAAGGAAAATCCACTGAGTCCACTTATAGTAGTCCTCCTGTGTGGTATCAATTGTACGGCTATAATCAAAAGAAAAACCAACACTCTTAAGTTGCATTGTGAATTTCTTGATGTTGTCGTCTGTGATTTTTCTAGGATGTGTATTAGTCTTGACAGCATAGTTTTCTGTAGGAAGACCAAATGCATCGAATCCGATTGGGAACAGTACATTGTATCCTTCCATTCTACGCTTTCTAGATACTACCTCTACTGAAGAATAAGCCTTGATATGTCCAACGTGCATACCTGCACCTGATGGATATGGAAACTCTACAAGGCCATAGAATTTTGGCTTGTCAGAACCATCAACAGCCTTGAAGATATCGTCCTTCTCCCAAGCTGCTTGCCATTTTTTTTCAATTGCTTTGAAATTGTGCTTCATCTTTTTCACCTCTAAAATAAACAACTACCCGAAATTATAATAAAAGCTGTGAAGTTTTGCAATCAAAACTCCACAGCTAATAGTAATTTATTTATCTTAGTTACTCTTCGTCTACATCCTTAAGCTTGTTAGCTCTGCGCTCCACTTCTTTCGCTTGCACATCAGAAGGTACCTGCTCATAGCGAGCCAACTCATAAGAGAATGTTCCATATCCACCGGTCATAGAACGAAGTTGGGTATCGTAACCATATAGCTCTGCCATTGGAACCTCTGCAAGAACTTCTGTCTTGCCCGCGGTATCTGTTGGATTCATGCCAAGAACTCGTCCACGGCGTTTATTAAGGTCACCCATTACATCACCAGTGTAAGAATCAGGAACCAAAACCTTAAGGGTTTCAATTGGCTCAAGAAGAATTGGATTTGCCTTAAGGATTCCATCTTTGAAAGCACCCTTTGCTGCAACCTTAAATGCCATTTCGGAAGAATCAACAGGATGATAGCTTCCATCATAAAGATTAGCGTGTATACCTACAACTGGATATGCCGCAAGAGGTCCGGCAAGAACAGCTTCCTGTAATCCCTTTTCAACTGCAGGGAAATAATTCTTTGGAACTGCACCACCAACAACTGACTCTGTAAAATTGTAGTGCTCTTCCATATTTCCAGAAGGTTCAAAAGTCATCTTGACATGTCCATACTGGCCATGGCCACCTGTTTGCTTCTTGTACTTATACTCAACATCTGCCTTACCACGGATTGTCTCTTTAAATGCAATCTTAGGCTGGCTAAGTTCTATATCAACCTTGTATTTTTCATTGAGCTTTTGAACAAGCATATCGATGTGTCTATCGCCTATACCATAAATAAGTGATTGGCTGTTTTCGCCATCATTAACTGATTTGATAGTTAAATCCTCTGCACAAAGCTTCGCTAAAGCCTGAGCAATTTTATCTTCATCCCCCTTATTTTTAGCCTTGTATCTCTTGTAAGTATAAGGCACTGAAAGTGGTGTTCTGATGTAAAGAATTGGGTTTGCCTTAGTTGAAAGGGAATCTGTTGTAGCTACCTTTTGCAACTTAGAAAGTGCACCAATATCTCCTGCATGAAGTTCTGGAACTTCCTCAGCTTTGCTTCCAGTTAAAACATAAAGCTTGCCGATTTTTTCTTCAGTATCTTTATGCTTATTGAAAAGCAAATCATCTGTTTTAAGTACACCTGAATTCACCTTTATAAGTGAATACTTTCCTACGAAAGGATCCACAATTGTCTTAAATACATATGCAGACTTTGGTTTAGAGAAGTCATAATCTGCCTCGTAAACTTCATTCGTATTTGCGTTAATTCCTGTTATCTTGCAATCAGCAGGACTAGGAAGATATTTAACAACGTCAGTTAGCATTGTGTACTGTCCACGATTAGTTAAATTTGAACCCATCATAACAGGAACGATTTCACCTGTGCCAACATTTACACGAAGTGCCTGACGGATTTCATCCTCTGAGAATTCTTCTCCGCCAAAATATCTATCCATAAACTCTTCTGATGTCTCGGCAACTGATTCCATCAAAGCCTCGCGGTACTTATCAAGGTATTCCTTATTATAATCCGGAACATCACTATGCTCCACTGTACCGTCCGCTTTCCAACGTTTACCCATTTGCTGAATAACATTTACATAACCAACAAACTCCCCATTTTCTCTTATTGGAAGATGGAAAGGAGCAATCTTCTTTCCGTATAAACTTTGAAGTTCTTCAACGATTTCTCTATAGCTGGCATCATCTATATCCATGTCAGTTACAAATACCATTCTTGGAAGATTAAACTTATCACACATCTCCCAGGCTCTCTTTGTACCAACTTCAATTCCGCTTTTACCTGAAATGACAATAATAGCTGCATCAGCTGCAGAAACAGCCTCTTCAGCTTCACCAATGAAATCAAAATATCCCGGAGTGTCAAGGAAATTAATCTTTGTATCGCCCCAAATGATAGGAACTAAAGATGTGTAGATAGAAAACTTGTTTTTAACCTCGAGCTTGTCGTAATCACTAATGGTATTACCAGCCTCTATAGTGCCCGGCTTGCTGATCTGACCAGCTAGAAAAGCCATTGATTCGATGAGACTGGTTTTGCCCGCCCCGCTGTGACCAAGTAACACAACGTTTCTAATCTTGTCCGTAGTAAAAACCTTCATGTGCTATACCTCCCAATTATTTTAGTTACTATTCAATAAAAGATGCAAAATACTGTCCCCCAACAGCATGATTTTTTGCACATGTTCTGAATAGTTAATTACATTCTAATCAATATTCAGACAATTTACAATGGATAAATATGATATTATTAATTTAAATATTTACTTTAAAGCATTAAAGTGAGGAATGATGATATGAAAGCTAAAACTATTGGTTTTGTAGGTCTTGGACTTATCGGGGGAAGTATCGCAAAGGCGATATTAAAAATATATCCAAACACTAGAATTCTTGCTACTGCTTCTCGTGCCTCTACAATAGAAGCAGCATTTGATGAACGGTTAATTGACAACAACGGCCTTCTTAAGATTGAACAATTCGGTCAATGCGACATTATCTTTTTGTGCAGCCCAGTAAAGATTAACTGCGACTACTTGTACAAGCTTAAGAAAGTTGTTAAGCCTGATTGCATTATTACAGATGTAGGTAGCGTAAAAGGGGATATTACTGCTGTTGCAAGACAGCTTGGTATAACAAATCAGTTTATTGGAGGACATCCAATGACCGGCTCTGAGCTTACAGGCCTTGAGCATTCTTCAGCAAGCCTTCTTGAAAATGCTTACTACATTCTCACAGCTGATTCAGCTATGAATCAGGATACTTACAATGAATTTTGTGATTATATCGGAAGCCTTGGCGCTATTCCAATCAAGCTTACTCCAGAAGACCATGATGAGGCTACAGCAGCTATTTCTCATGTACCACATGTAATTGCAGCTTCTTTAGTTAATCTTGTCCAGGACATTGATGATGAACGCTCCATTTGCAAAACAATTGCAGCTGGCGGCTTTAAAGATATTACAAGAATTGCTTCTGGTTCTCCTACAATGTGGCAACACATATTCTTAAGTAATAGGGATGCAGTACTTAGACTCTTGGATTATTATAGAGACGAGTTGGACCAATTTAGAACTGCAATAAGTAAAGCTGATGGCGATGAGATTTTAGAGCTTTGGTCTAAAGCCAAGGATTATAGAGATTCAATTTCTATTCCGGATAATGCTTTAATTCGCATATACGAATTATACTGTGATATCGATGATAAGCCTGGTACTTTAGTTGGAGTACTACAGCTTCTTGCTAATGCTGATATCAGTATTAAAAATGTCGATATCATTCACAATAGAGAGTTTGAGCCTGGTGTATTACGCATAGAATTCTACAATGAAGATGCTATGAAGACAGCACAGACTATTCTCTCACACAATAACTACTATGTAAGACAGAGGACAAACTAATGGCAATAACAAAGGCAAAAAGCTTAAAAGGGGAAATAAAAGTTCCTGGAGATAAATCAATCAGTCATCGCGGAGTAATGTTTGGCTCTATATCTGATGGCATTACAGAGCTTACTGGATTTTTGGATGGTGCAGACTGTCGTTCTACAATTGGCTGTTTTAGAGCAATGGGAATTGATATTACACAAGACAATAATCACGTTATTATTCGTGGAAAAGGCTTGCATGGTCTTAGTGCTCCATCATCTATGCTAGATGTTGGAAACAGCGGCACAACAACTCGACTAATCTCAGGAATTCTTGCCGGCCAAAGCTTTGTCAGCTCTTTGAATGGAGATGAATCAATCCAAAAGCGTCCAATGGGGCGTGTTATAACACCTCTTACACAGATGGGCGCCAATATACGCTCTATAAATGGCAACGGTTGCGCTCCGCTAGAAATTGGCGGCGCACCTTTAATGGCAATCCACTATGACTCTCCTGTTGCTTCTGCTCAGGTTAAATCATGTGTGCTTCTAGCTGGTCTTTATGCAGATGGTATTACATCAGTTACAGAGCCTGTCATTAGCCGCAACCACACAGAGCTTATGCTATCTGGCTTTGGTGCAGATATTAAGTCAGAAGGTCTTACTGCTTCTATCGTTGGAGGTCCAAAACTTGTTGGACAGAAAATTCAAGTTCCTGGAGATATTTCTTCTGCAGCTTATTATATTGCAGCAGGATTGATTTGTGAGAATTCTGATTTGCTTATTAAAAACGTAAATACGAATCCAACCAGGGCTGGAATTATCAAAGTAGCTCAGGATATGGGTGGCAATATTGAGCTTTTAAATGAGCGTATAGTCAGCGGCGAGCCAGTTGCAGATATTCACGTAACTACAAGCAATCTTCACGGCTGTGAAGTGTCTGGCGACATTATTCCTGCTCTTATCGACGAGCTTCCTATAATTGCTGTTATGGCAGCCTGTGCATCAGGCACTACAATAATTAAGGATGCAGCAGAATTAAAGGTAAAAGAAAGTGACCGCATCGCTACGGTCACCGAAAATCTTTCTAATATGGGTTGTGATATTACAGCAACTGATGATGGCATGATTATAAATGGAGGCAAGCCTCTAAAGGGAGCCCGCATCAAAACATACTTAGACCATCGAATCGCAATGTCATTTGCAATTGCAGGTCTTGTGGCAGATGGTGAAACAACCTTTGATGACGAAGATTGCTGCTGTATTTCATATCCAGATTTCTTTAAAACACTTAGCTCTATCGTAAATCGATAGAGCTAAAATATTATTCAATTTTAAAATCCGCCAAAAACAGATTATCATCACCCTCTGAAATCACGCTATTATCTAAATTTAAATTTCCATTGTCATCAATGTCTAGATGTAAATCAATCATATATCCATCATCACTTACAATATAGTAATCCTTCCAATAAAGCTCACCAAAACCATATACATCTCTGCATTTGTATAAATAAAATTTTGTACCTTTTTTAAAAGATACAAGTTCATCATCATCAGGATAATCCTCTGAATAATATATATAATCCTTAGTCAAATTTTTTGTGGCGGAACATGTGAAGTCTTTCAGAAGAATCAATACATCACCATAATCATTATTACTATCTTCTTTAGTATTAGTTTTTATAAAATAATTAAACTCATCCTTTTCATTTGGCAAACCATTTTCTCCAACAAAGAATTCCTTCTTAGCCTTAAAATTACCTATATCTTTCATAATAGTTTCCATCGTAAAACTATTAGGATTAGTGATTTCCTTAGAATTCAAAGAATATTTTTCAAATTTAATTGGAGAATTAACAGTTTTTGTATTTAGATTATAAATATATAAGGTTGATTTTCCCTTATAATTTACAGAAAGATAAAGATAAGCTTTATCATTTTCTCTACTAATTAGATAGGTCTTGTAACTATCACACTTTAATGTCTTTTGAGAGGCTGAAGCATCATTGGCAAGCCAAAAGCATTTCTTATTATCTTTAAGCTTTTCAACTTGGTAATGAAATTCTTTATCAGCAACATTAAAAACAGATAAGTTACCGCTAATGCTTTCAACTGTAAATGACGGAATATCAAGTTGCTTCAAAATCTCTCTAGCAGGATACACTCCATGCAAAGAATCATACTTAGTATCCTCTGATTTAACTTCTAATGCCTCACGTTGTTCTTTTGTAAGTTTTTCATTGAACCACCATTCGTCTTCTTGATCACTCAAATTGTAAAAACTATGATAATATAATTCTTCAATTTTACCATCGATTATTCCAAAACCCCTATATGTTCCAATAGCTCCAGCACCATCTTGATCAAAGTTAGATATTAAATTACCTTTGACTTTGTAATCATACCCCACGTTACCGAAGGCTCCATATGGCCAATCAACAATAGGTGCATACACATCTCCGTCATAAAATGTATACATGGACACCATATATCCACTATTATCCACTACAAGTTCAGGAATATCATCTTCGTCAAAATAAACTAATTTATACTTTCTGGCTTCCGGTTGAGTACACTCATAAAAATTTATAACCTTTCTATAGGCATCAATATAATTTTTGAATTTACCATTTTGCGTTTTTCCAACAAAATAATCTTCTATGTCTTCAACTGTATAATTTGAACCGAGTGTATTCTCAATCAAACTATCAATTCCTTCGTCATTTAAAAAAATCTCATATTCTAGCTCTTCTTGCGAATCATATTGTTCCTCTCCAAAGAAAACCCAAAGATTTTCCTTAGATTTAATTGTTCCGGTCATAATTATATCTGTATAACCATCAAAATTAATGTCGGACGTTTTTATACCTGTAATAGTATCTGGATAATCTCTTAATTTCCTGCCAGGTATATGCTGGCCATAAGTAACTAATACTCTACAGCCTTGTTCTTTGCCATCTAAAGTAGAACTATAGACAATATCATCATGCCCCTTTGGAGCTGTAATAATATACTCGCAATCATATTCATCTACATTAAACTTATATGTAAACTCTTTTCCGCCATCTTTAGTCCATAG
>JAILGH010000058.1 GCA_024697025.1 Pseudobutyrivibrio sp.
AAATATAAAGGCAGAATCTACGGCGCGTTTGTCATGTCCTTTCTTAAGGGTATGTTTATGAAGGTTCCTATTATACTAATGTATTTCATTCTTGAAGCATATCTAGAGGGTTCCATCACAAAAGAAATCTGCATTCGAACTGCAATTATTTTGGTAGTGGGCGTAATAGCTCAGGCAGTCGCTCAGTATCTAGCTGATAGAATGCAAAGTGCAGCCGGTTACCAGATTTTTGCTGACATGAGAATGAAACTCGGCGAGCATTTGCGCAAGCTTCCTATGGGTTACTTTACAGAGGGTAACATAGGAAAGATTAGCTCTGTATTATCTACAGACATGGTCTTCATAGAAGAAAACTGTATGATGGTCATTGCGGACATGATGAGTTACTTGTTTGCACAGTTTATCATGGTTGTTTTTATGTTCATTTTTGACTGGCGCTTAGGTATTACTTCTGCTATCCTCTCTTCATTTATGATTATGCTTGGACAAGGAATGATGAAAAACGATCTTGTTCATTCAGACGAAAAGCAGGAAGCCTCAGAAGTACAAACTGAAGCGGTTCTCAACTTTACAGAAGGCATTGGTATTATCAAAACTTATAACCTTCTTGGAGATAAGTCAAAAGAACTTACTGAAAGTTTTGAAGAAAACTGTCGTGTAAATCTTGATTTTGAGGATTCCCACTCACCATGGAAGCGCGGGGTATTTATCCTTTATGGTCTTAGTACCGTAACAATCCTTGGCATTTCTGCAATACTCTATTTCAATGGACTTATGGAGCTTAAGTTCTTCTTCGGAATGCTTCTTTGTCTCTTTGATTTATTTGTGCCAATCAGAACCTTCTACGATCAAGAATCTAGACTTACGGTGATGAACGCTTGTATGGATAGAATTGAAGCTTTATTTGCTGAAAAAGAATTGGATGATAATGGCTCTGAAAAGCTTACTGACGAATCTGCTGTAGAAATTGAATACGACAATGTTACTTTCGCTTATGATTCTAAGGATGTTTTAAAGGATGTATCATTCAAAGCTAATAAGGGCGACATGATTGCACTTGTGGGTCCTTCCGGCGGCGGAAAATCTACTATAGCAAGTTTGCTCACTAGATTCTGGGATGTTAAGTCTGGAAGCATTCTCTTACGTGGAAAAGACATTAGAAATATTCCTCTTGCTACATTGATGGATAATATCAGTATGGTATTCCAAAGAGTATATCTTTTCCAGGATACCGTTTACAATAACATTGCCCTTGGAAGACCTGACGCTACTAAAGAAGAAATAATTGAAGCTGCAAAGAAAGCTCGTTGTTATGATTTCATTATGGAGCTTCCTGATGGCTTTGATACTGTTATCGGCGAAGGCGGTGCATCTCTTTCTGGCGGTCAGGCACAGAGACTTTCTATAGCAAGATGTATCCTCAAGGACTCTCCTATCGTAATCCTTGATGAGGCAACCGCAAGCGTGGATGCGGACAATGAAAGCTACATCCAGTCAGCTATATCTGAGCTTTGCAAAGGCAAGACCTTACTTGTTATCGCACATAGACTTAATACTATAATGGGTGCTGACAAGATTATGGTTATAAAGGATGGCATGATTGCCGAAACTGGAAACCATTCATCTCTTATGGAAAAACAGGGTATCTACCACAGCATGGTCACTAAGCGTGCCGTTGCTACTGGATGGAAAAATTAAACTAAATCAATTATTTATAAGCATTCAAAAAGACAGTCGCAAAACCGCGGCTGTCTTTTTCTTTATGCTATATGGCTTAAATATACGCAAGAGCCTGATCGATATCTTCAATTATATCATTAACATTTTCAATTCCTACGCATATACGAATCAAATCTGGTGTAACTCCTGAAGCAACCAACTCCTCGTCATTGAGCTGTCTATGAGTGGACGATGCAGGATGAAGAATTATGGAGTGTGCATCTGCTGCATGAGTACATATCATAGATACATTCAAATGCCTCATAAATTCCTCTGCTCCTTTTCTTCCACCTTTGACACCAAAGGAAATTACTCCGCATGTGCCATCTGGCATATATTTCTTAACAAGTTTACTGTACTTGTTGTCCTCAAGTCCTGGATAGTTTACCCAGCTTATCTTATCGTGGTCCTTCATGAAGTTGGCCACCTTCATAGCGTTGCTACAGTGTCTTTCGATACGAACTGCAAGAGACTCAAGACCCAAGTTCAAGATGTAAGCATTCATAGGACTCTGCACGGCGCCCAAGTCTCTCATAATCTGAGCTGTCATCTTTGAAATATAGGCACCCTCCTGTCCAAAATGCTTGGTATAAACAACACCATGGTATGAAGGGTCAGGTGTTGTAAGGGAAGGGTACTTATCAGCATGCTTTTCCCAATTAAAGTTTCCTGAGTCGATTACACATCCTCCGATTGTTGAATCATGACCATCCATATATTTAGAAGTTGAATGTACTACTATATCTGCCCCCCATTCAAATGGTCGGCAATTTAAAGGTGTAGGGAATGAATTGTCCACAATAAGTGGCACCCCATGCTTGTGGGCCGCTTTTGCAAATTTTTCGATGTCCAATACTACTAATGCTGGGTTAGATACCGACTCTCCAAAAACAGCCTTAGTATTTGGACGGAAGGCTGCGTCTAATTCTTCCTCAGAGCAATCAGGGTCTAAGAATGTAAACTCAACTCCCATTCGTCCCATGGTCATGTGGAACAGATTGTAAGTTCCACCATAAATCATGCTAGAAACTATGACATGGTCACCGCAACCGCATATGTTAAATATTGAAAAGAAGGTTGCTGTCTGACCTGAACTTGTTAAAATCGCAGCACTTCCACCCTCAAGGGCACATATCTTTGCTGCAACATTATCGCAAGTTGGATTCTGAATACGTGAATAAAAATATCCAGATTTCTCCATGTCAAATAGTTTTCCCATCTCTTCACTTGAATCATACTTAAAGGTTGAGCCCTGTATAATTGGAACTATACGAGGCTCCCCATTCTTTGGCTCATATCCAGCCTGAACACATAAAGTCTCTTTTCTAAGCTTTTTCATCTTCTTCTCCTTTAATATCATCCTCATTAACAAAGCCCACATTCATTCCAAGTAATCCCTGCAATGGTGGTGGAGTAAAGTCATCTTTTTTAGTAAGGAATATAACTTTGCTAATAGCAGTTTTGCTGCCCCTTATTAGCTTAACCTTCTTATCACCGCCTACTAACCTTTCCATGGCCGGATAATCTCTATCAGAACAGGTAACTTCCATTCTATAAATACTATCTATTCCATTCTTATGCTCAATATGCTCAGGTATCTGAGGTATTGAATATGCAGTAACTAAAAATGGTAACTCCACTGGATTCAAAGGGCAAAAGCCAAATCCTACTTTTTCATCTCTCACATTTCGTCTAGATGAAATCATATTTTCTGAAAGCTCAAACCCTTCCTTTAACAACTGCTCTCTTACATTTCCCATGTTTTCAATAGCAGCTATTTTTCTATCACAAGGTTCAAATGCAAAGTCAGAAAATCCCTCTTTAGCATCACTCCAAAATCTAAAACGGTCACCCATAGGTTTTCCAAACTTTTTATCCATAAAAACATGAGCTATATTTGCAGGTCCCTTCATCATAAAAACTTCGATAAAAGCATGGTCATTAAAGAAAATAAAAGCGTTAGGTGATATTAATCCTTTATGACCAAATTCAACAGTAAACCCCGCTTCTCTTAATTTTTTAACGGCAGACCTTGTACCATTTACCTTTAAATGTATATGACTAAGCCTATAATCAATATTATTCATGGTTCACACTTCCCTATCCTAATTCTTGTTCAAGTAACATTGCCAACTCATCTTCATTTAATGCATCTAAATCATCAGTCTTAATACTTTCACTAAAGCAGGTGTCAAAAATATGCGTAGCAAGTTTATCTACTGTATTTTGATTAAATACATCTACAACAGAAAGCTTCACTCCAGGAACTGTATTTAGTTGAGCGACAATATTCACATTCATCTGGGAGTTCATTCCCATCTTCATAAAGGTCATGTCTAAGTCAACTTCGGCTGTTGCAATACCAAGAGAATCTGCCAATAAATCAACAATGATATTCTTAATATCTTCAACTGTCTCAACTTCAATCTGACTTAAATCCGCATCCTTCATCTGCTCTTCATAAAGTACTCCGCAAAGAGCATCCTTTATAAATAATTCCTTGGCGGTCCTTCTTTGTATCTTTCCGCTATCGGTACGAGGAATTGAATTCTCTTCTACCAAGATAATCTTGTGTGGTTGCAACTGATATGACTTAAAAATGTTGTTTCGCACATCCTTTGCAGCATCTTTCAATGTGTCCAGAGAAAGGGTCTTTCCCTTTATTTCCTGAATTATAATTATGCTATCCTCATCCTCAAAGGTAGCCGAAAAAGCACAAGCAGCATAATTAAATGACTTATTACTCTTAACAGAAACAGTTTCCAAATCTGTTGGATAGTAGTTAACTCCGTGGATAACAATACTCTCCTTGTATCTGCCTGTTATATAAAGTTCACCATCATCACCTATAAAACCTGCATCTCCAGTATGCAAAATAACTTGTCCATCTTTGCCCTTAACAAAGGTCTTTGCCGTTTCTTTAGGTCGCTTCCAATAACCGGCAGCTACAGATGGACCACTTATACATATTTCTCCAATGGACATTTTAGGAAGTTGCTCACCATCAGAAGAAAGAACCATAAGCTGGTTGTCATCTATTGGCTTTCCATTTCCCACTAGATAAGTTCCTATTTCATCGTTTTCAATGACCTTAACATTACCTGTAAACTGTCCCCTTTCGAGCACTACAATTTTATTTTCAGAAAGAGCTTTTTTATCAACTCTAAGCCAACCACCAGGTATATCGCTTGTGTTCATTGAAAGCATCAAGGTAGCCTCCGCAAGACCATATCCCGCACGAACAGCCTCCTTTTTCATTCCAAACTTGTGGCACACTTCCATCAACTCTACTTGAGTGTTAAATCGTACAGATTCAGAACCACTTACAATTCGCTCAATGCTGGCTAAAGAAATATTATCCGGATTTCCATTTTCATATTTCTCTTTTAATAATTTACAAAGTAATTCATAGCCAAAATTAGGGGCAACTACGTGTGTGGCCTCGTAATCATTCATGGCATATATCCATTTCTCTGGATTGCTTTTAAACAATTCTGGCTTCATGAATACATTTCGCCCACCGGTATATACTGCTGTGTATAGGCCAAAAATCAATCCCATATCATGGTGATAAGGCAACCATCCTACAATCGAAGAGTCGCTAGTCAAATAAAATCTATCTGCTATCTGCTTAAGATTATCAAGCAATGAGCTCTGATTAATCATTACACCCTTTGGCTCTCCAGTTGAGCCAGATGTATATTGAAGAATGGCTAAGCAATCCTCAAACTCACAACAGTATGGCTTAGCATTTTCAGTCATTGCATAATGAAATACTGGTATTCCACCAAAATACTTAGCTGAACTGTCTTCCATCATAGAAGCTGCGCTGTCATTTGTAAGAATTCCAGATGCTCCACAACTTTCATAAACATTTACATAACGTTCCATATCTGTGTTCTCATCAAAAATATCTAATGGTACCGCTACAGCTCCTGCCATCAAGCAACCATACAGCCCGTACAAAAGCTCCATATCCTGCTTGTACATAATCAGGCATCTATCGCCCTTTTTAATTCCAGATTCCTTCAAAACACCTGCCACCTTAGCACTGTTATCATATAAAGTTTTAAAATCACAGTACTTAGCATCTCCTTCTTCAGGTACATAAATATAAGCGGTTTTATCTGGTGTATTTTTCCCTCGAAGGTATAGAATCTGAATTAAATTTTTAATTTCACAATCATACAGAATCATAACTATTCTCCTTTGCTAAATTTCTCCAAACTCCATATCCTCATCATCTGAGCATGCTAATTTCTCATCTATAAGTGCAGCTATGGAACCAAGCGTTGGTGTGCCATACATTTCCTTCAATGTAAATTCAACATTAAACTCCTGACGCACCTTTGTAAGTAAATGCGTAGCAAGAAGGCTATCACCACCTGCTCTAAAGAAGCTCTGCTCTACTCCGACCTCATCCACATGGAGAATTTCCTGCCACATGACTGCCAACTTCTTTTCAGTGTCAGTAGAAGGTGGAGTAAGTTCAGAAAGCTCATCCGTATTTACCATATCGACTAATGCTTTATGATCTGGCTTTCCATTCTTAGTAAGAGGAATTCTGCTGGCAAAAACTATTTTTTCCGGAACCATATATTCTGGAAGTCTTTGCCCCAAGTAATACTTAATGGCATTTGCGGTAAGGCTTTCATCTGAACTAATCTTTTCAGCTTCTAAAATAATGAACACTGATTCCTCATAATGGTGCCAACTAATATTGCAAAATCCCTGTCGTAAATAATATCCTGCAGCAAGTTCCACCGGCATAACTGGATTATTCGCCTCAGGTCGATTATCCTTTGTAAAATTGATAAATCCCTTTTCCAACTGAGCGGCAGAAAGGAATGATAATGGTGGTAATTCATTAAGGTCAACTATATATGCCTTACCATGATTCTTTAGTAATTCTCTTACAATAAATACCCCCTGTTCATAGTCGGGATAAGTATGCATATCATTTATGTCCACTACAACATCAAAAGCATTTCTTAAATCATCCGGAACAATATCCCTAATAATGTAATAACTATGGTTATCACCAAGTCTTTGCTTTGCTTGAGAAGTAAAGAAAGCAGTTTGATCAATAAATGTATAATCGATATCAGAATCCTCAGTGAGTTCAACTAATCTTTCAACTACTAGTCCAGTTCTGGCTCCAAGAACAGCAACGTGCAGATTCATTTCATCTTCTTCATAAAGGTCATTAATACGCTCTGCTATTTCTTTGACACCAGCGATTATTCCATTTTCTTGGGTAGAAATTGTTTCAGGAGACAGCCAATCATCTTCCATCATATCTGCAGCTGTTTTTTCGCCCTTCATAACATCTGATAATAGTTTGATACTATCCTTTATCTCCTCTAAAACTGGCTCCGCTTTTTTGTTAGTCAAATTGATTTGTCCACCAGAAATAGTGATATATCCATATTTTTCAAGGACAGATAACCAATAATCATAAACACTTCTATTTGCAGCATCAAAACCTAATTTGTTAAACAAATCCTCTACGCTCGCTGGTAAATCTTGTGAATCATTAAGACCAAGTATCCCCATCAATGCGGCTGTTGCCATAACTGCCTGCTTCCCACAAAGCTCAGATGTATCTGTCTTTTCACCAATTTGTCTTGGGGTTTCATCACACTGGTCGGTTTGCTCAGTCACAACTGAAGCTAACATTTGCTTTTCATTTTTTTGAATCATAACAGTTCCAGCACCGCTAATTCTTTCGTGAGCTATTAGAGTCTTGGTAATTTCGTCTAGCTCAACGCGATAACCGCCAAATTTTACCTGATTATCAAGGCGGCCTAGAAACTCAATATTGCCGTCCTCCAAATATCTTCCCTTGTCACCTGTTTTATACCAACGACAGCCTTGGTCTTCAATAAATCGCTCAGCTGTAAGCTCAGGAGAATTAACATATCCTTTGGCAAGGCCTACGCCACCAATCTGTAATTCACCTTCTTCATCAGCTCCTTCAATTACTCCATTTTCAGAAACAATTCTGTACTTTTGATTGGTCAAAGCTTTTCCATAAGGCACTGATTTGAAGCTGCTATCAATTTCCTGACCAACCTCATAGCAGTTAGACCAGATAGATGCCTCTGTGGCACCGCCCAATGCTATGATTCTGGCAGTTTTATTCTTCTCACGAATTCGTGTAATTAATGATGGGTAAACCCAATCTCCAGAAAGGAGAATCAGTCTTAAATTAGCTACAACCTCGTTGTTGTAATCCGCTGACAAAAGCATATCGAATAACATTGGCACAGAGTTCCAAACAGTAGGCTGCTCTTTTTTCATAAGCTCTTTCCACTGTTCAGCTTCCTTTTTCATATTCTTGTCGCAGATAACAATCTTGCCACCAACTGAAAGAATTCCAAAAATATCATAAACAGAAAGATCAAAATCAATTTCTGAAACTGCAAATGCACAATCCGCCTCAGAAACATCAAATCTTTCATTAATGTCTTTAATAGTATTACTTGCAGCAAAATGCTGTATCTCAACTCCCTTAGGCTGGCCAGTAGTTCCTGAAGTGAAAATAATATAGGCATCGTTCTCTGGATTTACTTCTATAGGCTTAGCCTTTGCCGCCTCTAATACTGCTTCAGGAGTAAGAACCTTTAATCCCATTTCCTCAAAAAATGCCTTGCTTTCAGAATCTGTGATGACTGTTGTAACCTCGGCCTTTTCGCAAATATATTTTCTACGCTCCGCAGGCACAGTTGCACTTATTGGTAGATAAGCACAGCCTGCCCCTAAGATACCCATTATTGCACTAATAAATTCCGCTCCTTTATCAAGAGCTGCTGCAACAATTCCATTTGCATTTATTTCTGTTAAAGCACCGCAATAATGCATTGCCTTTTCGGCTATATCGCCATATGTAAAAGAGTTCACGCCACCATTTTCTTCTCTCTGAGCTACAGCAATGCGTTCAGGATGCTGTGATGCCATATTAAAAAATCCTTCATGAATTAAACTTGGAGAAATAGTTACTCCCTGGTTTTCTATTACTTTGTTAGACATTATTAATCCTCCAATAACTGTTCAACTGAATCGATGCCCAAATCAGCAACAATTTCATCTATCATCTCGCTGCTGTCATAAGCATTTTCATAAAATTCCTTGACTAATTTCTTGCTTAAGGTTCCTCGTCGAACCTGAGCAGATAATTCCTTATCAACATAATTTACTGTCTTGTTTCTATAAGCCAAATAAATCCAAAGATGCGCCAACTTACACCCTGATGCTATGTAAGTATCTGACATTGTTTTCATAGGCTTCCAGTCTATTTCCTTCTTTATGTATTCCATCATCTCCACTGGTTTATATGGAAAATATTGATACATAAAAACACCTTTTACCCCTTCTGGAAAAAGCTCCATAGGAAACTTATCCATCAATTCAGGGGCTCTTTGCTCAGATAACTCCCTTGCATCAACAACAGTTTGTGTAATCATGTCACGAAGAGCATTTTGTTTTGCAATACGAGTTGGGTCAGTCTCATATCTTTCTCCCATACCAGAAATCTGGTCTGGGTTATGTCCCGAAAATACCATTGGTACACCATTTTCTTTTGCAAAATCAGCTGCCGCTCTTATCATCATTCTTCCGCAGTAATTGCATACATGACCAAATCCACTATCTCGTAATTCTTTTGACGTAAACAAAAACTTGAAATATTTTCGCATCATATCTTCATCAAAACGATTTACATAAAGCGGCATATCAAGCTTATCGCAAATATTTTTAGCCCCTTCAAAGGTCTGGGAATACTCATAGTGAATATCATTAATAAAACCTATCAAACGTAGGCCATATTTTCTTCTCAATGTGCAGGCAAGATACGCGCTATCCTTACCTCCACTCATCATTACGACACCGTCGTACTTCTCCCCCTTGCCTCGTTCTTTTTCTATTGTGTCCTCAAAGACATTTCGCAAAAGCATCCAATCCGGCTCTCTTTCTTCTTGAGCCTGGCGGCAAAGGGAACATATCCCTTTCTCATCAAGCGTAATGCCATTTTCCACATCTTCCTGAATATAGCAACGCTTGCATCTTCTTTCTGTAAAAAACTGCAAATTTCACACCTCCCTTTTTTTCAAAGCTAGTCTTGTACCTGGTGATAGATGTGTGTCTTGAGCTCAAGCTCGTATTCCTTGCCAAGATCAAATGGGAAGAAATGCTCTCCTTGAAATTCCTTTTTAGTCATTCCAATGGTAGTCACGTTTTCCCACTCATCCATCATTTCATATGTTGCGTCAAAATCTTTTGAGCCAGCATATGCCTCAATTGGAATTCCAATTATTTCTCCGTTATAGACAAATGATTCGTTAAGCTTATAGTCGCTCTTTACTCTAGGTAGGAGAAAATCCATAAGTTCCTTGTTTTCAAGAATTTCCTTAGGTGTGCCACCCATTACCTTTAGTTCTTTAAGGAGCATGCTGTCGTCCATATCTGTTGTATAGCGATCCTCTATACTAATACATGGAGAATGTCTACCTGACACTATCAAAAGCTCTGGCTTTGTATCACAGTAGGTTTGCATAGTATGAGCTGTTTTAAAAGCGATGGCAGCCCCCATACTGTGACCATAAAAGACAATTTTTCTTCCGTCCGAAAATTTCTCAATCGCCTCTGCAATCTGATCTGTTAGCTTTTTCATATCACAGATTGGTTCTTCGTCTATACGGCACCCCTTTCCCGGGAGTTCAATAGGAATAAATGATATGTTTCTGTCATTTATGTCTGTCCATTTTTTGTATACCGCTGCCGAGCCTCCAGCGTGATGAAAACAAAATACCATCACACCATCCTGCTCAGTTTCAACATTTTCCGAAAAAGGAAACCATACTTTATGTTTATCCATTATTTGTACCTCACATTTCTTCCCAAGATTCTTCGTCCGCTAAAGCTTCCATAAAGGTTGTGTATTTATTAAACATTTCATTTATAACCTCTGGCTCAAATAGTTCCTCCACGTAATCCCATATAAGAACCAACTTGCCATCTCTAACTAACGCTTGATGGTCAAGAGATACCTGTGGTGTCTGGCTTATAGCAAATAGCTCCTTGGCCTCATCGAATATCTCTGATGTATCCTCTTCGTCAAGACTTCCAAACAACTCACTGGTAAATACAACTGGAAGTACTGCCTTAAAAGGATCATTTTTAGACATCTCTTTTAGAATCTCCAATCCGTTGTATGTACGATGCTCAACAGCTTCAAGAATGCCTGTCTTAACCTGCTGCATCTCTTCTAAGAAGCTACCCTTCTTATCCCTTTCGTATTCAACGACAGTTACATTTGTAAAATCACCTAGAAGCTTTTTCACTTCGTTATTGAGAGGCAATCTGTTGTATACTGTTAGGTTTAATGAAAAGTTTTCTGAACCTCCAGCCAAGCTTAGTGCACGCATATATGCTGTACAAACTACTGCCGAAGCAGTGGTTAAATAATTCCTAAGGTGTTTATTAAGCTTCATTGTCTGCTCTTTGCTAAGCTCATAACGCAACCTGCCAAAGTGTGGCTGCTTCACCTGATTGAACTGCACTTTGTATGGTAGGCTAGGAGCTGGTGCTAGATTTGAAGCATGTTTATTCCAATACTCCTTAGCTGCAATCACATAGTCCTTATCCTTCTGCCAGTCATCCTTTTCACACACGTACTGGCAAAAACTATAGTCCGGAATATCTATACTTCTATCCTTGTATAATTCATATATCTGCTTAATCATCATGTTTGCACTCCAGCCATCAAGCAGCATACAATCAAAACTAAAGTGCACCACCTTTGAACCATCTTGAAGTTCGCTGACAAACACATCAAACATTGGCCATTTACCAACCTGATATATCTTTTCTTTCCAATCTGCTCTTAAGGTTTTGAACTCTGCTTCTGATACCTTTCTATAAGCGACCTTGTACATAGGTACACTCTCAAGAATCATCTGTCGTCCATCCTCAAGTACAACTGATTGAAGAATGTCATGACTATCTATCATAGTATTTACTGCTTTTTCAAGCTTCACATAGTCCACATCATCCCAGATAAATTCTGCGTAGTAATGTGCGCTAGTTCCACCTAAGTCATAGTCATTTGAACGACCTAAGAGATAAGCTTTTTGTATTGGAGTAAGAGGATATGCATTATTCTTAATGTATTCTTCCTGATGCTTGTTCTTCTCCTCCTGCTCATGCAGATAATCTAATATCAGCTGCTTCTCTTGCTTAAGCTCTTGACGGATTTCATCTGTCATAGCGCCCTTCTCAGCCTTAAAGCGCAACGCTCCATCTTCGCTATACAAAGTTATTCCTTTTGCTTGGTATTTTTCTAATGGTGAGTCTGCCTGTGCTGCAGCTTCTGTTCTAATAACTTTCTTGCGTGAGCCCTTGACTGTCTCATTTGATTTTGAGGTTTGCTTAGCTTTACCATCAAAGAACTCTACCAACTCAGATATAGCATTATAAGAAAGCATCTTACTAACTGATGGTCTGATTCCATATGCACTTTCCAGTTCGTCTGCAAGCCTTATCATATCTACAGAAGATACCCCCAGTCGTCCAAAGCTTTCACTAGGGTCCACATCAGCTATATCAAGGATTTCACAGATCTTGTTTAAAACAGGTGAAGCATTATCACCAGCTTTGTTCTTTTTAACTTTTTTTAGTTCTAGAGTTTCATAAACTTCAGCAAGCTTTTTGCGGTCAAATTTGCCATTAGGTGTCAATGGGAAACTACTGATATTTACAACAGCTTCTGGAATAAAATAATGTGGCAAGTATGACTTTAATTGCTCTATTATTTTTGCACTATCTGGCTTGCTATCCGTTTCAATGAACACTGCCAATCGCTTAGTCTTGCTTCCAACAGGAACAGCTGCTGCTCGTTCATCTATTCCGCATTTTTTTACTGCTGCTTCTATCTCTGCCGTCTCTACTCGGTATCCATTTATCTTGACCTGGCCGTCCTTTCTTCCAAGGAATTCTATGCAGCCTCCCTTGTGGTAGCAGCCATAGTCACCTGTATCATATAGCTGCTCTCCTGTCAGCTCGTGGTGGATAAATGCAGCTTTAGTAAGTTCTGGCTCGTTATAATATCCCTTTGCCAAACCTGTTCCTGCTATATGAAGTTTGCCAGGTACGTGGTCAGGACATCTTCTTCCAAACTCATCTAAAATATAGAATCTTTGATTAGCAAGAGGGTATCCATAAGGCACCGATGTCCAGCCCACAAGAGGTTCGTCAACGTCAAAATAATTAGACCAAATTGATGCCTCAGTAGCGCCACCCATACTAGTAAGCTTTCCAGTTGGCAAAGCCTTGGTAAGTTTATCTGGCAGTTCCATCGGTATCCAATCTCCTGAAAGGATTACCTTTCTTATGTTGCATGTAAGCCCACGCTTTAATAGATGGTCCACAAATATATCCATAATTGTCGGTACCGAGTTCCATACTGTAACACCATTTGCTACTACAAGCTCATACTGCTGTTTTGGGTCTATTCGCTGCTCTTCGGTAGGCATCACAATAGTTCCTCCGGCAGTGAGCATTCCAAAAATGTCATATACAGACAAGTCAAAGCTTAATGAAGAAACAGCTATAGCACTGTCACTTTCGCATATACGATATTTTCTATTAACATCCTCTATGGTGTTCATTGCCGCCTCATGTGTAATGAACACACCCTTTGGCTGGCCAGTGGAACCCGATGTATAGATAATATATGCTCCATCAGAGGTCTTTACCTGTCTATTAATATCCTTCTCACAAGCGCTAGTTATTTCACTTGGAATGATTTTCTTTAAACCTGTAATCTCATAATCTTGGTCTGTAATGATGCAAGCTGGCTTTGCTTTTTCTATGACGCGCTCTGTTCGTGATGTAGGCTGTCCATAGGTAAGTGGCACATATATGCAGCCCGCTTTTAATACTCCAAGAACTGCTGCAATCTGTTCAAAGGATTTAGGAAGTTCAATTAACACCCTATCCCCTTCCACGGCGCCCGCTTCAATAACGGCATTTGCTATACAGTTTGCTCTTTCATTTAATTGAGCATAGGTATAACTCTTACCATCATTTACAAGGGCAGTCTTATCTGGAATAACTTTGACATTCGCAAAAAATCCTTCATGGAGTAACTTTCCAACATAATCCTGCTTTGTGTCATTAGCCTTGTCATGCTCTTTCTTCTGTTTTGCTGAACGCAAATCAAGAAGCTTAGTATTGAAAAATTCTTTGTTATCAATAGCGCCTTGAACGAGACTGCTATATGCTTCAAACATTGCATCCACAACGCCTTCGCAAAATGCCTCATCCAAAGAATCCCATGAGAGCACTAATGAACCATTCTCAAAGAACACCTGATGATCAAGACACACCTGTGGTGTAGAGGATACAATGCTTCGCATGCTATCCATAATTCCTGACTCTTCCTGCAACGTTTCATCCAATCCAACAGCACTGGTAAATATCACAGGATATAATCTAGATTCTCCAGTTTGCTTCCTCAACATATCGTTAAACTTCACTGCAGAATACTCACAATGAGAAATGTTTTCCATCATATTCTGCTGCAAAGCCAATGCATTCTCAGCTATAGTAGTCTGCTTTCTTTCGATGTCTACTAGAGCAAGCTTTGTGAAATCACCTATCATATTTTCTGTATCTGGCCCAACGTCATGGCGCCTAAATACAGTTAACATAACAGCATAGTTGCTTCCACCACCATAAGCTGAAAGCACCTCAGAATAGAGGGCGAATAATGCAGCCGAAGGAGTCAATCCAAATTGGGCAGCATTCTTAGAAAAAACTTTCCACTTATCTGGGGTAATATCCATTCTTCTGCGAATGAACCTTCTGTTGGAGTTATCCATAAACACACTTCGGTCATATGGCAACTGCGGAGCATTTGGGAAGTCCTTAGCCTTTTTAGCCCAGAAAGTCTCGTCCTCAATTTGTTTTTGTTGTATCTCCTTAGACTTACGATAGAACAATTCGTACTCTCTATAAGTAACAGTAAGGTCCTTTAATTCTTCTCCACGATACAGCTTGTTCAAATCTCTTTTGAAAATAAACAAACTCATAGCGTCAGCTATCATAAAATCAACAAGGAAGTGTATTCTGTATTTACCACCTGATAATCTAGATAACCTAATCTCATAAAGCGGACCACCTAAAGGCAGTATTTTATGAGACATTTCTTCTCTAATCTCATCAAGTCTAACTTTATTGTCATCAGAAATATCTTCCACAACCACAGAAGATATACATTCTTTTTCTATGTATTGAATTGCATCCTCTGTAATGCGACATCTGAGCATATCATGACGAGCCTCAAGCTTTTTAAGAGCTTCAATAAATCTTCCTTCATCAAGGTCAGCTACATCAGCCTCAAAATATGCGCAACAAGCTGAGCCTGAAAGCATAGCTCTATTGTTGTCTCTACCTGCCCAATATGCGTATTGAACTTCATTTAATGGGAATTCTTTATTTCTATCTTCCTCATTTATGGTAAGTACGACTGAGCTTTCCTCACCCTTTTGACTACCTACTTTACTGTTTTCAATCAGAGCTTTGATAACTCCACCTGGTGTATGAGCATTAAAAAGCTGACTTAATGTAAGGTTTGTTCCAAGAGCCTTGTTAAGTTTCTTTAAAACAGCTACCGCACTAATCGAATCGATTCCTAGGCTAACCAACTCTGCTTTTTCATCAAGTTCCTCTGGCTCCATTCCAAGAAGTTGTGCCAATATCGTCTTTACGTTATTTTCGTTGACTTCAATATCGTTTTCGCCATCATTTTCAACATTCAAATGTAGCTCAAGCGAAGTCTCCTTACACTCACTTTCACCTCTTATTGTGTGAACATAAGGAATCTTATTAGGTGCGAATGCATAATTAGGAATGCTACATAAAACAGGTGAATACGCCCTATATAATTTTTTGAAATCAACCCTTATTCCGTACTGATACAGTTCGCTTACAGTCTTTATCGCATGACTGATATCAACATTTTTATCAGCCACACATACACAATCAGCCTCTCCGCCAGTGATTGCCGCAATAAGTCCATTTAAAATTGGCCATGCTCCAATCTCGACGAATACAACATCCTCAAGGTTTTCTACAGCATCTATACTGTCACAGTACTTTACCTCTGAAAGAATCTGATTCATCCAATAAGAAGCATCAGCAAATAAACCACTTTCATATTTAGCTGTAACTGTGGATATCATTTTCACAATTGGCTTTTTATATTCAATGGTCTTTGCCACTTCACCAAAGGCTTTTGCTGCTTCATCCATAAAAGGAGTATGGAATGGTCTTTCTGTTTTTAGAAATACAGTGCGTATTCCCTTTTTCTCAAAAATCTCATCAGTCTTTTCTACAGCTTCTGTAGTACCAGCCACAACTGTTTGCATCGGTGAGTTTGAGGTTGATATGTAAAGTCCATCTATCTGTGAAACCACCTTTTCAACCTTGGCTCTATCTGCAAATATTGCCAGCATCTTTCCTTCTGGCGACAAATCCTGCATAAAGCGTCCACGGGCTGAAACAAGCTTTGCCGCATCCTCCACTGAAAATACCCCTGCTGTGCAAGCTGCTGCATACTCACCTATACTGTGACCAATCACAACCTCTGGCTTAATTCCATAGTCCTTTAGCATTTGCACAAGGGCATATTCCACTGCAAATATTGCAGGCTGAGTGTTCTCCGTCTGATTCAAATCATATTCATCAGAAAAAACAACATCTCTTAAATCCTTATCAATGTACTTTTTAAATAGCTCTGCACAATAATCAAAGCTACGACGAAAAGCTTCGTTACCCTTGTAGTACTGAACGCACATATCCTTATACTGTGAGCCTTGTCCAGTGAAAACATATACGGCTTTTCGATTTCTATTTACATGCTCACTTGTAATGCGCTTTGAGAGGCGAGATATTAATTCATCCCTGCTACTTCCCATAATTAAAGCGCGCTCTGGTAAGCTTTCTCTTGTAATATTGTAAGAATAAGATAAGTCCGTAAGACTACAATCAGCATTTGCCTCCAAATAGTTTTTAAGAGAAGCCGCCTGTCTTTCTATTCCCTTTCTATCAACGGAAGTTAATACAAATGGATATACCTCCATCGTTTTACTTTCCTGCTTTTTACCCTTATATTCCTTAAGCACTATATGTGAATTGGTTCCAGAAAGACCAAAGGAGCTAACTCCAGCAATTCGGGCTTTGCCATCTTCCACTTCCCAGTCCATAAGCTTATCTGCCACTTTGACAGGAATAGCAGACCAATTTACATATTCTGATGGAGTATCATAATTCAAGCTCTTTGGAAGCTTTTTATTCTCCAGCATTAACGAAGCCTTTATTAAGCTGGCTATACCTGCTGCCCCTTCAAGGTGACCGATATTAGTTTTTACTGAACCAATGTAAACCGGCTTCTTCCTAGAAGATAACTGACTAGATATTGCCTGTATTTCTATAGGGTCTCCAAGTGCAGTTCCAGTTCCATGAGTTTCTATATATCCAATATCATTTACATCTATTCCCGCCTTGCTCCAAGCACGTTGCAATAATTCTTCTTGCGCAATACCATTGGGCGCAGTAAGACTAGTACTTTCACCGTCTTGATTTAGTTCAGAGGCGATAATAGTGCTGTGGATAAAGTCATCATCTCTTTGTGCATCAGACAACTTTTTCAAAATAACAGCCGCTGCCCCCTCACCACGGACTGTACCATCAGCGTCCTTATCAAAGGCTCTTACTTCGCCCGTTTGCGATAATATGCCAAGCCCAGCAATCTTTTGGGTAATCTCCGGAGAAAACATAATGTTTACTCCACATACCAACGCCATGTCACAATCATCATCTTTTAAATACTTAAGGGCAGTATCTATCGCTACAGATGAAGATGAACATGCAGTATCTATTGAAATAGATGGGCCCCTAAGACCGAAGAAATATGATATCCTTCCTGACATAAAGGAATGATCCATTCCAGTTATGTTCATTTTTTCTTCGCTTCTAAGTATGTTTTCAAATCCAAAATCATTTTGTACCACACCTACAAACACGCCGACTCTTTTGTTTTTTAAGGTTTCTGGAGAATAGCCAGCGTTTTCAAATGCCTCCCAGCAAACCTCTAAAAGAATTCGTTGCTGTGGATCTAAGTAAGCTGCCTCCTCTGGCAATATTTTGAATAGTCGGTTATCAAATTCTTCGATATCATCTATGAATCCACCTTTATTTAAGAATGGATTGTTTTTTAATTGCTCTTTGCCATATTCATTCCAGCGATTATCTGGAATACTACAGATTCCGCTTTTTCCTTCCTCAAGGAGTTTCCAAAAATCTGCAGCATTGCGCACGCCTCCAGGAAATCGGCATGCCATTCCAATAATGGCAGCCGGTTCATTCCCCTTTACTTCTTTGAGTTGAGCTTTCAGCTGTCGTATCTCAAGAAGCGCTTTTTTCATCAACTCTTTGTCATTTGACATAATATAAGGTCCTTCCTCAGTGTAAACACAAGTATCGTTTAGTAATCAGTTATAAGTTTGCACATGCTAGCGGCATATTCAGGATTTTCAACACAGCTGTAATGGTCTCCGTCAACATCTATTATCTCTATGTCGCCTATACATATATCAGTCCAATAGCCAATGTTCTTTTCCTTGCTATAGAACATGCTTTCATTGTCCTTTGCATTCAAGAATCGTATATCTCCAAAGTAAGAATCCATATCGCCATTACAGCATCTTATTGTTTGGCAGTATGATTTATATACGCCTTCCAACATAGCTGCATCTAGCGTCTCTCCTGTCTTTTCTGACCCAAGCTTTGCGTATAATTCAAAACGGCTAGACATATCTCTTTCGCCAAGCTTGTTCATTCCTTGACCAAACTTTGCATACTCTGGCATTTGTTGTAATTCGTCTCCAAGTCCATCTGGAATCTTTCCAAATTGCTCAATTATATCAACAAACATTTTTTCCAAGTTGACATCTTCACAACCTTCAAACACGCCTAAATCTTCTAGAGTTATTCCAAAGTTTGGAAGGAACATTATCTCTATCATCAAACGATCTTCAATAATCCAAGGCACCGTCTGACAATCTATAAGAATCATGTCTGCAATATCCTTACCTTGCTCTATAAGTCTATTAGCACACTGAGTTGCAAGCCAGCCACCAAAGCAATATCCAACAAGCTGTATCTGCTCAGCTCCTGTCTCTAAAATTATTTGGGTGTAATCATCCGCCAACTGCTGGATAGCTGTTTCTCTATCCATCTGGTAGTATTTATCTGCATCGCCAAGAGAGATAGTAAGTACATCACCCTTTTGCTGATTAACTAAATTTTCAACAACATATCTCAATGAATTCATAGTTCCAAAGGCAGCATGGAAAACTACATGAAGAGGACCATCTCCAGCTTTGTATAACTGGGCAGCTCCGATATGCTCTACTTTTTTAGTATTGCCCTCTGCTTGCTCTACAACATCCCCTCGCTTCTCAGCGACAAACTCAGATAAATCCTGAATATTAGGATGATTTAACATAAAGCGAAGCACCGTATCAAATGGCACATCTTTAATAATCTTGTCTCTAATTGCACCTGTTGCCTGAGCTAGAATTAGAGAATCTGCTCCATGGTCATAGAAGCTATCTTGTAATCCAAGTCCCTTCAATCCTACACTGGCAAGAATCTCTACAAGCTCCTTTTGCAAATCATTCATTTCCATAGACAGGGCTTTAGAATTGTCATCCCCTGCCGCCATAGCTGCTGTCGCTCTCTTTTCAGCAAAAGCTTTTAATGCCTTACCATCAATCTTTCCGTTGGCAGTAACTGGCATACTATCTAACATAATGTAGGTAGTAGGTATCATGTATGAAGCAAGGTTATCTCTGATAAGAGAAGTGATTTCTCCACCAGTTATATTTTGTCTGTCTATCTTGAATTGCTTTATAAATAATTTAGTTCCAGATTTATCTGCTTCATCATTTGCTTCAGACAGTACAATTGCAGATGTTGAAGAATCCGTTTCATCCAATAATTCTTGCCATCCCTTAGCATTCGCCAAATCCTTATCTTTGTTCAAAGCTTCCAGCGGCTCTGTAGAGAGGAAATATCCGCCCGGACGAACTAATCTTCTAATCTGCTTTAAGCTGTAGCTTATATCGATGCTATTCTTAAAAGTCTCTTGCGCCGTAACAATATCAAAGGCATTTTCTTCATATCCCTGTTCTAAAATATCTTTATCAACGTTTAGAACTGTAGTATCTGCCCCAAGTTCAAGAATTCTAAGTGGCTTGTCTAAATTAGAATAGTTGTCAACAAATTTATGTATACAACCATTTATGCTTTCAGCCCCACTTACTTCTATATCCTTAGAAAGTTCGTTGCACTCATTTTTATATTCTTTCTTCTGTGCATCGTCAGAAAAAGCTGGCTCGTAGAAGCAAATCATTGCGTGCTCGCCCTCATTGCTGGTATATACTACCGAACAATTCTCGGTTACTCCGGAGCGCTTTACAGCACTTTCAATTTCTCCTAGTTCAATTCTGTGACCGTTGAACTTTATTTGAGAATCTGATCTTCCAAGGAATTCGATTTCACCATTTCTGTGATATTTTCCTATATCACCAGTCTTATACATCATCCTTCCGGTAACAGGGTCCTTGATAAACTGAAGGTCAGTTTTTTCTTTGTCGTTATAATATCCATCAGCAAGTCCATCACCTAAAATATATATGTCGCCCTTCACCCCTACAGGTCTGTCATTTAACCTGCTATCAAGAATTCTGAATTGCTGATTAGCAAGTGGAAGACCGTATGGTATGCTTGCAAATCCCTCAGATGGGCCTTCGTAGTCATGATAGATAGACCAGATTGCAGCTTCAGTTGCTCCGCCTAAGCTTACGACCTTAGCGTCTTTGGAATATGCATGGAGCTTATCTGGAAGGAAAAGTGGTATCCAATCGCCAGATAACATTACTAATCTTAATGAGGAAATATCTGGCGCATTATCCTCATAATCCAGATAAACCATCACCATGTTTAAAAGGGATGGAACACTGTTCCAAACAGTGACGCCCTCTTTTTCTATAATCCTTGCCAAGTACTCCGGCTCTTTCTTTCTGCTATCCTCAGGGTACACAACAGTACCACCAACTGACAGCAAGCCAAATATATCAAACACTGACAGGTCAAAGCTCAACTGCGATACGCCTATAGCGCTGTCTTTATCTGTAATATCGTATTTGCGAATTATATCCTCGATAGTGTTTACAGCCGCTGCATGTGATATAGCTACACCCTTTGGTTCTCCTGTAGAGCCCGATGTGAAAATAATATAAGCAAGACTATCTGAATCAACTGCAGCTTCTTTTGGTAGCTTTATACTTTGACCATCGCCATCGGCAAATATCTTATTAATTCCCTCAGGATACTCTGTTTCATCGCTTGATAGCGTGACAACAGTTCGTATTTCAGCTCGCTCTATGATACGGCCTATTCGATTGGCACCCTGCTCCGTTGAGATAGGCACATATACAGCCCCTGCTGCTAATATTGCCAGCGCTGCTGCAGGCTGATATACAGATTTCTTTGCAGCTATACCGACCGTTTGTCCTGGAGTTACTCCATTTTGAATCAGTTCGTTGTAGATTGCTCCTGCAATATCCATAAGCTGTGAATAAGTATATTTGTCCTCTCCCGCAACAACTGCAACCTTATCCGGATACTTTTCTGCTGATGCAAGAATATTTTCGTGAAGAAGATGTTTAGGCAACTCTAAAGTTGTGTCATTGGCCTTATTAAATATCTCTTCCTGATACTTTGGATATGTTTGCTTGGCAGCAAGCTCTGGTTCAACTCCATTTGCCATTGACTTGAGAAGCTGGCTGAAAAGCTCAAACATGTCATCAATAATACCATCCTTAAACACGCCTCTTCTCACATCCCAGTTAACTTGCATTCCAAATTTTCCATCCATAACTTGGCAATCAATAAATACCTGAGGAGTTTGACTTATTCCAATTCCTGAAACCATTCCCTTTACAGATTCATCATCCATTGAGGACAATAGTCCCACAGCACTTGTGAATACATATGGCATAGTTGCAGCTGCGCTTCCTTTTTTATTGGCCAGCTCACGCATGAAGGCTACGCCAGAATATAAATTGTGATCCATATCCTCAAAAAGCTGCATATTGGCACGCTTTACGTTTTCTATGAAGGTCTCATCATTATCTAAATCAATATCAAGTAATGTAAGGGTTGTAAAATCACCTATAACCTTACCTATATCCTCGTGAAGAGGCTGCCTGTTTAGCATTGTAAGGTTGATAGCAAATCTCTTGTTATCACTGTAACAACTTAATGTATGAGCATAAGCCATTAACACAAGAGCTGTCGGTGTAACATTGCATTTATACGCATATTTCTTAACGTTCTCCCAAAGCTCAGGTGATAACTGCAAAAACTTTCTATCGAACCTTGCCTCTTTATCTGCAGAGTATGGCTCTGTGTCAATCTGTGGGCAAGTTGGAAAATCCTCTAGCTTGCTAAGCCAATAATGTTTATCCCTTTCGCAAGCTGCGCTTTCCTTCATCTCTTTTTCTGCTAAAACGTAATCTCTAAAGCTTACCTGTGGTTCAGGAATCTCACTTGCTTTTCCAAAATACAATTCTTCAAATTGATGCAATAGCATCCAAATACTAGTCCAATCCGCAATGATAAATTCAATTGAAAAATGCATTATGGCACTATCATCATAATTGGATACACCAACCGCAAAATATGGCCAGCTTCCCACCTCAAACTGCTGATGTCCCATTTCCTCCATCACCTCTTCGGCAGGAGTATCCTTATAATCTTTGACAGTTAAATGAGGTGCTTTTTCAAGTATCTGCTGATAACCTTCTTCATGCATCACTGCTCTAAGCATCTCGTGACGTTCTATAAGATAGTTCCATATTTCTTCTACTTTATTAACGTCCAATTTTTCGTAGTTAAGTTGAAGGTATATATGGCATGATAATCCGCCATAGTTAAACAGATTACTTCTTCCCATAAGATAAGACTGCTGTACATCTGTAAGCACAAAAGGCTTATATCTGTCAGCTTTGTTCTCCGAAAGTGTAATTTTTCTATTGTCAGGATCTAGCAACTCTAACACTTCACTTTTTAACTCTTTCAAAGCTGCAATATCATCAGGCTGTAACGCTCCGGTGTTGGCTTTAAATTTTATTTTTTCATCCTCTTTCCAGAGAGACACGCCCTTCTTTTCTAGTTTTTCTATCAAACTTAATGCTTTGCTATAATTTTCTGTCATATCACTAACTCTCTCCTATAAATTTTTCTCGCAAATCTACTATGGTTGGGGTAACATCCGATTCTTCGCTCTTTTGTAGCTGAATAAGTTCAGGAAAACCTAGCTCAGCTGTCAGTTGCTGCCAAACCTTGGCTGAATGCACAGTTTTGGTATAGTAACTTCCTATTTCAGCTGGCGTTCCTTCTTTACATAATCGAAGCATCTGACTAATATCCTCTGCGATAGCAGGTATCCACTGGGTTTTGAACACTTCCAAAAAGCTCTGCTCTTTAGATTCGTAAAGCCTAATGTGCTGTGGCACAGACATACTAGTACTATCAGATGAACTGTCGTGCATAGTTGTATTGGTGCTATGAACAGGAACAAACATCTTTCCATACCACACAACGCCACCAGTGGTATCCTCAAGACAAAGTCTTCCTTGTTCTGTGATAATTGTTATACGATGAAGATAATGCATGAAATTATCGGGATCATCGGGAGCCACTTCATTTTGTATCTGCATTAAAGCAGTTACTCCTCCGATGGATGCCGATACTGCATCAAAAGGATGAGAATCTCTACCTACCTGCTTAATTTCAAATGGTCTCATCGACGGTAGAGCCTCAGAAAGAATTCTGACAAGCGGATATGTCACTTGCGACGCCCCGCCTATATCTAGATAAATCGGTTTTGATATGTTACATATTGCCTTTGCGCTTTCGATAAAGCACTTGATATTCGGCAAGAACTCGTATAAATCGCCTATACGATATAAAACTTTATTTTTCTTTGCTGCCCGTATACATCGTTCAGCATCTTTGTAGTGGACTGGCTGTTCTTGAATTACGTTTATTCCCCGCTCCAGCAGCGCCTCTGCCAGTTCAGTTCCATTGCCCCCAAGAACTCCAGACCTAACTGCAACGCAGGCTAGTTGTATGTCATCCTCCAGTTGATCGATTGAGGTATAAGATTTCACTCCATAACTAGCAGCGCATTTCTTTGAACGTTCACTTCCTGTAGAAAGAATGCCTACAAATTCAATTTCTCTCGGCATTAAAGTTAACGCCTCGCAATAAAATTGCCCAAAGGTCGTTCCACAAACAATAGCTTTTATCTTTTCTGCACTCATTATATTTCTCCAAATGTTTCTGTGTTTAAATCATCAAGTTTAAGGTCATATTCTTCGAACATAATCATCTCTGGCGAGCTACGTATTCTTTGAACAATGCCATCGATATACTTCTCATAAAGAATCGTTTCAGGTAACTGGGATAAACTGTAAGAACCTTTAACGCTATTTTCTTTTAGAGCAAGCTCACAAACTATTCCTGCCGAGATGCCAGTTAAGGCTGGTGAAGAAGTAAATTTCACAACTGTAGATTGAACTTTGTTCTCATCGTTCTTGTCCACTCCACTTACCTCAACCAAAAAAGCCATATGCTCTTTCCATCGGCTGAAGCTAATTTGGCTTTGCAGCATCAACTGTTCAACCGCTTCTTTAGGCTTGTCTGGAAAAATTAAAACTGAATGCTCCACAATCTTTTGTATATCTGTATCCCCAAAGGCAATGTAATGACAACTCTCTTTACATCCCACAACTCTAGATACCAACTCAGTTTCCAAGTCGTGGTACTGGCGTAAATCATTAACTCCAACAAAAGGAATATTAACGTCTTTACGTATTTCCGTTGGGGCCTTTTTTTCCAATACATCTTTGCTCACACCTTCTAGATAATCGTATGCTGCACCTCTAGAAAAGAGACCATACATCGAAGAAATGTGAACATATTCTTTTACTTCCTTAAAGTTTCTAGCAGCATAAGTTCCTATTATCGCTGATAAGCCTGGAAGTGCTCCCGCTCCATATATGAAGAGAGAATTTGTTGGAAGCTTATATGAATCAGAAGTGAAATTCCCCGTATCAACACATGGAATTCCATTATTTTCACAGGCTTTTACTATCAGTTCTCTAACATCTTCCGGGCAAAACATTGCATTTAAAATAATGTCTTTGCCCTTTATGAATTCGATTAATAATTCTTTTTGCAACATATCTCCAAAAGTCCACTGGACATTAGGTAGATTATCGAAAAAGGAATCATCTTTGACTGTTTGTTCGTTGTGTCCAAAGGCATAAATATTGTATTCCCCTATCTTAGAAAGATACTTCAGGGCGTGCCTTCCTACACTTCCTGCCGCTCCTAGTAGTCCTACATTTTTCATAGAATCATTGTCCTCCTAACTTACGTTAGTTTAAACTAACCTTATGTCGCAACAATCCCTTATTGCTCCCCCGAGCATAAAGATGTGCCTGATTAGACATACTCCATCAGGCACGTCTTTTTACATCGCCTCTTTTCCAAAAAAGGCTTTTAATTTCGAGATGTTATTCTCGCATATATCGTAATTTTCCATAACTGTCCCCTTTTCAAGTCGAACCACTCTATCGCAACAAGACAGTATCAACTCCAAGTCGTGAGTTACAACAAAAACAGTTTTGCCTAATTTTCTCAACTTAATAAGCTCATCTGATACTTGTTTCATGTGAGAAAGATCCAGTCCACTTGTAGGTTCATCAAAAATCATAACCTCTTTCTCAGAAGCTAAACCTGACGCAATAGCAGTCCTTTGTTTCTGTCCTCCGGAAAGGGCCATAGGATGAATATCTGCATACTCATTTAAATCAAGCTGAGATAAGATATCCAAAGCTTTCTTCTCTTTTTCTTCTTCGCTCAAAGATTTATCTGTTATGCTAAGAACCGCTTCATCTTTGACGCTTTCTGTAAAAAGCTGGTGGTTAACATCCTGCATAATCATGTAACAGTTGTGTAACCTATCTTTATTTTTCAAGGTTTTCTTGCCATAGCGCATTACACCCTTGAATCTTTTTTCTAAGCCACAAATATTTCTTGCGAGAGTGCTCTTTCCTGCCCCATTATGACCAATAACCGCAATGACGCTCTTTGATGGCACTTCGAGCTCTGGTATGTCAATGCCGTGTTCACCGTCACTATATGTAAAACAGAAATTCTCAAGAGTTATTGTAATATCGGACTGTTCCCTGTGTTGAAACTCAGCCTTTAAATCATCTAATCTCAAAGGACGTATGCCAAGCTTTTCTGTTTCTGCGCTACTAATGGTGGAAATCTTTTCTTTATCAAGCTCCTGAACAATCTCTCCATTTTGCATAATGAGCAATTTGTCCGCCAGTTCTCTTAAAAAGAACAGTCTATGCTCAGCCACTATGACAGTTTTGCCCTGCGCCTTCCAATTTTGGAGAATTTCTTTGAGTCTCTCAATAGCGTAAAAGTCAAGATTTGAAGAAGGCTCATCAAGCACAATCACATCTGGCGAAAGCACATTTATTCCAGCGCATGCAACAATCTGCTTTTCGCCTCCTGAAAGTTCAAATATATTTCTATTTAACAATCTTTCTATTGCCATTGAGGATGCAGTTTCACTTATAGACATCTTTATATCCACAGGCTCTCGTCTCTGGTTTTCCGACGCAAAAGCTATCTCATCAGTAGTGTTTACATTGAAAAATTGAGAACGAGGATTTTGGAAAACACTGCCAACATTTTTAGCCGTTTCATATATTGGTCTTTCAGAGATATCTTTGCCGTCTATTTTTACTGTTCCACTCATAGTCCCTTTGTAGTAATGAGGTATAAGTCCATTTATCATTCGGGTTATGGTGGTTTTGCCGCAGCCTGAGCCTCCAGTTAAAACAACGAATTCTCCATCCGCAATATTTAAATTTATATTGGATACTCCACCCTTATCAACGGCGTTACCATCTGCATCCACCACATTATATGAATATGAAACATTTTTGAATTCTATCATTTTTTCACCTAATAAACTAAAAACAATACGAACATTACCATTGTGCCTGTAATCGCAAATACATCTAATGGCCTAATACTTACCTCGCATATGTGAGTACGTTTTTCACCGGCACTAAGCCCCTTAGATAAAGATGCTGCAGATAATTCATCCGCTATTCTAACTGTTGACATCATTAGAGGAACCAATATGTACTCGATGTATGTCAATGGTTGGCTAAAAGGATGTCCAAGTTCACGCATTCTCTTTGCATCATTTATGGATTTATATTCCTCAGATAGTGTAGGAAAATACCTAAACATAACTGACATAGGGATACTTATGAATGAGGGGCAATGCATCCTTTCCATAGCAGTTATAAATTCACTTACAGACGTGGATTTAACCGTATACCACCCCATCATATATCCAGCAACAAATCTTGTTATTAACCCGCATATCATCATGAGAACGATGTTACAGATTCCGTGCGTGTATGGAGCTATATGTTTTTCGCATATTAGTGCCGAGCCAAGAAGCAACAAATAGATAAACGAAGCCTTATATTCTCTTATTGATAGTAGCAAGACAAGCGGAATCGCCGCGCAAATAAGGCGCAACACTCCCTCAACTTCCACTGTTCTAGCACCTATCATAATAATAGAAATCGTAATTAGAAGGAGCAGTTTGCTTCGTGGATCTAACTTAATGAAGGCACCATTTTTATTGCTGCATACTCCTATCTCCATTAGGCCATACCTGCCTTACGAAAATGCTTTTTAAGTACCTTGGCGCCTAAAAGACCACCAACTGTACCGCCAACAAGGCACATTATTATCATTGCAAAGAATACCCATGTTGGTGTGTAACTCTTCATGGCATCAACATACTCCTGGCCATATCCATCAAGAATGCTTGCAAAATAAGCATCACGGAAGCTAAAGAAAAACGCGATAACCATTCCAAGGAACCACAAGCTAAAGACAGCCGATGCAGCCACACAATGCTTGATGCTCTGATAGTTTCCCATCTTTAAAACAACTTCAGTCAATAGTCCTGCACCTATGCAGAAAATAAGAATTGGATAAGGATGTCCGATAATAAACATAAGTATTCCAATTAACGTACCTGTTATAGTAATCATGCCAAAATGCTTAATCTTAGAAAAATAAAGCATAAGTGGAATAGCCGCTACAAGTGGACAAAGAAGTGGCATAAAAACCATAAGGATTGGAATAAATCCTAAGCAAGCCACTGCAAACATAACTATACTGTAAAGAGCAGAAAAAACTCCCACAGTGATAAGGTCTTTGATTTCAAACTTTTTTTCCATATATTATACTTCCTTTCAGTTAGCAAAATCTAACTATCATTTTATATCACTTACCAAATACCTTGTCAACAAAACTTCGGGTATTATTTCTCTATTAATAAAAAAAGCCATTTAGCTTTTAAACTAAATGACTTTTTATGATTAATTCTATTTATTTTTATTGGAAATAATCTGCAGAAGGCATTGCGCTCCACTCATCAAAATCAATTTCATTATTAGCTACGAAATATACATCATGGACGCCTGACACCTTTGAGCTTACGTAAGCGCAGCTTGTTCTGAAATCATATTTGCTAGCTAAGGTTCTTGCAATTGGTGTTCCTTTTGTATCATCAACATACACTTCAATAGTTGCATTATCATATCTTGTTCTTGTCTTCAAAGAAATGCTTGATAAACCTTGTTCAAAGTTTACGTTATGTGCCACAAGCACTCTTCTTTCACTAATGTAGGCATATGTTATCCTACCCTCTTGGAAGGCGCCTGCGTTTGTCAAATCCTCTGCTTCGTTCTCTACATATGGATCTACATTTTCTGGCTGTTCTGGATTTTCTGTATTCTCAGGTTCTTCAGTTACAGCTGGCTCTTCTATTACAGTTGGCTCTTCTGTTACCTCTGGCTCTTCTGTTACCTCTGGCTCCTCTGTTACTGTCTGCTCCGCTATTTCAACCTCTTCCTTTGTGATTGCTCTCCAGCTGTCGATTGCGCAATCACCTACTGTACATACAAAAAAGATTTTGTTCTTTTCGGCTATGTCGTCTGTTTCTACAGAAAATTTCTCATACTTTCCTTGAGTATCCTTTATCTTAAATTTAGCCAGGACTCTTCCATCTTCCCTGTCTCTTCTGACTACAATAGCTGTAGGAGCATAGGTCTTTGCTGTTATTTCTATTTTTTTCATTCCCTGATCAAACTTTACGTCATCAAATTTAATATACTCACCCTTAACAAGACCGACGGCTTTCGTTCCATCCTCCTCAGTGATATCTGTTCCAGTATCTCCGAAGTTTACTTCTGCCTCTTTGGTCATATATGGATTCAAACATGGGCCACTCTCCATTTCCCATCTTCCTGGCACATCTGATGCCATAGCTGTAATGCTTGATGCACCTATGCCTATAGCTGTAAGTAAACCCAATACTACTCTAAATCTCTTTTTCATTAAAACCTCCTTGCCTTCTACTTCTTGTCTCAGTTACCGATGGATTAAGAACCCATCCTTACGATAATAACATTTAACAATTCTGTAATCAAATTTTCATATTTTTAACATTTTTGAAATCATTCTTTTCCCTTTCGACTCCTTCGAAGAAATTTCTTCTAAAGAAATAAAGGGCCCAGTGACTACCCAAAGGTAGATCCGCTGAACCCTTTTTCTTTAAGAGAAGTTAATAATCTTTTAGTCTAGCCTATTATTCAACTGTATAGTTGAGAGTATTACTTGGTGTTCCACTTCCAATAATACCAAACTCTACAGTCTGGCCATTAGAAAGTGAAGAATTGTAATCCATTGGAGTAATTACATAGTAATCACCTTCCTGGCGTAAATTTACACACCAGCTCTGAGTAATATTTACATCACTCTTCTTAATCTTAACCTTCCAGCTTGAAACGCTCTTACCAGACTTATTTGTAACCTTAATGTTCATCTGGAAACCACCGTTCCATACGCTTGTTGTGTATGAAAGATCCAATCCGCTCTGAACTACTGGTGGGTCAACTGGTGGATTTACTGGAGTCTGACCCTTTTCTACTGCCTTCCAAGAATCGATTGTAATAGCACCATTACCAGTATTTACAATGTAAATATCCTTCTTGCCAGTTACACCGCTACCAGAATATGTAGCTGTTCTTTCAGCAGCGCTGCCACTTACTAATGTACTAGCAAGCTTTGTACCTGTAGCAGAACCCATTCTTACTTCAAGGCTGCTAGGTGCTGTTGAACCTGCAGTGATTAAGAACTTTGAAAGTCCCTTTGATAAATCAACATTCTTGTAAACAGCATATCCGCCTGCATTAAGTAATACTGCATTCTTTGAAGGTGTAAGCATACCTGTATTGATATCAGCTGCATTCTCAGCCTCTACAGTGTTATAAGGATTGATATCACCATATACTGGTGGGTCTACTGGAGGTGTCTGTCCAGCGCCCATTGCTGACCAAGAGTCAAGTGTTAATGTGCCGCCCTTTGCCTCAAAGTAGAGGAAGTGCTTTCCTGTAATATCTGAAGTAAGCTTTATTGCTCTTGGAGATGTAATATCATTTCCAACCTCGATAGAACCTATTGGTGTTGGATTAGTATCAACATAAATGTTTAGCTTAATCTTTGGTGCTGCTGCGCTAGCATAAACATTGAAGCCTGAAAGACCCTTGCTGAAGCTGATATTGGATACAAGAATATATCCGCCATCCTCAATAACTACAGCCTTCTTGTTATCTGAAAGCTTAGCATGAGAATATCCCTCAGCCCATTCAGCCTGAACTGTATCATAAGGATTAATTACTTGTGGAAGTGGAGTAACAGGTGTATCACCAGGAGCTACTGCCTTCCAGCTATCTACTGACAAGCCTGACATGTTTGCAACGAAGTAAATATCATGCTTACCTGTAACGTTTCCTGTTATAGCTATTTCAACATCACCACTAGCGTTGCTAGCAAGTCTTGCCTTGCCGACTTCTGTTCCATCAACTTTATCTAACTTAATAGAAAGTACATTTACTGTTGTAGATGGAATCTTTACAACAATCTTTTCAACTCCCTTAGAGAAGTCTACATCCTTAAATCCGATGCTGCCACCGGCCTGATTAACAGCTACTATGCCCTTGTTAGATGGTGCAGTCATAGCGCCACTTAAGATACCTGACTCAAACTCAACTGTATCATAAGGATTTATACCCTGTGTTACTGGTGGCTCTACTGGTGTATCACCTGATGCTACTGCTGTAAATGCATCAAGGTTTACTGTACCCATTGCTCCTACAAAGTAAAGCTTCTGTGTGCCTGTAACGTTCTTTAATGCATTTGCATTAATCTGAGCACCGCTTGAACCTACCATGACATTTGCAATTACATCACCTGTTGGGCTGCCTACTCTTACTTCTACTTTACCGCCTGTTGATGATGTTGCATCTACTACAAACTTTGAAACGCCCTTTGAGAAGTTTACGCTTTCAGCTTCTACATATGCGCCTGCGCTGATGCTTACAGCTTTCTTATTTGGTGTAAGCATTGCACCGTTCTTAGCGTTTAATGTCTCAGCCTCAACCTTTTCGTAAGGATTGATTCCCTGTGTTACAGGTGGCTCCACTGGTGTTTCGCCAGAAGCTACTACCTTCCATGAATCAATACCAATTTTTCTAGTCTTAGCTACGAAATATAAATCATGTGTTCCAGTAATGCTAGAAGCAACATCTACTGTATAAGTATCAAATGCTGGCTTCTTAACCATTAAGGAAGCAACTGGAGTGCCTTCTACTTTATCTACATAAACATCTACGTATGCAGATGGACCTGAAGAATTAACCTTCATTTCGATAGCAGAAACACCCTTAGATAAATCTACGCCCTTAGCAACGATGTAACCCTCTGTATCGATAGATACATATGCTGTTCCATCATCTGCAGTAACCTTCTCTGCCTTATCGCCAAGAGTTACTGCCTCAGCCTGTACTGTCTCATAAGGATTAACCGTCTGAGTTACAGGTGGCTCTACTGGTGTATCTCCTGATGCTACTGCCTTCCAGTTATCTACTGTAAGTCCTGTTGATGTTGCAACAAAGTATACATCATGCTTGCCTGTAACTGTTCCTGTTACTGCTATTTCTACATCGCCTGTTGTCTTGCTTGTAAGCATTGCCTTGCCGACTTCTGTTCCATCAACACTATCTAACTTAATAGAGAATACGTTCATTGATGTA
>JAILGH010000071.1 GCA_024697025.1 Pseudobutyrivibrio sp.
ATGATTCTTAATACAGAAAAAAAGAAGTTCGTTTATATATCTGTAATACCAATGGTGCCATTAGTTCTGTTTCTTATTTTGGCGGTACCATATTATTTGTTCAAGTGATGTATAACTTTTGAAGAGGGAAATAATATGAAATTTGAAAATGGACCACTAACCCCGTCCCCTAGGACCATAAAGATATTATTTGTATGCCACGGTTCGATTTGTAGATCGCCTATGGCTAAGTATGTGTTACAAGATATGGTTGATGAAATGGGGATAGCAGACCAGTTTTATATTGACTGTGCAGCCATGACATATGAGGAGATAGGAAACCCTGTTTATCCACCAGTGAGGCAGGTGCTTAATTCTCATGGAATTAACTGCGAAGGATATGCTGCAAGGCATGTTCGGAAGGATGAGTACAGAGATTTTGATTATATAATAGGTATGGATGCAGAAAACATGCACGACCTGTTTTATGAATTTGGTCCTGACCCTGAGCAGAAGATATATAGGCTGTTGGATTTTACCGACAGACCAAGAGATATTGATGACCCTTGGTATACTCGTAGATTTGATGATTGTTACGAGGATGTTATTAAAGGTTGCAATGGGCTCTTAAATAAGTTAGGATTTAACAAGTAGTTTTTATACAGATATTTGGCTTTGAGTTGAAAATTAAAAAAGTTACTTAAACGTTTACGAAAATTGTGAAAAGGTATTGACAGGTTCGTGCTGAAATGCTATTTTATCAACCGTAGTGTGTAACTTGTAACCAATCAAGGCACGAACTATGCATAATATTTCATCGTATTTATGTGGGTTCGTGTCTTTTTTTATGCCCATCTGTTGCGAAACGCAGTAATTGCTTTTGGCAGCAATTAAAAAGACACAGCAATCTATCATAAGTACAGACAAGTAAATGTATAGTACAAAAGGAGATTTCAAATGAAAGACAAAATTTTTGGTGTTTTGCAGCGTGTAGGTCGTTCCTTCATGCTTCCAATCGCTCTTCTTCCAGTAGCAGGTTTGCTTCTCGGAATCGGTGGTTCGTTCACAAACACAACAATGCTTGAGACTTATCACCTTACTACAGTTTTAGGACCTGGCACAGTAGGTAACGCTATTCTTACTGTTATGTCAGACGCAGGTAACATTGTATTTGCTAACTTACCAATTATCTTCGCTATCGGTGTTGCAATTGGTATGGCAAAGAAAGAGAAGGAAGTAGCAGCTCTTGCTGGTGCTATCGCTTTCTTAATCATGCATGCTTCAATCGGTGCTATGATTACAATTCATGGTGGCCCAGAGGCATTACTTGATGGTGCAACAACTTCAGTTTGCGGTATCACTTCATTACAGATGGGTGTATTCGGTGGTATGATCGTAGGTCTTGGTGTTGCAGCACTTCACAATCGTTTCTACAAGATTCAGCTTCCACAGGTATTATCATTCTTTGGTGGTACAAGATTCGTTCCTATCATCTCAGGTTTGGTTTATACAGTAGTTGGTATTGCTATGTTCTTCGTATGGCCATTCGTACAGCAGGGTATCGCTGCAGTAGGTGGTATCGTTATGCAGTCTGGTTATGCTGGAACATGGATTTACGGTATCATGGAAAGACTTCTTATTCCATTCGGTCTTCACCATGTATTCTATCTTCCATTCTGGCAGACATCACTCGGTGGTACACTCGAGGTTGCTGGTCAGACAATCGAAGGTGCTCAGAACATCTTCTTCGCACAGCTTGGTGCACAGGATACAATTAGCCACTTTGCAGTTTCAGCTACAAGATTCATGTCTGGTAAGTTCCCATTCATGATCCTTGGTCTTCCAGGTGCAGCTCTTGCTATGTACAGAACAGCTCTTCCAGAGAAGAGAAAAGAAGTTGGTGGTCTTCTTCTTTCAGCAGCACTTACTTCAATGCTTACAGGTATCACAGAGCCAATCGAGTTCACATTCTTATTCGTAGCTCCAGCTCTTTACGGTATCCACTGTATCTTCGCAGGTGCATCATACATGTTCATGCACATGCTTGGCGTTGGTGTTGGTATGACATTCTCAGGCGGTATTATCGATTTAATTCTCTTCGGTATTCTTCCTGGTAACAAGCTTACAAGCTGGGTATGGGTACCAGTTGTAGGTGCAGGCTACTTCGTAGTTTACTACTTCTTATTCACATTCCTTATCAAGAAGTTCGACCTTAAGACACCTGGTCGTGACGCTGACGAGGAAGTTAAGCTTTACAGACGTTCAGATTACAACGCAAAGAAGGAGTCTATGAATGATGAGACTTCTGAGAAGATCTGTAATGGTCTTGGTGGTAAGGCAAACATCTCTGATGTTGACTGCTGTGCTACAAGACTTCGTGTAACAGTACACAAGTCAGAGCTCGTTAACGATGCTATGCTTAAGGCTACAGGTGCTTCAGGTGTAGTTCACAAGGGTAACGGTGTTCAGGTAATTTACGGACCACACGTTACAGTTATCAAGTCTAATCTTGAAGATTATCTTGAGACAGCTCCAAATGTAGAATATAATGGAGCAAATGACGCAGTTGCTGAGGAGGCAAAGGCAGAGGTATCTGCAGAGCCAACAGGCAAGGTTGTTAAGACAGTTGTTCTTGCTAGCCCAGTTTCAGGTGTTGCTGCTGATTTAGCAGAGACTCCAGATGAAGTTTTCGCTCAGAAGATGATGGGTGATGGTGCAGTTGTAACTCCAAACGATGGTAAGGTATGCGCACCAGCAGACGGAACAGTTGTATTCGTATTCGATACAAAGCATGCAATCGGATTCAAGACTGATGACGATGTAGCTATGCTTCTTCACTTTGGTATTGACACAGTTAAGCTCAATGGTGAAGGCTTCAATGTTCATGTTACAAATGGCCAGAAGGTTAAGAAGGGTGACGTACTCATGGAGGCAGATTTAGATTACATTTCTAAGAATGCTCCATCTATCGCTACACCAGTTCTTTGCACAGAGCTTAAAGGCAATCAGAAGCTTCGTCGTATCGCAGATGGCGATGTTAAGATCGGAGACGACTTACTAGCAGTAGATTTTTACGAGTAATTTAGGAGTATCCATCAATGTATAGAGTTGAAAAGGTGCTAAATCATAATGCATTAATAGGTATATTGGAAAATACAACTCAAGAATTTCTCATTATGGGAAAAGGCATTGGTTTTGGCAAGCATGTCAGCGAGACAATCGATGTAGATGCTGAGAGCAAGATTTATTCTTTAAAGGAATCCACCGAGCGTGGAGACAAGAGAGATTTAGTCGCTTCAATAGACCCTGTATATTTGGAAATTGCTAATGAACTTTTAGATGGTGCCGAGGAGACATTTCAGACTATCGACAGGGATGTTATGCTTCCTCTGGCAGACCATATTGAATATGCTGTCAAGAGAAGTAGGAGCAATGAGCAGCTTCGCAATCCTTTGACCGATGATATTCGAGTGTTATTTCATTCTGAATTCAAAGTCGCTGAAAAGGCCAAGGGAATTATTAGTGACAGATTAGGTGTAGCTCTTACAGATGATGAGGTGGGCTTTATAGCTCTCCATATTCATTCATCTATTATGGACCAGGCTGTTTCTCAAGCAATGCAAATGGCAGAGGCAGTTCGTCAATGCGTTTCTTTGGTTGAGTCGGAGACTGGAACCCATATTGATACACTTTCATTGTCATACAACAGGTTGCTTAATCATATCCGTTATATGATTGCTCGTACTATGAAAGGCGAGGTTATTAAGCTTGATATGAACGACTACATTAACGCCACTGCAGCAAATTCATTCAAAAAGGCTACAAATATTTGTGCCGAGCTAGAAAAGAGTCTTAATAAAAAAATCGATAGTGCAGAGATAGGTTATCTAGCTATGCATATCGAACGTATTGCTTTAGACGAGATGAACTAAAATTTATTAATAGACTGCTTATTTTATATAAATAAGCGGTCTATTTTTTTTTACATTTCTGTGCTAAAATATGTGGTTGTTGGAAAACAAATAATTCTTTGAGAAAAGAGGTATTTTTAATGACAAAGATTGACATAATTTCTGGTTTCCTCGGCGCAGGTAAGACTACATATATCAAGAAAATGTTGGAGGAAGCATATAAGGGTGAGAAGGTAGTTCTCATTGAGAACGAGTTTGGAGAGGTTGGAATTGATGGCGGATTTTTAAAGGATGCCGGCATCACTATTTCCGAGATGAATTCTGGATGTATTTGCTGTTCTCTCGTTGGAGATTTTGATAAGAATCTTCATGAGGTACTTGAGAAGTTTAACCCAGACAGAATACTCATAGAGCCATCAGGCGTAGGCAAGCTTTCAGACGTTATGACTTCGGTTATCAAGCTTGAAGATACATCAGATGTTAAGCTTTGTGGCCTCGTTACTGTTGTGAATGCTCTTAAGGCATCTAAGCAGATGAAGGCTTTTGGCGAGTTCTTTAATAATCAGATTGAGTTTGCTACAACAGTTGTTCTTTCGCGTTCACAGACAGCTTCTGAAGATCAGCTTGAGTTCTGTGTAAAGCAGATTCAAAATCTTAATCCAAAGGCTGCTATTATTACAACACCATGGGATGAGATTTCTGGAGAAAAGCTTCTTACAGTTATGGAAGGACAGGATAATCTCGCTCATGAGATGAAGCATCTTGCTGAGGAGGCTCATGAATTAGAAGAGCACGAGCATCATCATGACCATGAACATGAGCACCATCATGACCACGACCATGAGCACGAGCATCATCACGAGCACGAGCATGAACATGAGCATCACCACGAACACGAGCACCATCACGACCACGACCATGAGCATCATCATGAACATGGCGAGAACTGCACATGTGGATGTCATGACCATGACCATCATCATCACCATGCAGATGATGTCTTTGCTACATGGGGCAAGGAGACTCCTCACAAGTTTGAGAAGGCTACAATTGAAAACGCTATGAAGCTTTTTGCTACAACCAAAGACTATGGTACAGTTATTCGTTCTAAGGGTATGGTTGAGGATGTAAATGGCGGTTGGATTTACTTTGATTTTGTTGATGGCGAGTACGAGCTTAGAAGTGGAGAGCCAGATTACACTGGACGTCTTGTAGTAATTGGTGCTGATATTGATGAGCACAAGATAGAAGAATTATTCGGACTTAGATAGGAGTTTTATGGCAAAAGATATACCAGTTTATGTTTTTACTGGATTTATGGATAGTGGAAAGACCACTTTAATCCAGGAGACATTGTTTGAAAATGATTTCGCCGCAGGGGGCGATGATAGAATCCTCATTTTGTCATGTGAGGATGGAGATGTTGAGTACGACATCGAAAAGCTTAAGACTGTCAATGCCAAGGTGGCAACAATTGATTCCGAGGAGGAATTCAACTTAGACAATCTTACTCGTATTTCTAAAGAATACAATCCGGATGTTATTTTCCTTGAGTACAATGGAACTTGGGGCGTAGAGCATATTTATGATGAGCCTCTTCCAGAGGGATGGGTTGTTGCACAGTCACTTGCGACTGTTGATGCTACTACATTTGAAAACTATCTCAACAACATGCGTACCATAATGATGGAACAGCTTTTTAAGGCAGAGGTGGTTATTATTAACAGATGTACCGATGCAACACCAAAGACCAAGTTCAGAGGGCAGATTAAGTCGATGAATCGCCCAGCTCAGATTGTTTATGAGAGAGCAGACGGCTCAATTGATGATTCTCCAGAGGAACTACCATTTGATATTAATGCAGAGGTGATTGAGATTACTGACGCTGACTATGCACTTTGGTTTATGGATTGTATGGAAAATCCAAAGAAGTATGACGGCAAGAAGATTCATTTTCTTGGTCTTGTTTATAATCCAAATGATGGCAAACTTAGAAGAGATGTATTTGTTCCAGGTCGTTTTGCTATGACTTGTTGTGTTGAGGATATTCAGTTCCTTGGCATGAAATGTAAATGGGATAAGGCATCTACTCTTGCTCATAGAAGCTGGGTTGATATTACAGCTCAGATTAAGGTTGAGTTTGCAAAGGAATATAAGGGCAAGGGACCTGTTTTATATCCGGTTGATATTAAGCAGGCTGAGAAGCCAGAAGACGAGTTGGTTTATTTTAGTTAAATATGTTAATTAGCTTTCAGCGAGGGGTGTCTCTTTCGTTTACAGACGAGAGAGGCATTATTATTTTAAATTGCGGTTTATCTTAAATATATTTGATTACAATTGTTTTCAGCAGGGAAGGATAATTTTATGAAAAAATTTAACAAAAAACAAATTGCAGTAGTAGGTGTAGTAGCACTTATCTTAGTGATACTTGTGGCTATCATTTTTCACACGTGTATGCCGGGCAAGGCAAATGCAAAAAATGCAGCACAAGCGGCTCAAAATTCAAGTGTTGATAAAAAAGATGACGGTGAAGCTAAAGAATCAAATCAAGATACAGAGGACGAAACAGACATCGAAGAGGAACCCATTGGAGAATTCAAATATGTCGAGAATGAGTCAGGCGATAAATATGATGAATTTTTGGCAGGAAAGGGCACGATAAGCTTTTCATATTATCGGAAAAATGCAAATAAAACGGCATACTCAGTTAATGTTGGCGAATTGAGTGAGCTTTTACTTAAACAGGATGTCACACTTGAGCAATTGGTAAAGTCAATCAATAATGCTTTTGCTTTATCTGATGAGGACTATGAGCGCGATGACAAAGTTGAGTCAGTAAGCTATGCATTTATAGACTGCGGAAAGGATGGAAATCGCGAGTTGGTCTTAAGTGTTGACTGCACTAAACTTCCTTTTCATGATTTTAAACTGGTGATAAAAGATATTAGTAGTCAATTGCAGGTGGTTTATGCATGTTTTTCCCATGGTGAGCGTTGGGATGTTTATTTTAACGAGTATGGAGTAATCTACAATTCTGGAGTTCCAGGATTTGATGAGTGTATGTTCTATGATGCTTATGATCTAATGGATAGTACTGGCAAGATAAAGCCGATTTATGATATTGAAGTGGCGCGTAAAGATGGGTTAGGTGAAGCTATGCCAGAATTAGAAGTTATAGATGAAAAATATGTTTTTACAATACAAACATTAAGTTATGATAACAAAAAGTATCGAACCTATGTTTTCTATAACTCTGATAAAGAAACTTATGAGAAGCCTGACATTCCTAATCTTAAAGAATCTATAGACAAATGTTTTGATTACGAATCAATATCTACGGATGAGTTTGATAAGATGAAAAAGGAGAGGTTAAAAGCTGTTGGGGTATCTGAAAAAGAAATTGACGAAGAGACATTCAAGAAATTAGAGTACACTCAAATTTACGAAGTGAAAGCAAAGTAAGTTAAAGCTTGGGATAAAAGTATATAGCAAAACATATAGCAATTATAACTTTTTTGTCCACTTTCATACTTTACAATGCTACAGTGAACATATATAATACGAGGGTATGTTTATTATATGGAAGGAGTCTAGATTTATGTACGAAATCGTAAAGAAGGAAAAGCTTTCTGATAAGATTTTCCTTATGGTAGTTAAGGCACATCGTGTTGCTGACAACTGCTTACCAGGACAGTTTATCATCGCAAAGATAGATGAGGAAGGTGAGAGAATACCTCTTACTATATGTGACTATGACAGAGCGGAGGGAACAATTACTATTGTGTTCCAGATAGTTGGCGCATCTACAGAGCGCATGGCAAACCTTGAAGTAGGTGATGGCTTTGCGGATTTCGTAGGTCCACTTGGACAGCCTTCAGAGTTATGTGAAGAGGCTAATCTCGAAGAGACTAAAAAGAAGAGTATCGTATTCATCGCTGGTGGTGTTGGTACAGCTCCTGTATATCCTCAGGTTAAATGGCTTAAGGAGCATGGTGTTGATACAACAGTTATCATCGGTGCACGTTCAAAGGATATCCTTTTCTATGAGAATGAGATGAGAGAAGTTGCTACTGAGCTTTATCTTGCAACAGATGATGGAAGCTACGGATTCCACGGTAATGGTTGCCAGCAACTTCAGGCTCTTGTAGATTCTGGCAAGAAGTATGACCACTGCGTAGCAATCGGTCCTATGATTATGATGAAATTTGTATGCCTCCTTACAAAGGAGCTTGGCATTCCTACAGTTGTATCTATGAACCCTATCATGGTTGATGGTACAGGTATGTGTGGTGCTTGCCGTCTTATGGTTGGCGACGAAGTTAAGTTCGCTTGTGTTGATGGTCCAGAGTTTGATGGTCACCTTGTTGATTTTGAT